>NZ_VZQN01000094.1:0-9162 GCF_014397645.1 Paraburkholderia sp. 31.1
GCCAAATTGCTCAACGGGCGGCCTCGCCAGACGCTCGGCTGGGACTCCCCCGAGGAAGCAATGGCTAAAGAGTTAGAGAAGGCTGGATTAGCTAAACGTTGCACTTGACTCTTGAGACTGCCATGCGCCCACGTCCTGATTCTTGCAGCATTGGCATCCACTGCTTCAGAAATGGCACGTTCGGCCTGCTCGAGATTTGTAAATGACGACACGATGTCTCGCCCGGACTCGCGTTTCAGCCGCTCCCTGAGCCATGCTTCGTTCTTACCAACATGCTTCTGGAGCGTGTGCCCTCCGAGCCCTGGATTGAGCGCTTTCGCCTCGTGCATTTGCAGATGGATCCGGCCCATCCTAACGCTGGCCGCGCGTGCAGCCTTGATCGAGCCAGCAAAGCCGAACGGCACGGCCATCTCGATAGACAGGCCGATCTGGTCTGCCATGTCAGGGCTGACCCGCATCGCCTCTGCCAGCTTCGCTGTGCCCTGCTGAGTCAAGCTGGCGGTATCGCGCCCTGTCCAGACCTGACGCAGGCCCGCCGCGGCCGTGTCCGAACCATGCGCCCCGAACACTACACACCCGGCCTTGCTTGCCATCGTCGGTTCGGGCAACACGCACAGCGCTGCCGCTCCGGCCATTTCAAGCACCCCGCCGACAACCTGCAAACCGCCCCACAGACGGTTGGAAAGCATTTCGGTGGGGCTAATCGAGTGGCGAGCCAGCACGGCCGACAGCTGCGGGGCGCTCAGCACCACTCGCACGCTGTCTGAATCCTGTTCATATGACATCTGAAACCTACTCCTGGTCGTTGGGACGACCACGCTAGCCGTCGGCTTAGACATCGGATATGGGCGATGGATGATTCTTGCGTCCCATCGGTCAACGAAGATTCGGATACTGACTCGCGCTCGGCGAACGGATGGCCAACGCCGCGCGCCAGCTCGAACGCAGCGGCGCCGATTTCATGATCCTCGCGACGAACACGAGCCGGAAGATTCAGTGCTGCCCGGCTTCGATACCGCCGCGTTGCATGACGAGGCGGCGGTGCAGTGGGCGATTGGAGGAGAGTGACGATGGGCTCGAGGCCTCGATCCCGCGCGAATCGTGTTGCATCTATTCACGCTCGCAGCATACGCAGCGAGCGCCACAAGCAAAACGTAGCGCCGAAAGTCAAAAAGCCCGCATGGCTTGCGCGATGCGGGCTTTCAACAATGCTTTGGTTGCGGGGGCAGGATTTGGCACCACGAGACAGATTGTATGGCTCCATAGCGTGCCGCAGCGGGGTCGCCCCCGTGCCCGCATCACGCCCGTAACCTGAACGGACGACCTCGCAGGCAGTTCCGTTATGCTTTCTGAATAACCAGGCGCACGCCCCAACAGCGTGCGCTTTTTTTGTGCCTGCTGAAGCAATCGGTTTCGGTCTGATGATAGAAAAACGCACTTGTCCACAGGCATCCCCCGGCATTTATAAATATGTTGCTGTACATCCAACACTCGAACGGTGGAGACATGTCATGCAAGAGGAGACTGACCCGGCATCCGTTCCTCCGACGACCGGCGCGCGGCACGGTTCCAAACCGGCTGTCATTGACACGGATTCGCGTCGCGTTTTCACGATTGACGAGTTTTGCGGCGCCTATCACCTGAGCCGGTCGTTCTATTACCGACTACGACACACAGGACGGGGACCGCGCGAGGTTCACCTCGGTCGCAAGGTGGTCATTACCGTCGATGACGCGCGCGCATGGGAAGACCGGATGCACGCGCTTACGCGTAAGGCCGAGCCGAATGGGTAACGCGCGCGGCCCGGATGACCGCGCTATTTTTCCGGGGGGTTACAAATGAATTACGGGTTTGATCTGTCTTCCTGCCAGTTCATAACCGATCACGAAGGGAAACGACTGCGGGTTGAAATGCCGATATGGTTGTTTGACCAGTTTGTGGAACTGAGGAACGCCGCGCTACGCGCACAGGCGACAGCTTTGGAAGAAAAAACACCACGCGGCGCGTACCGCAGTTCGCTCGCGGGGCTGACAGGCGTACCCGATGTTGCTGTCTCGGTCGATGCGCCGTTCCGGCCCACGCTCCCCGAACCGCGGACAAAACGTGAACGCGCCGAACGGCTGTTTCTGACGCCGGAAGAACGGCTGATGCAGGAGGCAACGCGAGCTGTCGAGTTCCCCACGGTGTCGGAAACGTCATCAGGCGCTCCTGCGGTGTCCTGCCAGGAAGAACCGGCCTCCCTGACGCCCCGCCACCCCGCGAAGCAGCAGGTATTCTTTCCGCGTGTATTTGTCGAGCCGATTCCCGACGAGGTTGCGCGACTGATCGAGCAAGGCAACTATAACCTGCGGGCGTGGAGACTCTATCGGGACCTTACGCCCGTTGAGGCCGCTGAACTCGCGGGCCTCTCCCGCGGCACGGTTCTCTGGCACGAACGCGGCTATAACGTGCCCAGCGTCGAGACACTGAAGCGCTTCGCGGACGTGTACGACTGCACGACCGGGCAGTTGACCCCGCAACCTGACTCCTGCACCAAACCCTACCAGTCCGTACCTGCCCCAAAAGGCCATGTGGCCCAATTTGCACCCGACGACACTGAGTATCCCGACGCCGTGATGGCGCACCTGATCGATGGCAGATCCCCGATTACCGCCTGGCGAATGTACCGGCGCATGACGATCGACCAGTGCGCCAAAGCCTTCGGCTGTACATCCAAGACCTTCAAGGGTATGGAAGCGTTACCCGTGCTGCGCGACCGGACCCAAAAGACACTGGCGCTTGTCCTTTCCTGCAAGCCTGTGCAGTTGCTGCGCCCCCGAGGTCTTGAAATCAAAAATACATCGCGGCCCGGCGCTTCTGCGGATCGAACAGAACACCGTGCGGCTCGAAACGATAACGCGCATCGCGCGCACCTGTAACGCCGGAGAAAAATCGATGGAAAAGCGAGATTCAGTTGCAAGCACAAGCATAAGACCGCTTCATTCCTGCACATACCGGTGCAGAACGGAAGTGAGAGATGTGCTGACCGGTGCGCAGCGCCCGCGCACGTCCGCAGCCACCCTGGATGGATAGCATCGCGTTGTAAAGCGTCGCGGTCCCATCCTCGGGCCGCGACGTGTGTGGTAATGCCCGCACCTTTGTGTGCGGGTTTTTTTTTGCCTTTTGGAGGTAGGGAAATGAGGCTTGGTGCAAATGTCTCCCATGTGCGTGAATACCTCGGATGGACGCGAACCGAGTTCACGTATCGTTTCGCGCCCGCCACGTTCGACCATAACAACAGGAAGCGCTGCTACGACAATCTTCGCTCGCTCGAAGTGCGAAAGCAGCATTCGTCAGAATTGCTGGCGTGGATGGAACCTGTGCTGAGAATCAGCGCCGCTGTGTTGCAGACCGACGACCTGACCCAACTCACGCATGATGCGATGTCATCGTTGCGTGCCCGGTATGTCGGGCCGCCGATGGATGCGCTTACCGTGGTGGTGAACCGGTGCTGTGATGGCGTCGAGGCGACGCCCGACGAATATCGGGCCGCTATGGAACGGGCGGATAAAGCCGGCAAGCGCGAAGAGGTGTTGCAACTGCTGGAGAAGATCGCAGCAGAACGGCGCAAGTGGCATCGTGGTGGATCGGCCCTGAGGCCCAATCGCTGGAATCAGGCGTAACGGAAAAAGGCCCGCGCAGTAGCGGGCCTTTTCGCAGGAAAAAGCCCCGCCGAAGCGGGGATAGCGAGCCGAACTCAGAGATCAACGAAACGCGGCAACAGGTCCTGATCGGCGAGGCGGATTTCGATATCGTTAGCCGCCTTGACGTGCTCCCGGTTGTTCACATCAAAGACTTCATCCGTCACGCTGACGATGATCGTGCCTTGCTGCTTGCCATCGCGCATGACAGGGATAAGGGCACGCGCTTCTGGCACCTGGGCCCACGCGAGAGCGTGCGGCAGATAGAGCATCCAGCCAACGCCAGGGCGGTCGAGAAAAACCTTCTCTGTGGTGGAGTACGCGTAAGGACCGACTTGCACCAGCACGCCGGGCCAGATTCCTAGTGCTCCTTCAACCAGATCGGCGACGCGCTCGTAAGAACGTAAACAATCGAAACCGTCCGCTCTGAAATCAAATTTTGACAACCATGTCAAATCGTAGGTTGCGCCGAAGCCTGCACCGCCTTTTCCCTCCAGCCCGTTCCATACATGAGTACTACTAGAAGATGCTCTCGGCTCGGCGGATGCAGATTCAATAAGCGCATCGGATGGTCCTGCGATGTTGAACGCAGGGAAATCCGGGTCCCCCATAACAAACCATTGATTCAGGTCAAGCCCGGCGCGCTTTAATATTTGCGCAAATCTCCAAACGTCTTCGCCTTGCTGAGAGGGGGGCGGCAAAGCAGACTGCTTAAGGCGAAACGTAAGCCTCAATTCAATGTCGAGAACATCTTCATCTTGACCGTTCATGATTCGGCGCTTTCCTTTATCAACATTTCTTTGTGTTCAGTGGTTATCGGTAGCCCCTTGCTTCCAAACTCTACGGTAGCCCATTGAAAGAAATTCTTCTGCATAAAGTACCACCGCAAACTAGTTGGTGGGTTGGCAATAACGACATTGCTCTGCTCTTTCGCCTGATGCACTATGCTGTCATACGCTGGCTTCGATTTGGCTTCTCCAGTATTTTTAGGCCCTTTCCCATGGAAGAAAAAGAATTTTGGCTTTCCCCTATTGTCAAAGAAAAAGTCGTAGTTTGCCTTAGCTTCCTGCAACAAGCATTTCGCCTTTTCGAAGCCATCAAAATCCTTGTTACTGAAGTTCCATTCCCATCCTGGAGCAAAGCCAGTTACGTAGTACTGATACCTCGCTGAAAGCTCCGACATTTCATACGGTACAGGAGCTTTAGTACCTTTTTCTGCTGGACACTTGCACGGCCTCTCACGTTCGCGGCTCCGGTCACGCGGCAGTTCGCCCCATCCGCCGTCTGCACCCGCGCCAGTGCCGCTGCTGCCTGCGGGACCAGCAGACGGTGCGGCGGTGGGGACCGGAACAGGCATAGGCATTGCCTGCGCCATTGCGTTTGCTGCGCGTGCGAGCGTCGCCGGGAATGGAATACCCATCAGCGTTTCTCCTTCATTTCCTGTTGCCTTTTACCCGTTGCCTCTAGCAGCATTTCAAACCGCTGTTCAGCCGGAACGCCTGATTTGTGCAGCCATGCCATGACCGCCGGAATCCGGTAAAACCCCGGCGTGGTGGCTTCCACATACAGGAAATCGACTATCGGCACGTCACGCGTAAAGCGGAGTACCTTGGTTTGCGCGAAGGCCGCATTAAGCCGGTCGCGCAAGGTCGGATCATTGGCCAGCGCGGGATAGTCGCACACGATATGACCACGGATAAAGTCCACATAGTTGCGGTCTTCGTGGGCTTTCAGAAGCGCCCATTGCCCTTCAGTAAATTCCATTGTCGTTGATGGTGAACCGTCGTCCTTCGTTGAGGTAGTGCCACGCGTCGGCAGCCCTGAAAAGCTCGCGCTCGCTCCTGCCGTGGCATACCGCATTGAGCGCATGCAACACCCTGGGGTCCCAGAAGCGCAGCAGGGCGGAACGTCCGTCCGGTATTCGGGTATCCAGGTGCGGGCGCAGCTTTGCGGCCTGCCTCTCCAGGCTCTCTGAGGTGATCAGCCAGATCACGCCAGGGCGGGCCTGTTCGAGCTCGCGCAGGACCGCAAGATGGTCGCGCGCCGTCTTCAGATCAACCAGCCACGGCCCCGCGTGTGCGAGTGCCATGTCGTTCGTGCCCGCGAACAGCGAAACCGTCCTATCGTTTTCGGGCATGAATTGCTGGCCGGTATGCTGCTGGTAATGAATACCGTCCACCAGCGCCAGCACGTGGCCACTGAAGTGCCGTTCCCCATACTGGCGAAGCTGTTCATTGACAGAGGCGGGAATCATCAGCGCTCCAGGGTCATCGCGCCTTGCCCGGCAGCGTGGATCATGCATTCGAGACAGATAGACGACTGCGGAAGCACCGATCGGGGTGTTGCGCCGTGGAGCGATAACGGGCCTTTTTTCTGCGCGGTATCAGGGGTGCGTCCGCGACAATTGCACGCCCATGCGTAACCCAGGGCTTCGGCCATCTCGTAACCGGTTGCATAGGACTTCAGACTATCGAACGGAAACCATTCGCCGGTTTCGGCGTTCAGCGCCATTGCAGACGGCATTGGCGGGAAGTTTGAGTAGATTGAATAGGTGATACGGCAAAGGTCGCACTCTTCCTTGCCCATGGTTTCATCCTGTTTCTGTTGCTCCATCTGACCTCTGCTGTTTTTCCAGAACACACCCGACGAATTAACCATCCAAAACGCGACACGGTCAACGACTTTAAATTGAGATAAAGCCGTTTTGACAGATTTCCGCAATTGCCCTTCCTATCTCAATTTAAGGTGCATTTTTCCAATATCACCGTCCAACAAAAAAGCGGCATTGAGCCGCTTTTCCCGTAAGTGATCGACGCCGGTTAGTGCTTTGTCCATGAAGCGTCCATAGCCGCCAGTTTCCCGTTCGCGCCCTGCGCAGCGTCAGCGAGAATCGCTGCCGCGTCCTGCGGTGTCAGTTGGCGGTTAGGAAGCCCCTTGGCGTCGAGCGCAAGCACCGTGAACAGTTCCTGATCGCAGCGGTTGGTCGCGTGGTAGTTCTCGCCGATCTGGATCATCAGTTCCAGCAGGCTGCGGTGTTCGTGTCTTTCCTCGACAGTCACAGCAGGACTCCTGAGCATTGAGGTCGCAAGTGTGATCAGGTGTTGAAGTTGCTGGCTCTGCCGATCACAAAGATGGAAGGCCGCAAGCGCGAGCCGTTCATACTGGAGAGCGTCTACAGGGGGACGAGAGGGAGATTGCTGCTTTCGGGTGGGTTTGGTCATGCGCGGTCCTTGTTATCGTGAAGGATCGCCCGGACACATAAGGAGGTGGTGAGCGGGCGCAGTGACAGGGTTGGCAGACCGGACTTGAAGACCAACGACCGGCAGGCGCGAGCGCCTCCCTGCCAAGGCCCGCCCGTAGAAAACAGACGTGCAGAGGCAAAGGCATCGCCTGCTAGGCAGGCGTGCCGGTCTTCAAGATTTTTCAGGCTGCCAAGCCTGATCCGTCGATGTTTTGACGGCATTCCGATTATAAGCGGATGCTGGAGAATTCGCGATTATTGGGATAGTGCGCTGTCGCGAAGGCTCGAGGGGACTTTTACCGTCCCCGTATGACCTTCAATGCCGCTCACGGTGTTGTCGTTTCCTTCGATGTAAATCACGGTGCAGGCCGTCAGCATCGGGACCGCGAGAACGAGCAGGATCAACGCAACGCGTCGCATGATGGAGTTCTCCTGCGCGACAGGTAGGCGTCTACCGTCCGTGCCTTTTGCCTCATCAACTGTATTCACGCATGATCAGCAGCCCGTCGCTGCCATTGCCAGCGTTGTACGAACCTGGCAGGCCGGTTCCACCGCCACCGCCCGCTCCCCGACCTGTGGCGTCATGAACCGGAGTCGCCCCGGAAGGACCATAGACACCGCCCATCCCGGCAGTGCCGAACATCGACCTTCCGCCTGCGGTGTAATTCGATGCTGTCGTGCTGACAACCGGCAGGGAGCCTTCGCCGCGCAGGTTCAGGTCGCCACCGCTGCCAGTTCCACCGGGCGCACCGAGCAGGACGGCATTCGTGGCCGAGCCAGACCCGCCTGCGCCACCGGTCGCGACGGCAAGGGGTGATCGCAGGTCTCCCAGATGAGTCAGATAGCCGGGACTACCCGCGTTGCCCGAAGCTGGTACGGTACCACCCTCACCGATGCCGATATCCAACTCGTCCGGCAGACTGTCAGCGGAGCGGCGCAGCCAGACATAGCCTCCCGCGCCGCCACCCGTTGCCGTGCCCGCATTGGACGTCCGGCTGGCGACACCGCCCGAGCCGCCACCGCCCTGAAGTGCGGTCTCCACCATAGCCGGCCTGTGATCCGACTTCCGCCACGGCGGATTCGCGATCGAATGTGTACCCGTTCCCACATCGGTCATCGATATGGTGTCGCCCTGTACGCTGGCGATCTGGAACGTGCTCTGGTCGATGGATACCTGAACTACGGCATAGGTCGTGCCCCGCGTGATGTTGGCGGGTAACGTGTCGGTACTGTCGAACGTCACCGGCGATCCCGTGAGAGGCGCACGGTGTGAACAGTTGATGACCGGCGACCCCGCTGAAAACGTGACGCTTTGCTCCACAACCGAATAGACGGTGACCGCAAGCAGCGTCGAGCCGCGTGTCGGCTGCGGAATTTCCGGTCTGTTGAGGATCGCGGCGACACCGGTCTCAGCGTTCCAGTCGGCATTGACCTGCGCCGCAGGAATAAGCGGCTGGTCCGTCAGGTCGTGGTAGCTGCCAGTGGTGGCAACCGTTGCAAGACTGTCGGTAATCGTACTGACCGTTTTCGCGAACGAGTCAACGAGGACATCCGCAAGCTGGTTGACTTGCGTGAAGTCCGGTGTTCCACCAAGCGCGATGATGGCGTTGCGCAGTTCCTCGGTAATCGCGTGATACCACCACTCGCCGGGCACAGTTCCGGTAACGCCCGCCGCCGGATTGCCATTTGCCGGAAAGCCCCCCGGATTATCTGCGGGTGTTTCGGGCGCATCCTCGACCGCGTTGGCCTGCCAGTAGCGATCCATGTCATTCCCCGTCACCCGGGACAAAGTCGGCGATATCGCCAAAGTCCCCCGCGAGGCACGCCTCGAAAATGTCGCGACCGTGCTCGTGCGGATCGTCCGGCATGGCGATGAATGGCATGAAGTTGTCGAAGCGCACGAAGTGGACCTCGCAACGAATGCCGGTGTGTTCCGCGTCGGCCCATGCGGGATTCCTGACAGCAACAATGTCCATCACGCGATCCTCGTCCATACGCACCAATAGTCGCCCGCAGCGGCCGCATTGCCGCTGCTGAGCCACGTTCCGGGGCGCCCCGGCAGCGCTGCGACCGTACCTTCCGGCGCAGACTGGCTGCTATCGCCTGCACGCACAATGAACGCTACCCACCCGATTCCATTTCCGCTGAGCGGTTGCAGGTTGGCCGGTGTCCATGCGCCGCCCACCTGGCCCCGCAGATCGTTCACCGCGTTGTTCACGTTGTTGATGTTGTTTTGCAGGT
>NZ_VZQN01000095.1:0-9155 GCF_014397645.1 Paraburkholderia sp. 31.1
TTTCCGCTTCCGCGAAGCCGATCTGCCTCTTCATCCTCGTGAGTCCGTTCTGTGAGCTGCCTTCTATAACGTCTTCGGCTACGTGAGCGATGACCGCCGAGTTCCATTAATCAGCGTTTCCCTAGCTATTTTCGGTCTTGCGCCCGTCACGTCGTACGCGCAGATCGTTCCCGGTGGCGCACATGCACCCGGCGTCATCAGCACGGCGAATGGTCTACCACAGGTGAACGTGAACAGACCGTCGAATGCGGGCATATCCGTGAATACGTACTCGCAGTTCGATGTGCAAAAAAACGGCGCGATCCTCAATAATTCGCCCGTTAATACGAACACCCAACTCGCCGGACAGATATCGGGTAATCCGAACTTCGGACCGAACAACGCCGCAAAGATAATCGTCAACCAGGTCAACAGCAATAATCCGTCGCTATTGCGCGGTTATGTCGAGGTCGCGGGGAAAAAGGCGGATGTCATCATATCGAACGCTTCCGGCCTGGTCGTGGACGGCGGCGGCTTTATCAACACCGCACGTGGAATTTTAACGACTGGTAATCCGCTGATCGACGGCAATGGCAATCTGACGGGTTTCAGTGTAACGGGCGGCATGATTACTGTCCAAGGGGCGGGCCTGAACACTTCAAATATTGATGAAGTGGACTTATTGTCCCGCGCCCTGCAGGTGAATGCAGCCATATATGGCAAGTCAATGCATGTTGTGACGGGCGCAAACAGCATCGACTACACGAGCCTGATTCCAACGCCGATTGCAGGAAGTGGCCCCGCTCCCGGCGTTTCCATCGACGTGTCGCAACTGGGTGGCATGTACAGCAACCGCATCGTTCTGGTGGGGACGGAGAACGGCGTGGGGGTTGCGAATGCCGGTACCATCGCTGCGCAGGCGGGGGATCTGATACTCACGAGCGCGGGCCAGCTTGTACAGTCCGGCACGATGAACGCGAGCGGCAATCTCGGAATTAACGCGGCGGGCGTCGCGAACAGCGGCACGATCTACGCCCAAGGCAATACCTCCATTGGCACGGCGGGAGCCGTTACCAACAGTGGCACCGTTGCGGCACAACAGAATACGTCGATCACTGCGGGCAGCGTTGCATCGACCGGCACGCTCGGCGCGGGCGTGAATGGCGATGGTTCGGTGGGCAGCGGCGGCGACCTGCTGCTTTCCGCATCGGGCCAGCTTGATGCCAGCGGCCTGAACATGGCGGGCGGCAATGCGACGCTCTCGGGCAGCGGCGTGAATCTCGCGGGCAGCGAGACGGCGGCGAACGGCAACATGGCGCTGGCGGCATACGCGGGCGACGTGAACCTCGCCGGGGCGACCACGAGCGCCGCAGGCGCGGTCAACGCGCAGGCTGCAGGTGCGCTGGTCAATGACCGGGGAACGCTGACGGCCGGCGGCAGCATGACGCTTGACGCCGGCAGCCTGTCGAACCAGAACGGCGGCATGTCCTCGCAGGGAGCGTTCGTCGCACAGACTTCGGGACAGATCGCGAATCAGGGCGGCGAAATGGTTTCGCAGGGTGCGATGCAGGTACGCGGCGGAGACATTTCGAACAACCAGGGGGCCATGCAGGGCGCCACGGGCGTGCTGGTAGCCGGAGCCTCGCTGGACAACAGTGCGGGCCGGATAACGTCGCTCAGCGCAGACGGCCTGTCAGTCACGACCACGGGGCAGCTTCTGAACGCAGCAGGCACCACCGCCGGTGGTGCGCAGGGTGGCGTGATTGGCGGCAATGGTGCCGTGACCCTGCAAGGCGGGAGCATTGTCAATCACGGCACGGTCAGCGCGCAAACGGATCTCCAGCTTGACGCGCAGTCCCTGAACAACGACGCGGGTACGCTTCAGGCGCAGAACAATGCGACCATCAATGCCGGGGCGCAACTTACCGATAGCGGCGGCGTGATCGTAGCCGGTCAGCTGGCGGCGGTGAGCGCCACGACGCTGGACAACAGCGGTGGCGTCACCCAGGCGGCGCAACTGTCGCTTGACGCCACGAACCTCCTCAATCACGCAGGCACGATCACGCAGACTGGCACGTCAGCGATGACCGTGGCCGTCTCGGGAACGCTCGATAACTCTGCGGGCGGGAAAGTCCAGACGAACAGCACGGACCTCACGCTCGCCCCGGCGGTTCTGAAAAATGATGGTGGCACCATCACCCACGCGGGAACTGGCACTCTCGCGATTGATCCGGGTAATGGCTCGGGTTCCTTTTCAAATGCGGGCGGCACGGTGATCACGGCGGGGCAGCTTTCGGTGCACGCCGGCAGCCTCAACAATCAGGCCGGCGCGCTGGCTGCGATGGGGGCCATCGCGGCCAGCGTCGCAGGCGACGTGAACAACACGCAGGGGGCGGTACGTTCGCTGTCGTCGATCTCGCTCGCGAGCGGCGGCGCACTCACGGACACGGGCGGCCAGATCCAGTCAGGTACCGGCGCTGCGGGCGACGCCAGCTCGCTCTCGGTTCAGGCGGCTTCCATCGACAGCACAGACGGGCTCATCGGCAACCTCGGCACGGGAGACACCACCGTGCAGGGCGGCAGCCAGATCGTGAACAGTGGCGGCCTGATCGCAGGTAATGGGTCCGTGAAGCTCGGCGCGTCTTCCATCTCCAACACGCAGGACGGCCAGGTCAGTGGCGCGAATGTCGCGATCCAGACCGGTACGCTCGATGACACGGGGGGCAAGATTGGCACCTTCGCCGGTTCGGGCGGCAATGTCGTCATTTCGGCGAGCGGGGCCGTGTCGAACACCGACGGCCAGATTGGAGCCGATCACGACCTGTTGCTGAATGCCGCGACGCTCACGGGTGGCGGCGCATACAGCGCGGCCAATGACGTGTCGGTGAATGTTCAGGGCGATTTTGCGCCGACGCCGGATATGCAGTTCATGGCCGGTCACGACCTCACCTTTACGCTGCCCGGCACGTTCAGCAATTCCGGCTCGCTCGAGGCGGTCGATAACCTGGCCATCAACGCGGACGACATCGCCAACAGTGGGGCGATGATGGCAGGCGGCACGCTCATCACGCACTCGAACACGCTGGAAAACACCGGTGCAATAGTCGGCGGCAGCGTGTCGCTGAACGCCACCAGCAGCATTTCGAATGTAGGACCAACCGCGCTCATTGGCGCGACGGAGAGCAGCGGCACGCTGGAACTGCTCGCGCCCGACATCGAGAACCGCGACGACACCACGGCCACCGACACGCAGGCGACGACCGCGATTTTCGGCTTGGGCAATGTCGTCCTCGCAGGCGGCAAGGATGCGAACGGCAACTACACGAACGCGAATCTTATCCGCAACCAGTCGGCGCTGATCCAGTCGGCGGGCGACATGACGCTCGCCGCCAATCAGGTCACGAATACGCGGACGACGATGACCACGACGGGGCTGAATCAGTCTGTCGATCCGTCCTTGATCGCTCAGCTCGGCATCAGCCTGTCCGGGTGTACTGCGGTCAACATGGCCGCGTGCTCGGGTCAGGATGTGGGCTGGACCACCCCGGATAACCCGGCGTTCCTGACCATGATTGGCGGTGTGTACACGGTGCCGCCGCACGGCGGCCAGTGGAATAGCGGCTACCAGTACACGACCTATACGGGCGTGGCGGTAGCAAACCTGATTGCGTCCATCAGCCCGCAGGCGCAGATCATTGCGGGCGGCAACCTGGACGCGTCGAAAACGGGGCTGTTCCAGAACTACTGGAGCGCCGTCGCCGCCGCGGGCAACATTGCGATGCCCGTCTCGCTCGACGCGGATAGCTGGCGCGGGCAACTCGCGCCCGAGGTACAGGTCACCTACTCGGGCTACTATCACTACAACAACTATGACAACAGCGAACACAACTGGACCTTGCCGTTCGGCAATGCGCCGTTTGTCGGTTCCAATCCGGGCGGCTACCAGGTAGCACCGGCTGACGTTCGCGTCTACGGCCTGCCCGACTACGAATCCACTTGGACGGCCGGTGGCACGATTTCTGGTACAGGCGTGAGCGTCAACAACACGGCGGGTAATGCGGGGATTCCATCGCTCGGGCTTGTACCCGGCCAGTCGGTCAGCGGGGTGAATGTCGGCGGGGTCGGCGGCAGCGCCGTCCAGGTCGATCCGGCGATTGCTCGCGCCACGGCGGTGAACGTCCTGAGCAACCTGACGATCCCGCAGGGCGGACTGTTCAGACCGGACACGGCACCGAACGCGCCGTACCTGATCGAGTCGAACCCGGCCTTTACGAACGCGAAATCGTTCATTTCCAGCGACTACTATCTCCAGCAGCTTGGCCTGAATCCCCAGACGGTGGAAAAGCGCCTCGGCGACGGCCTGTACGAGCAGCAGCTCGTGCAGAACCAGATAACGTCGCTGACCGGCAAGGCCGTACTCGGCCCCTACACCGATACGCAGTCGATGTACGAAGCGATGCTGGCAGCAGGCGCATCGCTCGCTGAATCCCTGAATCTGTCGCTCGGAGTGGCGCTGTCGCCCGAGCAGGTCGCCGCGCTCACGACCAACGTGGTCATCATGCAGACCGAGATCGTGGACGGGCAGTCGGTGCTCGTGCCGGTCGTCTATCTCGCGCAGGCCAGTCAGCAGAACATGAATGGGCCGCTCATCGCGGCGACCAACATCGATCTTCAGAACGCGCAGAGTTTCACGAATAGCGGCACGATCCAGGCCAGCAATTCGCTGACGATCAACGGCCAGTCCGTAGACAACGCGTTCGGCACCTTGCAAAGCGGTGGCCCCATGTCGCTGGCGACAACGGGCGATGTCAACCTGACCTCGGCGACCGTAAAGGCCGGGAGCCTCGCGCTGAATGCAGGCGGCAACCTGCTGCTGAATACGGCGACGAACACCGTCAATCAGGTCAGCGCAACAGGGGCGACGCGAACCACGACCACGCTGGGCCCCATCGCGAGCGTGAGCGTGGCAGGCGACACCGCGATTGTGACAGGCGGCAACTTCGAGCAGAACGGGGCCAATCTCAATGTCGGCGGCAACCTCGGCATGGCCGTGGGCGGCAACTACGACATCGGCACCGTTCAGACCGGCGAGCAGAAGGTGGTTCATGGCGCGAACGGCGTGTCGGATACGGACCTCAACAGCGCGAACGGCAGTTCCGTGAATGTTGGCGGCGTTTCGCAGATCGGCGTAGGCGGCAATCTGACCGCGACGGGCGCGAATATCAATCTCGGCGGCGGCGGGACGATCGCGGTGAACGGCGACGTGACGCTCCAGGCGGCGAAAGCGACCTCGACCGTCGACAGCAACAGCTCGGTCAGCGACAGTCACGGCAGCAATTCAGACTCCTTGCACACGTCCGCCGATACGCTGACGGCGACGACGCTTAATTCCGGCAATTCGCTTACCGTCGCATCGGGAAACGATATCAACCTGATCGGCAGCACGATCAACCTCGACAAGGGGACGGCCACGCTTGCGGCTGCGAACAACGTTAATATCGGCGCGGCCACCACGACCTATGTCGACAATTTCCAGGGGCAGCATAGCCACAGCAACGTGGTAAGCGGCAAGGAGGTATCGAGTTCGAGCAACACGACGACGACGCTTTCGCAGGGCAGCATGATTTCTGCAGACGGCGTGTCGATCTCAAGCGGCAAGGATATCAACGTCGCGGGCAGCACGATCGTCGGGACAAACGATGTCTCACTGAGCGCCGTGCATGACGTGAACATCACCACGACGCAGGATACGAGTCAGAGCAGTTCGTTCTATGAGGAAAAGAAGTCGGGCTTCGGCGCGATGAGCGGTGGTGGCGTGAGCCTGAACTACGGCAATAGCGACACGAAGGAGACTACGCATGACAGCAGCGTGACGAACAACGCCAGCCTTGTCGGCAGCACGAACGGCAACCTCTCGATTCAGGCGGGCAACACCCTGCACGTAACGGGCAGCGATCTCGTGGCAGCCCTGAATGTCACGGGCACGGCGGCCAACGTGATCATCGATGCGGCGACCGACACCTCGCACCACGACGAAACCCAGGAGGTGAAGCAGAGCGGTTTCACACTCGGCCTGTCGGGCAGCGTGGGCGATGCGATCAACGGTGCGTACCAGCAGGGCCAGGCGCTCGCGAGCGGCAACAGCAACGGCCGCGCCGAGGCGCTGCACGCCATTGCGGCGGGCGGCAATGCGGCGATGGCGGGTATGGGTGCAGCGGGTGTGATGGGCGGCGCAACCGGGCCGAACGCGCCGAGCATCGGCGTGCAGTTGAGCTTCGGTTCCAGTCAGAGCAAGAATACGTTCACCGAGGATCAGACGACGCAGAAGGGTTCGAACGTTCAGGCGGGCGGCACCGCAGCTTTCGTGGCAGCTGGCGACGGCACGCCCGGCAGCGGCAACCTGACAATCGCGGGTTCGAACGTGAGCGCGAACGATGTCGTGCTCGCCGCGAAAAATCAGGTCAACATCGTCAACACCACGGACACGGACACGACCGCCAGCACGAACAAATCGAGCAGCGCGAGCGTCGGTGTGTCCTATGGCACGCAGGGTTTCGGCGTCTCGGCGTCAATGTCCAACGCGCACGGCGACGGCAACAGCAATGCGGCGATCCAGAACGCGTCACACGTAAGCGGCGCGAACGGCGTGACCATCGTTTCGGGGGGCGATACCAACATTATCGGATCGCAGGTCAGCGGTAACCAGGTGACCGCGCAAGTCGGCGGTAACCTGAACATCCAGAGCGTGCAGGATACGACAGTGAGCGCCGCACACCAGAGCAGCGCGGGCGGCGGCTTCAGCATCAGCCAGGGCGGCGGCAGCGCGAGCTTCAGCGCGCAGAACGGGCATGCCGATTCGAACTATGCGCAGGTGAACGAACGGGCGGGCATTCAGGCGGGCAGCGGTGGCTTCGATATCAACGTCAAGGGCAATACGAACCTGACGGGTGCGGTGATTGCCAGCGATGCCGATGCGTCGAAGAATTCGCTGGCGACCGGTACGCTCACGTACAGCGATATCCAGAACCAGTCGCACTACAGCGCGTCCAGCAACGGTATCGGCGCGGGTGTGGGCGTCGGTAATACCGGTAAGGCGATTGGGCCTGGCTCGGTGAGCGGCACAGGTGGCGTGTCGCCGATGATCTCGCAGAATGAGAGCGGTGATTCGAATGCGACGACGCGCAGCGCGATCAGCGCAGGCTCGATCAACATCACCAACCAGGCCGGGCAGAAGCAGGACGTGGCGACCCTGAGCCGCGACACCACGAACACGAACGGTACGGTCGCTCAAACGCCGGACGTGAATACGATCCTCTCTCAGCAGGCCGACACGATGCAGGCCGCCCAGGCGGCAGGCCAGGTCGTCGCGCAAGGGATCGGCGCGTATGCCGATGCCCAGCGCAAGTCGGCCGTTGACCAGGCCAAGATAGATGCAGCGAATGGCGACTGGGCCGCGTATGCGACTGACGTGGCCAACGCCAAGCAGTGGGATGAAGGCGGGGACAGCCGCGCCATATTGCAGGCGGCAGGTGGCGCGCTCATTGGCGGCCTCGGCGGCGGCAGCGTATTCACGGCGGTTGGTGGCGGGCTCGGCGCCGGCCTTGCGTCGAAGATGGCAGACCAGCTGGAAAGCCTTTCAAAGGGCGTCACGGCGGAGACGGGTTCGAGCCTCCTGGGCAACCTTGCCGCGAACGTCGTAGCGAACGTGGGCGGCGCACTGGTCGGTGGAGGAACAGCGGGCGCGGCAACCGCAACGAACGTGGACCTCTACAATCGTCAACTGGATACCAAGGAGAAATCGCTCGCGCAGCAATTGTCCGATGCAAGCGGCGGGAAATACACTGTAGCGCAGATCGAGGACCAGATGCGCCAGATGGATATGAGCGTCAACGGCACAACTACATCGGGTGCGCCAGCTACCCTGGTGGGCCAGACGCCTACCGATTCTGGACCTCGATGGATGTCTGCCGGGACGACTGCAAACGGACAGCCGGTCCTGACGCAAATACTTGCGCCGTCCGATGCCGCGTTGCAGAGCTATATTCTGGCGAACTACAACAGCGTGTCGCCGGGGCAGGTGCCTAGCGAATTTACGTATCCGTCGGGCAGCACTGGCGGCTCGATCAACGTGACCGGACCATTTACCAATTTCGGTCAATCAGACCTTGATTTCGTGCGCGGCACTACTGCGGACGTGGCTACGATGATATCGACTACTGCTGGACGATTTGGATCAGCGACCGCGGCTGCGGCATCCATCCCATCACCCTACACGCCTGTGTTCGATTCGGCGACATTTGTAGCGACAGCGTTCGGTATGGCAGCCGATGGCGTCAGTCAGTTGGTACAACCGAATGTAGGTCAGTACTATGAGAATAACATCGCTGGGATCGCCGGAAATGCGGTTGGGGGCAAGTATCCGGGATTGGCGCCCGCGGTGAATGAAACGGTAAACGCCATTAATAATACTTCTGCTGCTACCGCGATCCAGAATTTCTTCAATAAATCGTGGAGCAACTTCGTAGACGGAGGGAGCAAGTGAAAATTATTGAAGATGGAAATCTAACGTGGTGGTTTAGTGTGGTGCTGATAATTATTGGGGTAGCAATCATGTTCGCATCTTTTAAGTATGCGCCGCCATCGCGATGGAGCGTTATCCCGGTTCTGTTCGGTTTTGGCGTCGCGGCTGTAGGTGGAATGGCTTGCAGGGCGCGAATGATGCACCTCAAGCCTTTTGATAACAGCTACAAGAAGGCGCGCAAGAGCTACGAAACGAAGGCGGATGAGGAAGATAAATAACGAAATGCGGTCCGTAAGGGCCGCTTACCGGAGTTGTCCACGCTATGAATCAAAGAATATTGGCTAGCTTATTTTTGAGTTTCCTTGTCAATGCGTCGTATGCTGATGAGCCAAATTGCCAGTCACAGACGATTGAGTCCCATACAAGTAAAATATGCGTTGTCGATAAACCGTTTCAACATACCTACTACATGCTGTCGGTTGATGGATCATTTATATTCTCGTTGCCCGATGACTATGTTGAGAGCGTTAAGTGTTCCTGGTAAAACTGCTTGGATTTCGGTAACCTGGATTTTTCCCTGGTACCGAGGTGTCGATGAAATGCCGTGTGAAGCTTGTGAAGGCTGAGGAGATCACATTGCAGGAGATGGCGATCA
>NZ_VZQN01000096.1:0-9028 GCF_014397645.1 Paraburkholderia sp. 31.1
GCAGATCAATTCGATCGTCGAGGAATTTTTCGCAATCTCTATCGAGCGCCACATCAGCCACCCGGCTGTCGCGATGATCATGGACGCGGCGCGTAGCGAACTGTTCAACGTTTAGCGGGGCCGTTTCCGATGTGAACGCGACGTTCGAATGTCCTCGTGAGAGCGCGTGCCGGTGGCTGACGATGGCCGCACCCGGCCGGATGGCCACGCACTCGCATAAGCACCACGAATTGAGCAACGGCGATAAATGAATAGGCTCCAGCAAAACGGTGGGATTGATTCGAAGGACAATGCTCAGTCTCGATCAAACTTCAACGCTTCATTGGAGGAAATTGGGCCATGAAGAACTCGCCGCGGATCTGGCCGGCGCTTCCTGCGTTGATTCTTTCGCTCGCTGGCTGCGCGGCGGGCGGCATATCGCAAAGCTTGCCGCCATTAAGCGCTGCGCAATGCCGCGACCTGGCCGCGCTCAGGAACAACGCCCCTCCCACCCCTGAGCGAAGCCGGAGCGAACTGGCGGCCCTGAGGAAAGCGGGCTACGACCCATCACCATGGTTCGATCCACACTACCCGGAGGATCTGCAGGCGGCGCAGCGTCAGGTCGATCGTTGGTATCAGGCGGAATGCCAGCAGGCGGAACCCGACTAAGGCGCCGGCGGCGTCCGCGATACAGCTGCGCTGACGATGATCGCAATGCGATAGTTCCATTGGGCCGATCGCGCCTTGCGAGCCGAGAAATGGAACCGTGCAAAGGTCGCCAATCGACCCTTTATGTCATTCGACAACAGCTCTTGCCACCGTCCTGAAGTACTGCGGTCGTTCGTTCACTACCTTACCGACGGATGTTGGTGGAAAGCCGGCAGTACGCTGTTTCGCGGGTATTGACTGCAGTCGCACAATCGATCTCGCCTTTATCGCGGCGACGTCCCGGCAATTCGTCGCCGCGTTCGCCGGTTGCAACCGACTGAGGGGCCCGATATGGCAATGCCAGGAAGCGAATTACCCGGCGGCCGCCAAGCTCCGGTGATAGGTAGCGCCCAGCGGTGCGTTGCTATCCGAGCCTTCCAGAACGAATCGAGCGGCATTGTTTTAGGGGCAGTCCGCTAGGCCTTGTCGCGCCTAGAGGCCGCTACCCCGGTAAACGGCATCGAAATCACGGGGACCCCGAGTCGCAATGCGCGCCTGCTGCCTGCGGATGATCGAACGCGCCGCGCGGGCCAGCGCGAGATCGAGTGCGCCGCGCCAGTCTCTTGCGATCGACGTCACGACGACAGGCGTCGCATCGGGCGTCTGCACCTGCACCTGGCAGCGTTTGTCGAGTCCGCCGCGCGGGCCGTTGATGTCCGACATGCTGACGGTCGCCTTCGAAATCAGCCAGTCCATGCGGCGAAACACGAACCGGATGCGTTGGCGCGCGAAGCTGCGCAGACGGACGGCTTCACGGTCGCGGGACTTGAACAGGACTTGCATGAGACACCTCCTTCGTGGGTACGGCTCAAGAGTACGGTGAGAAGGCGTCGAGGAAAAAGCAGAAATAACGGAAATGCAGCTTCGGAAAAACCGAACCTTCTTTTTCGTGATCACGAACGCGCTCACGCATGCGCCGCACTCAACACCTTTTGCGTCAAAGGACGATGCCGCCCGCGCCGCGACACGATTGCGTGCATTTCCTCCTTCACTTCCGGCGACCGGCCGAGCCAGCGCAAGCCGTGATGCATGGGATCGTTGCGCTCGGCGCCGAACGCCGCGAGCGGAAACACGCCCATGCCGCGCGACGCGAGGCATTGCGGAAAATGATCGACATGCGTTTTTCGCACCACGGCGGCCGGCCCGTACCAGTCGATCGGCGAAGCGATCAGGCGCTCGCTGGATAGACGCAGATTCGAGTTGTGCGGCGCGGGCTGGCTGGACAGCACGAGATCCAGATGGTGATGCGCCAGTTCCGCCAGCAGGTCTTCCGCTTCGCCTTCGTGGCAGAGCAGCCGTAGCGAAGGCGTGTCCAGCACGCCCGCAAGAATGGCATGGACGGCCAGCTTCGAAATGCCATCCGTCAAGCCGACCGCGAAGCGCGCGACGGTCCCGCTGGCCGCTTCGCGCACTTCGTCGTGCAACGCGCGCCCGGCCGCGTCCGCGGCCCTGCACCTGCATCAAATGCGCTCGCCAACACGAGCAGGGCACCGCCGGGAGCCCTATCCGCTTACACGCCGGCACCCGTCTCATCGAAGAATGAGGTTTTGTCCATCCCGTTCGCTTTGGCGCGATACATCGCGCTATCGGCCTGGCGCATCAGGGCGTGTACATCAAGACGTCCGTCCGCGCTATTGGTACCGAGCATGCGCACGCCAATGCTGGCCGATACGGCGACGGGATGACCGCCGATCTCTCGAAGCCCATGAAGGATGTCGTGAATACCGTCGGCAATCGCGCGCGCGCCGGCGTCGCCATGCACGTGGCGGGCGAGCACCGCGAACTCGTCGCCTCCCAGGCGGGCAACCGTATCGCCGCGGCGAATGCGTGTCTGCAGACCGTTGGCGAAGCACTGCAACAGTTCATCACCCACCGCATGCCCATAAGCGTCATTGACGTACTTGAAGCCGTCGAGATCGATGAACAGCAAGACAGACTGTCCTTTATCGTCGTCTCGCGCCGCAGTCGCTTTAGCGATCGCCTGCTCGAGGCGAGTGCGGTTGCTGAGTCCTGTCAGAGGGTCCGTCGCAGCCTGCCGTTCGAGCCGATGCACGAGGGCCATCAAGTACACGGAAGTCGCCGCGATGCTGAGCATGATGCCCAATCCCACCGCGAGGTTTTCTCTCCACCACGGCTCGACGTGCATCAAAATCACGACGCCTGCAAGCGCAACTGCACATGAAAGTAGCAACGGCCGCTTGCCGTGGCGGCAACCGGCACCCACAAGGAACCAGAACACGACCCAGAGCAAAGGCAGCGCCACGCGCCCGCCGAGCGCCAAGGCAGTCATGACAAGCGCCTGGTCTGCAATGGTGGTGACCGTCAATCGAAGGCGCGGCCGAACTGTCGCGGCGGTCGCGGCTATGTATGTCACCACGCCGAATACAACGTATGCGAAAACCACGCCCAGAGTGTCATACGCGGCGGCCTTGCGTTGGAGCGCGGCGACGGCGATATAGCCGATCAACACGACCGTGCCCAGGCATATCCGGAGGAGCGCCTGCTCCTTCTCAGGTTGTCCGCGAAAGACACCTAGAAACGTTTGCTCATGCCAACGCTGCGCGCCCGGCCGCTCCATGCCGTGTACCCCGTCAATATTGTCTTTTGCAGAGCGGGCATTCTATCGCTTCTGCCGGCGACCAATGCTTCTTGCCGCTCTCTCCGTCCGCTTCCTGAAAGCCGCCGTTCGAACGTCCGTTTGAGCGAACGGGTACCCAAGTCCTTGGGGTTGAGAAGCCAAGCGTGCTTTATTTTCCGCTTCCTGAAGCGACCCCTGCTGGAGGTTCACGCGCCTGCCGCCATGGAGCTTTGTCGCCGCAGCGAACTTGATGCGATGGATTGGGAGAATCCTGCGTCGGAGGGAGGCTGGATCCGCTATGCTGCTGAGTCAATCGAGCAGAAGGCAGCAGGCCATCAGAAGCAGCACAAAGGACGCGAACAGGCAGACGATAGCCGCGGTATGCAGCAATTCGTCGTCGTGCGTGTAACACTCCTCTCTGTGGATTCGTTCGGCGATCAAGTGTGTAGAGTCGGTCTGCATGTCGTGCTCATGCATAGGTGGCCCGACTTTGGAAGTCATCGAACGAGTCTTGAAGACGCGTGGGGAACCGGCACCCTTCAGCACGAAAGCGCCGGTTTTGCTGCCCCTCCATCAAGGCCAATCGAGTGTCTCAGTGCTTACCAGGCATGGTCCCGCTCATGCCCATGGCCGGATCGCTAACCGAGTGCTTGCCGGTCTCCACCCGTCCTGCAAAGCGACGGTAGAACGCCTTATCGCTATCGCAGGTCACAGCAAAGTCGTACCACTGGCCACTGGACGCCAGAAACCAGTGAAGCGAGTCCATGCCTGTGCCTGCCAGTTGAACCTGCCATGGGCCATCGGTGCGGTAGGCCATCGGCGTAATCGTGAAGTTGCAGGCACTCTTGCCGGTATTCATCAGGTCGGCATAAACGTCGCCGTTGGCGATGTCGTAGCAGACGCGGATTTCCGGCGTGACCCCGCTGTCGGCAAGGCGGCTCAGGTCGCCTTTGAAATGCCGGTGATAACCGTTCGGGCCTAGCACCCAAAGATCATACATGCCGAGGTTGTCCTGCTGCGCGTTCCAACTGTCGGCCAGCGTCTTACCGTCCTCGACCACGTAGCGACGCGGCACGCGATTCAGCTTGTAGCGGTCATACACATGGAACACCGCGGCCTGGGTACCGGTATTGGAAAACAGTAATTCGACAGTGCCGTTGGCCGCGCAGCGCGCGCTTGTGTGCAACTCATAAGGTAGCGCGCGAGAGGGTCGCGTGCCGCTTGCCTGGATCGGCAACTGCATGTCCACCGGCAGCGGCACGGCTGGCAGGGCCTGTTGCGAGTTGCGCAACTGGTCGGCCTCGGCCCGGGTGCTGCGCCCGTTCAGCGTGGGTAACAACTCATTGTTGGGAGTTTTGAAGTTGAAGGCGCTAGTCAGGTCTCCGCACACGGCGCGGCGGTACGGGCTGATATTGGTCTCCTTCACACCAAAGCGCTCTTCCAGGAAGCGCAGCACCGACGTATGGTCGAAGACCTGCGAATTGACCCAGCCCCCGCGACTCCATGGCGAGATCACGTACAGCGGCACGCGCGGGCCGGGCCCGTAGACGCGACCGTCCTGCGCGGGCTGGTCCTTGCTGCCCTGCGGCGCCGGATAGGCGTGGTACTCGAACCGCATGTCGTCATCGGACAGTGTGGTTTTGCCTGCCAACGTCTGATCGGGATTTCGTGACGGCGCCGACGGCGAGGGCATGTGGTCGAAGTAACCGTCGTTTTCGTCGAAATTGATCAACAGCACGGTTTTGCTCCACACTTCGGGCACAGCTGTCAGCGCATCGAGTACCTCTTGAAGGAACCACGCGCCCTGAACCGGACTGGATGGCCCGGGGTGTTCGCAATAGATCGATGGCGCATTGATCCAGCTGACCTGCGGTAGCCTGCCTTCGCGGATGTCGCGCTTGAACGCATCGAGGTAGCTTTCCGGCGTGGTGCCCGGCAGCGTGTTCGCGATGCCCTTGTACAGCGGGTTGGCTGCGTTGTCCGCGGCTGCATCGTAGGCGTGATAGGGCAAGGGCTGCCCGGTATCGGCATAGGGATTGCCCGGCGCTCCGCCACTGGCCACGGGGAAGCCCGAGGCCAGATTGGCGCGGCGAAATTGCTGGAAGGCGCCCAGCATGTTGTCACCCCATTCGTCCGGCATGTTCTGGTACGAGATCCAGCTCACGCCCGCATCTTCGAGGCGCTCTGCATAAGTCTTCCAGGTGTAGCCTGTATCGACCGAAGCCGCCAGGCCGTCGATGTAGTCCCACTCATTGTTGACGAAAGCCACGCCAGCGGCAGTGGGACCGTTCGTGCCCGTGATGTGGAAGGAGCGGTTGGCATCGGTACCCGTATGCATCGAACAGTGATACGCATCGCACAGCGTGAAGGCATTGGCCAGCGCGAACTGAAACGGGATTTCCTTTTCCTTGAAGTAGCCCATCGAGACATCTGTCTTGTAGGTGGGCCAATTCGACATACGGCCGCTGTCCCACGCGTTCTGGCTGTCCACCCACGTGTGATTGGCGCCCGATGCGCGCTGTGCGTTGTTGGCGCTGCCGTCAAGGTGATACGGGGTGAGTACAGCGCCGTTGCCGCGCTGCTGCTGCCAGACCTTGCGGCCGTTGGCCAGCGGAATGGTGAAGCGGTCACCGAAGCCGCGTACGCCCTTGAGCGTGCCGAAATAATGGTCAAACGAGCGATTCTCCTGCATCAGGATAATCACATGCTCGACGTCCTTGATGGTGCCGGTGGCGTTGTTGGCGGGAATTGCCAGCGCGCGGCGGATGCTAAGCGGGAAGCTGGCCAGCGTGGCAGCGGCAAAGCCGGCGCCACTAGCGGCTTTCAGAAATTTGCGGCGTGAAATCATTGAGTGTTCTTCTGCAGGCTCGGTCGTAGCTCAAGGCGCGCAGCGCTTGACCGGGCTGGGTTGTTCGGAGTCCGACTTGGTGGGCGTGCTTGTGGACGTGTTTGTGGACGAATCGGTACCGCCGCACGAGGCGAGCATGGCGGCCGCGATCAGGGAAGCGGCAAGCGTTCTTATGAGTCTTTGGATGGACATGGCGTCAACATTGTCTAATTTAAGAAAGCTTTATGTTTTATTTTAGAAAGAAAAACGTAATGCTGACGCGAGTGTAGGAAAGCAATGTGACCGCTGTGTGATCAGGTGGCGCGACTGAAGAAGCCCAGGCAGCCTTTAGAGAGACCTGGCAAGGGGCTGTCAATACCGGTCAGATGTCGTAACGCCGTCGTGCCGGGTGCGCGGCGATTACGTGGCTGGCGGCGTCCATCCCATCTGATCAAGTCCACCGAGTTGGTACTTCACGCGTTATATAGATTGTGTTTGAAGAGGCAGGCAGAACAGGATGAAGCAGCAGACGCTGGCGATGGCAGCCGATCAAGGTGCGGGTTTCGAGACGCACCGCAAACGCACGCGCGACGAGTTTCTCGACACGATGAATGCGATCGTGCCATGGGCGCAGTTGTGCGCGGTGATCGAGCCGCATTATCCGAAGCGCGGCAATGGCCGCCCGCCAATTGGTCTGGAGCGCATGCTGCGGATCCACTTCGTGCAGCACTGGTTCAATCTGGCCGACTTCGCTTGCGAAGAGGCGCTCTATGACAGCGCCAGCCTGCGTCGCTTTGCGGGCGTTGATCTGGGCTGCGAAGCTGTGCCCGATGCGACGACGCTGCTCAAATTCCGGCGCCTGCTGGAGACGCACAAACTGGGCGAGCAATTGTTTGCCGAAGTCAGCCGGGTGCTGCAGGCCAGCGGCATGAAGCTCAAAAGCGGCACCATCGTGGACGCGACGATCATCGGCGCGCCGAGCTCGACGAAAAATGAGCAGAAGGCGCGCGACCCCGAGATGCATCAGACCCGCAAGGGCAAGCAATCGTGTGTGTCACGAACTTGAGCGCAAGCTTGGGATGCTGTACCGAAGATGGAAGTAGGTCTTCCGAAGTCGGCCTGCAGGGGCAGGCTTCAAACCGCCCGGTGCCGCTGCGTTCAAAAAGCGTGATGGTGAGAGACTGTGGAAAAGTCACCCGTTGAGGGTGGCAGGTAAGTATTGAGAAGCGGTCCGCTGATAGTCAATGAAATATCAGCGGACCCACGGGCAATGGAGCGACTACGACTCCGCTTTCCCGGTATGCCCACGAAGAATGCTGGCGAGCAGTGCGCCGACCCCAAACTCCCAGGGCGCAATGCGATGCGAATGGTTGACCGTGTTGATGAGCGCACCGAATCGCGGGCTCGATATCGTTACCGTATCGCCGATCTGATGCGTGAATCCTTGCCCTGGCACGCTACGATCCGCAGTCGGTGCAAACAACGTCCCGAGATAAAGCATCATTCCGTCCGGGTATTGATGGTGAGAGCCCATCGCTTGCGCAACGAGTTCTGTCGGGTCCCGGCTGATGCGTTTCATGGAGCTCGCCCCTGTCAGAACATATCCATCTGTTCCTTCTACGCGTAGCGAAAGCTCCGCAGCCCGAACATCATCGAGACCGAATCTACTGTCGAAGAGGCGAATGAACGGGCCAATCGAAGCTGACGCGTTGTTGTCCTTCGCCTTACCGAGCAGCAGCGCACTCCGGCCTTCGAAATCCCGGAGATTGACGTCGTTCCCAAGCGCGGCGCCGACGATTTCCGCCCGGCTGGTCACCGCCAGCACGATTTCAGGCTCCGGGTTATTCCACTGCGAATTTTCATGAATTCCGATTTCGCTGCCGGTACCGACGGCGGACATGGGCTGCGCTTTCGTGAAAATTTCCGCATCGGGACCGATGCCGACTTCCAGATACTGCGACCACATTCCTTCCTGAATAAGTACGTGGCGCACCGCTTCGGCTTCGGCAGACCCCGGGCGAACGCTTGCGAGCCGATCGCCCAGTACTGACATGACACGCGCGCGCACTTCGTCGGCCCGGCTCGCGTCGCCTCCCGAGCGCTCCTCGATCACCCGCTCCAGAAGGCTTTCGACGAACGTCACACCGCTCGCCTTGACCGCCTGAAGGTCACATGGCGCGATGAGCCAAGGAGTCGACGGATCGCGCCGATCGAAGGCGGAATTGGCAAGAACCAGGTCCAGTGTCGCAAGTCTCGGCAGGTTCGCAGCGGCCTCCTTCAGCCGAAGGCCGATTCCTGGCTGCTCAAGCAGCGTGCTGGTCGTCAGCGCGAACGACGACACATCCACCAGTTCGCCACCGATAACGGCAACAGGACACGGCGCGCCGATATCGGGGCACCACGCGCGCCCCACGAGCACCGCCTGCTCCAGATCGTCAGGCAACGCGGATCGGTCATTCAATGGCATCTAATCTTTTTCCAACCTGGTATGGGTTATTGCTGAGCATCAGTGCGGTGCACGCTCTACTTGTGCCGGACAACAGCGGCTCACATGATTGCGCTGATTTGCCAAGGCACGAATTCGTTTTGCCCGTAACCGTGCTGCTCGCTACGAGAGCGTTTCCCGGAGGCCACGTCGAGCAGCAGTTGGAACAGCACTGCGCCAAGTTGCTCGATCGTTCTGCTGCCTTCCAGCACTTCTCCGCAGTTCAGGTCCATATCGTCGGACTGACGTTGCCACAGCGCGGTGTTTGTCGCGAGCTTTACCGATGGCGAGGGCGCGCAGCCGTAAGCCGAACCGCGTCCCGTCGTAAGTGTTGCTGGTAAACGCGTTTGAATTTTGTTAACTTCGGCGACCCCATTGCGCCGGAGTCCAGATGAAGTGTGTTGTAGAGCTGAGCGAAGCCGAGGAAAAGACCTTGCAACAGATGTCGTTG
>NZ_VZQN01000097.1:0-8905 GCF_014397645.1 Paraburkholderia sp. 31.1
GACACCGGTTGGTGCCGTGACGCTTAACCCCGAACGCGACTCAGTCGTCGAGATGGCGTCGATCAGCGCAAATAAACAGCCTCTGGCTGCATGAGTGAGGCGACAACTTGCTTGACGCGCGCCGTAGTAATGTGCAGCGTCGACATAAAAACTCGTCACCTGGCCGAGCGCTACCGGGTTGTAAACAGAGGCAACCGAAGCAATCAGTGACGCTCTGGCAGATATTCCCGCTGACTGCAGCAAACCCATCAGAGCAACGCAGGCAGGGACACTGAGCAATAGCGTAAATGACTTTCCACTGTTGAACCGTGAAGTCAGAACCTTGGCCGTGTATGCAAAATACTCAAATGCTTTGGGGTAATGTGCGGCCCAGAAGCTTCCGCCCAGTGCGTCGGTATCGGCAACGCCGTTTAGGGTGTGGTCTATCGATAACGGTGTCGCGATGTGATAGTTCAAGCCGTCGAAACTGAATTCTCGCAGGAATCCAAACGCAAACAACACCACCGCGATGAATAATATCGTAACGATCGTGGTGCGCAATTCGGAACGAGAAACATAGCCATAGATGACGACGGCTACAACGATGGCGAACGCCCAGATTCCTGCCAGCACGCCGCTATTGATGTCGAGGTTGTAGAGGATCGCTGCATATAGCGACGAGCCGAATACGAAGATGAGGATCTGGTCGCACAGCTGCGTCCAGTTCACACGCTCCAGGGCGGCTTGCATCGTCATCGATCTCCGCGTGGAGCTCACACGCAGAATGGCGTCATTCGTCATCGTGGACATACGGGCCTTCTCCGGTTGATGGAGACCCTCGCCGGTCGACGCATGCCCGCTGCTACCAAGGTCACCACTCTGACCGTCGAAACATGCCCACGACAACACAACGCAAGGCCGGGGTTGGGATGAACGAAGTAAAAGAGGAACGACAGCGAATCGAACAGCGCCGATTATGGGCATTTGAATGGCGCTGCGCAAGCTCGCATTGCGCGAACCGCCGAGGCACTTTTCTGCTGTCGGAGCGCCGCACAAATAGCGCAGCTCGATGGGTGGTGCTTGGAAAGTCGAGGCGTGGACCCAGACGTGGAGAGTGTTCGACGTAATCGGCCAATATCACCACATTGCAAGCCGCTGTGACACCGGTCAGAGCCGGCAGATCTATGCTCGCTGCAGGCGCCAAGGGTTCGCTGCAACGCAGCGAATAACCGATAGCCAGCGATTGGCTTCATTGTCCGCCCACGAATCTGTCGTGCTAACCCTATCGACAGGTCGATGCGCTCAGACAAGGGTCGAGTGCATGACGATCACGATCTTCATGCGGGGAACGTGCGCTTACCCTTCACTGCGGTAAGGCGCATTCCACGCGGAGTTGCGCTTCTCAAGTACGAAGATTCACTGGCATCAGTAGATGTTCGTGGCTGGCAGAGCCGGCGATTGCGCTCGCCAGACTCCTTTACAACGCCTTGAAAGTTGAGCACCCGACGAAGGCGACGACGCGGAAATGAGTCGCGGCAGCGGCCCGTTGCGCTCGCGTGCTGATCCAACGGGTCAATGCGACTTTTGCATTGCTTAAACTTTGGAAGGTTGATGACGATTTATGTCCATCGAGGTCACCATGGCTGCCATTCCACTTTGCGTTGATCTGGACGGGACACTGACGCACAGCGATCTTCTGATCGAGTCGTTCCTCGCTCTCGTGAAGCGAAATCCGCTCTATCTGCTCTATTGTTTGGAATGGTCGCTGCGTGGAAAGGGATATCTCAAAGCGCAGATAGCCGCACGGGCCGCAATCGACGTGTCACTGCTGCCGTACAACGGACGCCTGATCGACTTCCTGAAGAAAGAGAGCGCGGCCGGCCGCGAGCTTTATCTCTGCACTGCAGGCAATCAACGGTTTGCCGAACAGATCGCATCTCACCTCGGATTCTTTAAGGGGGTGATGGCGAGCAACGAGTCGATCAATCTGTCAGGCACGAACAAGGCGTCGGCTTTGACGGCGGAGTTTGGCGTACAAGGATTCGACTATTGCGGAAACGCGCGAGCCGATCTGCCGGTGTGGAAGCAGGCGCGCACGGCGATTGTCGTTGGAGGAAAGAGCATCCAGGCGGCCGCGCGGAAGGTGAATCAAACCACGGTCATCTTCGATAACAAACGGTCTCTCTTCAGGCTGGCCGTACGGGAAATGCGCGTCTATCAGTGGGTGAAAAACCTGTTGATCTTCGTGCCGCTTCTTGCGTCGCATCGCTTCACGAACTTCGACGCACTGAAGGTTGGCGGGATCGCATTTCTTTCGTTCTGCTTCTGTGCGTCTTCGGTATATATATTGAATGACATGCTCGATCTCGACGCGGACAGGCGCCATAGTCGCAAGTGCAAACGTCCGTTTGCCTCAGGCGAGTTGCCGCTTGTTAGCGGAATTGGCATGTTATTCGTCCTGTTCCTGGCGTCGGCGAGCCTCGCGGTTTTCCTGCTGCCATCGTTTCAGCTCGTGCTAGCGTGTTACGTCGTGATGACACTCGCTTATTCCTTCCACCTGAAGCGGGTGATGCTGGTAGATGTCTTCACGCTGGCTGCGCTCTATACCACCCGCATCGTGGCTGGGGGCGCGGCGGTCGATGTCGTGCCGTCAGACTGGCTAATCATGTTCTCGGTGATGATATTCCTCAGTCTGGCGTTGGCGAAGCGCTATACCGAACTCGACAAAATGCAGCGAGAGGGCACGGACTCGACGCCTGGCCGAGGTTATCTCACGGCGGACATGAGCATCGTGCGCTCGTTTGGACCCGCAGCGGGCTATGTGGCGGTGCTCGTTCTTGCGCTTTACATGAATTCTGCCGCCGTCACGGGGTTGTATCGTCATCCCCACAGGCTTTGGATCTTCTTTGTTCTCGTGCTGTACTGGATCAGCCGCGTCTGGATGGTAGCTTTCCGAGGGCAGATGCATGACGACCCGATCGTGTATGCGTTCAGGAACCGTTCTAGCCTGGTCATCATGATGCTTTGCGTAGCCGCAGTCCTTTTTGCGATTTGATCAAACGCTAGCTCTTTATAGGTTGCATCGCAAAGCGACGCGATTCCGAACCCCAACATTGCATGCGTACAAGACGCGGCGGCGCGCGTCGAAAGCTCAGCCGCCGTGCCCGATCAGCTTCAGCGCGATCGGATACAGCGACGCGACCAGCAGCAGCGCCATCGCGATGTTGAAGACGCGCAGCCGCTTCGGGTTCGACAGCACCTCGCGCATCGCGGTGCCGAAACCGGCCCACACGCAGATGCACGGAAAGCCGATCACATAGAACACCGCAGCCATCGCGACGGCGTTCATGCCGAAGCTGTTGCTCAGGTGAATTGTCGTCGCGGCGGTCAGCACCATCATCCACGCCTTCGGATTGACCCACTGAAACGCGATCGCCTCGTGAAAGCGCATCGGGCGACGCTCGCCGTTCCTGAGCTTGAGTTCGCCCGACGCGCCGATTTTCCACGCCAGATACAGCAGATAAGCGACGCTGACGACTTCGAGCACCGTGTACAGCACGGGGAAATGCACGAACGCCTCGCCGAGGCCGATGCCGACCGACAACATCAACAGCACCACGCCGACGCTGATGCCGGACAGATGGGGCAGCGTGCGGCGAAAGCCGAAATTGACGCCCGACGCGAGCAGCATCGTGTTGTTCGGACCGGGCGTGATCGAGGTGACGAGCGCGAACAGGATGCCGGCGGGCAGCGCGCTGAGAGTGACGAAAGACATGAGGGCTCCGGTGTCGCCAACAGAAAACGGTGAGGCTCATTCTAGCGACAGGGGCCGGTACAGTACCTGTACGGTTTGGGGAGTGGTGTCCGGTACGGATTGATGAGGACTTGTTCCGGTGAGGGTTCCGGCAAACGTGTGGCAGGAGCATCAGCATTCGCGTGTTTAGCTCGAAAAGGGTTGTACTCCGCCTAGTGTCGCGGTTAAACTGTTGTTCTCAACAGTTTAACCGCGTGTATGAAACTCTCTCCTCATCAGGTGCGCGCTGTCGTAGGACTGAGCGAGCAGACCTTGCGGTATTGGAAGAAGGCGTTTCCTACGCTGTCCGGCCGGAGGGGCTACGGCCCTTGCTACACGTTCGGTGAAGTGCTCGCGCTCATGGTGGTCCGCAAGCTGGTCGAGCAGCTCGGTACCGATGTCGCCAAGCTATGCCCGCTTGTCGAGCAACTCTTTCGAGTTTGTGATGCGTCAGTCGCGCTATTGACCTACAAAGAGGCGGTTGCCGTCCTGGACCTCGAGACCATGACGGTCGCTCTGTCTAGCGTTGCCACGCCTGCTTCGTCCAGCGGAATGTTGCTGACCGTCCCGCTCTATGCTCTTGCCCGTGATCTGCAGTTGCAGATTCTGGCCAGCTTGGGTGGAGATGAACTCGTTCAGATGGACCTCGCTTTCGGCCCGACGCCCATTACAACTGCAAAGAAAATTAAGGAAGGCTCGAGATAATGCGACTCGACCACGTGCAAGACTGGCGTATGAGACTCGGCTATTTGCCAGTCCCATTAAACTATGGCGTTGACGAGCACCGATACGTAATGCTGAACGGGGCGAAAGGAAATTTTTGCTTAGATATCAGCGAAAACGAGATTGAACCGAGGGCATGGCGCCAGACTGCGTGGTCGTCGGATGTCGATCACTACGTGCGGATTAGGCGCGATCGGGTTGAGGTCGCTCGATGGGATCGTACACAGCTTGTCGGTTCGTCCGTTTCGGACGTGATCAACAATCTCGCGGGGTTTCAGCAATATCTGGAATCGAGCAAAGCCCCGCGCGAACAATCCGTCGTTGCGCACGCTGTTACCACCTATAACCGCATACGCGCGTTGCTCCCCCAAGACCAGGCAGGATTGGAGGCGTTCCTGTATGCGTTGACCCTCGCGATATCGCAGTCAGATGCGCCGTATGCGAATGATCAACTCGAATGGTCAGACCTCGATAGCTGCCGAGAGTCTTGGGAGAAGATTTCGCAGTCCAACCGTAGTCGAATTTACGAAGATTTCCTGCAACCGCGGGCAAGCGACAAGTCCCTCGACATTTCGCTAATGATGCGTCATGCAATGGGGCGAATTTTTCAGGATGCTCATAATCTGGTAGCGCTGTCGCCACAGCTGAGTTTGCTTGGGGATGGCGATTTGATTACGGTCGGATCGACGTCGCGTGCAAGCGGTGCTTACTTCACGCCGACCCCACTCGTTCGCACGTTGGTCGAGCAGTGCCTGACACCAGAGATCCTCGCGCGTGAACGTCTCGTTATTTTTGACCCGGCCTGCGGCAGCGGTGAGTTTTTACGGGAAGCAGTTCGTCAACTTGACCTCCATGCTTACACTGGACAGGTGCAGTTAATCGGTTTTGACGTCTCTCTGGCAGCCGTTTTGATGGCGCGGTTTTCTCTGGCGGCAGAGACCGTACGTCACGGGGGGCGATTTACGATATCGATCTCGCAGACCAATGCACTCGAGACCGAATGGCCGACCCAGGTCGACCTTTGCCTGATGAATCCGCCCTATGCTTCGTGGCGAACGCTTGCTGCTGATGCAAGACAGCAGGTCACGGATCTCTTGGGTGACCTGGCCCGATCGCGTCCAGACTTGGCATTCGTATTCCTACTTAATGCATCGAGTTGCTTAGGCGACGGGGGGATGTTGGGTGCAGTGCTTCCTGCGTCATTGCTGGATGGTAATTCAGCTCGTCCGTTGCGGGCGAAGCTCGATTCGGAGATGAACCGCCGCGTTGTAGTCCGTTTGGGTAATCAAGCGATATTTGCGGCAGCAACGGTTGATACTTCTCTCTATGTTGCTGCTCGGCACGAAGAGCCACGTCCGGACAGCCACACATTGATGGTGTGGGCTGACCATAGCAGTGGCGCTTCCGATCGGGCACTGCGAGCCCTCCGCAGCCTCGGCCATGTAAATACAGGCGATCCCGTCAAGGCGGATGGTGAGGGGTATAGCATTTACACCGAGCCGGAAATTGACGGTCGATCGATTGGCTGGGCGCCCCGCCCTGCGGCTTCGCGCACACTGCTCAATGCGTTTTCTCGCTTGCCTAAGGTCGGTGATCTATACGACATCAACCAAGGCGTCATTACGGGGTTAAACCTTGCATTCCTTTTGGATTCGAACGACTTCAAGCTCATTCCCCGTGGCGAGCGGAAGTTCTTTCGCAAGGCGGTTGTAAATGCATCGATCAGAGACGGTCGAATTAGTGACGGGCACTGGGTGTTTTATCCTTATGGGCCACAACTTCCCGCTTTGGACGACGAGGATGCGCTCATGGAACATCTACCAGTGTTCAAACGAAATTTCCTGATGCCGCATCGAATTCCTTTGGAGCAGCGTGATCTGAGCAGTGGACGTTGGTGGGATCTTACCCGCAAGCGTTCGATACATGAGCAACGTTTGCCTCTCATTCTGTCGACATATTTCGGAAACGCTGGATCGTTCGCTTGGGACTCGAAAGGGGAGTATGTTGTCGTGCAAGGTTATGCTTGGACACCCAAAGCCGTTGGCCTATTCGATGAAAATCTTAACCTCGCGACGGTTGCAATACTGTCGTCGACGACAATCCAGAGATTGATTGCTGCCGTGTCCAACACATTGTCTGGAGGGCAGTTCAATTTGTCTGCTCGATTCATCGAGAAGATGCCTTTCGTCAATCTGACGACATCGGGGCTAGAGGGTTACGTAGAGGAATTGACTCTAATAGGTGCAGCTATCGGAGATGGTGCGCCGTACTCTGTCGAGAGGCGTGACCGCTTAGTGTCGGATCTGTTTGCGTCCGCCTCGGGCATGGGTGCATGACTCGCCGTCGGCAGGCTGTCGCAGCGCGCCGTAGCAGCGAACCGTGTCCGACGCCAGTACTTGGATTTCGCGTCGAAAAGATCGCTAATTTCGGCAAGAGTGTCGCCTCGGTAGTCCAGAGGCAGCTCGAGATGAGTTTCGCTAGCGCTGACGAGGTGGAAACGCCGAGAGGACCAAGCCTTCGGATTAGGTCCAATCCCCGAATCACGCGTGACGAGGAGCAGCGATTTGCCGTGCTGCTCATTCGCGAGCCCACTGCGCGCGATGGCGCATGGCTTGAAGTGGCGGTTGACTACGAGTGGGAGCGCGGAGTTGCCTACATCACGCATGTGAGTCTCAAGCTCTATGTGGGCCCAGCCCCGGCTAGTTCCGCATTGCAGTTTCGGGCGGAATGGGATCCGCGATCGGAGGCAAGCTCGCACGCGCAGCCGCACTGGAATATTGACGCCGGGCGCCCGGGCACACCGGAACGCGTCGATGTTACTGGCGCCGCGCCATGGGTTGCCCAGCCTGCAACCGCGCCGTGGGCTGCAGCGACCGAGACTCCGACGGCCGACAATGAACGCGATCTATCGCATTTCCATTTTGCGATGTCGGCGACGTGGCAGCACGCGCAGGGGCATCACTCGGGACAAATCGAAGACGAGAAATCCTTGGTCAATTGGATTTCTGGATGTGTTGCGTACATCAAGGCACAACTCGCCCATAGACGAAGCGCATGACGGTGCCGCGCTGTAGGTGGTGAGCTACATTCTTGATCACTACGGTCTTCCGACGCAGCGGGCGTGCCGGCTGGTCAAGCAAGCTCGCAGTACCTACTACCATCGCAGCGTCAAGGATCCTCAGACGGCGCTGCCTCAACGCATGCGCGAGATCGCGCAGATGCGTATTCGATACGGCTACCGACGGCATGTACTGCTACAGCGTGAAGGCTGGCGCGTGAGCCGGAACCGGGTCTATCGACTCTACGCCGAAGAGCAGCTTCAGTTGCGCTCGAAGCTGGCCGAGCAGACCGAAGTTTGATGATGCGGCGGCCGGCGAGTGGCCGCTTGCCGGCCAATAGTGAGCGTATGCGGTGTCATTGCCGAATGCCCGCTTCCAGTTGGCGAGCGTCTCTGGCCCTCTAGGAAGTGAGGCCGCCGAGCCAAGCCATCCGGAGTTGTACCACCAACCGCAGCGTTTCCACTATGGCTTCGCAGCGTGCACTAGCAGCACCGCATCCAAACGGGTCAGAATCGGACCGAAACCGGCGAAATTGATAGTTTTCTTCTTCTTCTTCACCACGTACTCGGCAAAGTGGTGCTTGCCGTACTCGGTCGCTGGGTCGAACTGATCCTTTCCACACCTTAGTACCCAATTTCTCTGTCAACCTTCTGTTGCTCGAACAGACGTACACTATCGATGTAGCTAATCATCCCTCGCAACTGTCCAGCGTCAGGTTGTAGCGCGAATGGTCGTCGAGCACCGTCAATGGCGAACAGCGTCGTCCGTCCTGCAGGTCGAACCAGCCCTTGATATCCATCTGCCACAGTTCGTTGGGCTGCGCATGCTCGAAGCGCTGCCACGGCGTGGCCGCTGCGGACGCCGCGTCGTCGATCAGGCCGTGGCGATGCAGGATGCCGGTCACGGTGCTCGGCGCGGGCACCTCCGTGTGCCCCTGATCGCGCAGGCGCCGGCTGCTCTTGCTTCCGCCCCAGGCCGGATGCGCCTGGCGCAGCTCAACCACCTGCTGCTCGACCGACGGTGCGGTACGCGTCGGGCTCAGCAAGGGCCGGCGCGAGCGGTCCGCCAGCGCCGTGGCGCCGTCGTCCTGCGCGTGACGGGCCAGCCACTTGTAGCCGGTCTTCGCACTGATGCCAAAACGGCGACACAGCTCACGCCGGTTGGTGCCTTCCTGCAAAGCCAGATGAACGAATTCCAGACGCAGGTTCAAGGCGTCTATCGGGTTCTAGGGTGAATGGCACTTACTTAAGCCCGTGGAGCGTGCCCATATTTTTGGACGCGCTCACGTGCGATGTGACGAGGCTCTTTCAGCCATGGGTAGGACTTCGGTCTTCGTTTGCGCATTCGTGGT
>NZ_VZQN01000098.1:0-8759 GCF_014397645.1 Paraburkholderia sp. 31.1
TATCCGTTCTGTCACAGCCATCGAGGTCCCCAGCGCCGGAAAAACGGCAGCTGGCTAGCATACGACGGCATCAAAAGCGGACATTTCTATGCGGCTAAAAGCGGACATTATCATCTAGCCGCTACAATCACAAATGTTGATAAATTATGTTATGTCAAATTAAGGAATCCGAATCAATCTTCTGGCGTATCATCACTGCCGATGACTACCTTGGAGCCCCGCACGTGACCCTCCTCAAGAAACGCATCGAAGCGACCGACCGGAAAATCGACGAACTCAAGGAAGCCCGCAAGGTGGCGCAGAAAGCCAGCTTCAGGGCGCGGCGCATGACAGGCCGCGGTAAGGTAACGCCCGGCCTTTCCGCGCGTGATTCGTGCGATGCCCGATGCGCAATCGACCAGCGCTCAGTTGGGTGACAGGAACGGATTGACTACCGTCAGCCGCTCGCAGATAACCTGTCCGTGCTGCATGTCTTCGCTGTAGAGCACTTCGCAGTCTGCGAGCAACGCGAACGCAAGGATGCAGGAATCATAGAACCGGAAGCCGTAGTGTTCGGCAATCCGGCGCGCTTCCTTGTGGACCTCGAGCGTGAGCGGCACGATCTCGCAGAACGCTTCCACGTCGCCCATCAGGGCGTTGATCTCAGGCCACGCCAGATCCATTTTCCGGCGCATGACGAGCGTGACCTCGTTCATGACCTGCGTGCTGATGACGGGCTTCGGATCGCGCTGCACGACCAGCGCCTCGGCCCGGTCCGCCTTCGCCGTGTCGCCGGAGAACAGGTACGCGATGACATTGCTGTCCACCGCGAATCGCGTCGGTGTCTCGACGCTCATTCCGCAGTTCCCCTGTCACTGAGCGATTCACGATCGAACCTGAAGTCGGCGGGAAGCCGTCCGCGGTACCTGCGCAGACGCTCGATCCGCTCATCGAAGGTGGGCTTTTTGCTGATGGAGAACGCGCCGGACTGATCGGCAAAGATCTCGATGTCGTCACCCTCCTTCAGGCCGAGCGCCTCGACGACGCTCGCGGGCAGCCGGACGGCCAGGCTGTTGCCCCATTTTGCGACCTGCATGATGACCTCCTGTGGATACACATAATACGTATTGTATATCTATCGCGTTGCTTTTCAAGTCCTGACGATCGCGCTTCCGGACATGACGGCCGTCGTGTTTTCGGATCGACAACCGGATGCGGGGGCAGCCTGCCACTCCTTCGTCCGATCGGTTGGCGCGGGCAGAACAAGGTCCGTTGTTTCCCGGACGCCCGGTTATCGCGAGCAGGTGACGATTCTGACCAGCTCATCGCGCAGCCCCGAGATGTCCAGCACGTGCTGCGCGCGCGTCATCGCCACGTAGAGCAGGCGAATCTCGTCGTCCTCAGGCATCGGACTGCCGTCGGGGCCTCGCATGCGAAAATCATTGGCTATCCTTACCCGCTTCCACTCCAGCCCTTTCGCCCGGTGAACGGTCGAGATCACGTAGTCGGCCTGCACTTTCAGGGCGCTCCGTTGCGCGAGTGCACGCAGATAGTCCGTGCCCAGCTCGTCGACGATCCGCACCACCGGTTCGAGATCCTGACCAAAGGGGGTGCGGGAAAATGCCCGAGCTTCAGCCCACGTTTCGAACAGCGAGAACGCCGCCGGCCGGAAGGTGCGCTGGCCAGCGATCAGCTGGTCCGCACCATCGGCATACGCGAGAATTTCCGCTGGACTCATGCGGATCGCCGGCCGGTGCCCGGCCTCGAGGCCCGCGGCGAACTGCCAGATCGCCGTGACGTTCTTGCGGCACAGGATGGCGTCGACCGGCGGCGCAATCGACGGGTCCGCCACCATGATCGAGCCGATCCTGGCCTGTCCGCGGATCGGCGTGCGCTCGCCGAGCATGAGCAGCAGGCGGCTCGCGAGCGCCGCGAACCTCGGACCAAAGCGGAAGGATTCGGTCAGCGCGCATTCCGGCGCGTCGATCTGCGCCATGGCGTTGACCGCACCCCGCCATTCATAGATCTGCTGGTACGGGTCGCCCACATAGATGATCTGGGCGTGCCGCTGCTGGCCGAGGATGGCGAGCATCACGCCGTCGCTGTCCTGCGCCTCGTCAAACAGGATGTAATCCGCCTCGATGTGTGGCTCCGAAAACGCCCAGAGCTTGAGCAGCACGTCGGGCGAGATGGCGCTGCGTGAGCGCGGCGCCGCGCTCTCCTCCCATAGCCGCTGAACATGAGGCAGCAGCCACGCGCGCAACTGTGCTGCGAGCGCTTCGTCGATCTTCTCGTCAACGACGATGTGATGCGCCGCGGGCACCCGGTCGGCCGACCGGCAGAAGCGTCCAAGTCCCTCGGCGATCATCCGACCGATCTCGAACGGTGCGATCTCCAGCGCCTTGCCGGTCACGCTGCGCACCTCAACCGGGCCCGGTCCATAGCGCGCGGCGAGCGCATGGGGTGGTTCCGCCTCGAGCTTCATGCGGCTTTTCAGTTCTGGCGTGACCGATCCCCAGGCGCGCGAGTGCACGGTGCGTGCGTTGACGCTGCGCGGGAAACGCCGGCTCGCGCTTGCCGCGATGTCGCGGTTAAAGGCGAGGTAGACACCGCGGCGCGAGGCGAACTGCTCGGCCACGAGCTGCAGCGTCGAGGTCTTGCCTGCGCCGGCAAAAGCCTTCACCTTGAGGTCCCCGCCACGCAATGCCATATCGAGCACCGCGCACTGTTCTTCCGTGGGTTTGATGGAGGCTGGCATGGGCAATGGATGACGGAAGGAAAGCGCCTGGGAGTTTGCCAGAAAATGCGCGCCGTACGGAAACGTGTCGCTGCGCGGCCCGCGATACCTGAAAGAGTGAGGCCGGTAAGGACCTCCCTGGCGGCACCGGAAGTAACGGCGTGCCAATATCGTCGCGCCACACAACGAACGACGGCCCCGAAAGTCCAGCAAAAAAGCCGTCGTAGATCAATTCATCACTTGATCGGCACCGGTTTTGCGGATGCTGTATGAATATACAGCTTGGCGGACCCCCAGAAAACGCTCACGCGGCGGCGCGATGAATTCTGTATCAACTTCGCGTCGCCGTTCTATGGCGCTTGGCTGTGGGAAGCGATGGACCGGGGTGAACTGCCACTGCCGGCCGGTGCGCGCCCTATGTTGAAGCGCGCTCGGCTTACGCGCGCTGTTCATGGATGGGCGTCGCGCGTGGCTGGATCGATCCGACCAAGGAAAAGGCCGGCGCGGTAATGGGTTGGACGGCGCACTCTCGACACTCAAGCGCGAATGCGCGGAACAGGGACTCGATTACGAGGAAGTACTCCACCAGCGCGCGATGGAAATCCGGCTGATGAAAGAACTGGGTCTGGAATTGCCCGACTGGGCGGGAACTGTGGGCGCGGCGGAAGTCGGCAGAGTGGCCGAGCCGCCGACCGCGCAATGATGCCGACGACGTGCAGTGAACAGTCCCGAAACCGGACTACAGTGTCCCGCGTAGTGCTGCGCCGATGTTCAGCACCGACGCGGCGGGGCTGGCCAAAGCGGCCCCTGTTCCAGTGAGTTTCGTGCCTGTACGCTGCATCAGACCCAGCAGTGACGAAACGCCTACGTTGGGACCGAATTTCTGGTGAAGGACAGCAAAGGCTGCCGCCACCTGTGGCGCAGCGAATGATGTGCCGTAGAGAGACATGGACCCGGAACCTGCAAAGGGAGCCAGCACGTAATCATGGGTGTTGAAGTCACCGACACCGACCGGAGCAAAAAGAGCGACGCGTGGCGAAATGTTTGTATAAACCGTGGGGACTGACGGGTGCAATATTCCCGTTGCGCCCACGGGAATGACATTGTTTCCGCAGGTCCACGTTCCAGTTCCGTTGATTCCTGTTTTGTCGTCAGTCCCGTTGCCTGCCGCCATAACAACCGCAACACCCTTCGACCTGAGGACGGCCGCAACGGCGTCAATCCGCGCACCTTCCGAATTCGGCCCGCACGGCAGATCACCCGCGACCGAGCGGCCGTTGGCTGAAATATTAACTGCAACGATGCGCCCAACTTCTCTTTCCGGTCTTGTAAGAAGGACGCCGTTCACGTACCACAGCGCGTTGACTATTGAATCGATTGGCCACCCGGTGGTGTTGCTGGCGTCCACACCGGTTCCACCGCCGACCTTGATGGGGTTTTGTCAACTTGACGGTACCGGTCTTAATCGCTCGATAAACTATGGGATCCTTATTAAATGCCTCTGGATTTTGAACCTGTCCAGTCGTGCCAGACGAGCAAACGCACCGTCAGCTCCGCGCGATGGCAGGCCGCATTCATCCGGTGCCGTGGCAAGGCAAAGTGCTGCCGGATTGGACCGAATCTGCACAGGAATGCCTGCGTGCGCTTCGGATCGCGAAAGCCACGCATCTGGCGCTCACGTGCGCGCGTAGGTTGATGACTATTCTCCGCCCGGTTGTTGACCCGCGCAGCTGCTTTCACAAACACGTGCTTCACGCCGGCCAGTTCAGGAATTTCCGCCTTCGCCGCCGGATAACTGCGCAACTGGTCAGTCACGATCCGGCGCGGCACAGGTGCCGAACGCAGCACCCGTTTGAAGAAGCGTTTTGCTGCCGCCTTGTCACGACGCTTCTGCAGCAGCACGTCCAGTTCGCTCCCGTGTTCGTCCACGGCGCGCCAAAGCACGTAGCGCTCGCCACGCAGGTTCACGAACAGTTCGTCGAGATGCCACGTCGAACCCGGTTTGCCACGTGCGGCCTTTGCACGACGGGCAAACTGCGCGCCAAACCGGTCACACCACTGGCGGATCGTCTCGTAGGTCACCGCGACACCACGCTCGAGCAGTAGCTCCTCGATGTCGCGCAGGCTCAGACTGAAACGGTGGTACCAGCGCACCGCACAGCTGATGACCGCTGCCGGAAAGCGGAAGCCGTGATAAGGTGATTTACTCTTTTTCATGCCGCGATTCTATCCGGCCACGGCCGCAAGTTGACAGAACCGACTTCTGCAATCCTCGGCCAATCACGCCACTGCGCATGCGCGGTACTGACCGTATTGTTGCTTGAAAGGGTACGCACAAAGACGGCATGAATCGGGACAAGAGCTTTCTGGTTGTTCGCATCCTTGAGCTCAGACTTCGTCGCGACGGGAGTACGAACGCCTGCCGGCACGCAGATGACCGGAAATTCCTCGCCTTCGTGGTCGACATACTGAACCGTAATCTCAAACGGCTCCGAAGCGAAACGGCTCACGAGTGCCTGTATCTCGTCCTGCACGAAAACGGCACGAACAGGCTGTTGTCCGGCGAACGGGACAGGCCGCATCGTCTCATCGTCGAAGCCGATGACGAACCTTCCACCGCCGTTGTTACGCAAGGCGATCAAGGTCTTGATGAGTTTTGCCTGCCCCTCCGGCTGCGTTGGATCAAACCAGCGCTTGACTTCGACCGCGTAACTCTCGGACAGGCTCTGCAGAAGATGCCGCGTCTCTTCGATGGATGGGAACACTGGTGGGCCTCGCCTGGCGAATTCGACTGGACACAATTATTGCGTACTTTCCGGTAGCGAATCAAAGAGCCGCCCACCGCTAGTGACCCGTATGGAGATCGGTAAATGCCAGACCGTAGACATCCGTGCGACGCCGCGCCCGCCTCACGGAAACTCGTGGCCGATGCCGGCGTACGGTTTCAACGATCGCCTCGGCGTCATCATCACTACATGCACAGCCGATGATGATCCGCTCGAGCGCATTCTCGCTCATGGTCACAAAGCCATCGGTCGCGGTCGGCACACCGGGGCTCGCGAAGAGGGGGTTCTTCGCAACAACGCGGAATTCGCGTTCGTAGCTCCAGACGTCCGATTTGGTCAGCAGGGCTTTTGTCATTGCGTCATCCTGCTCCTCGGGCAACGTACTCAGGGGAAGACGTTCCTGATAGGCAATCTGGCAAGCTCCGACAAATGGTTCGCTGTGCACATTGAACTGCAGGCAGATGCCTTTATGATCGCCGCTGTAGTGCGACCACATCAGCATGTTCTGGTCACAAGGTGTGAGGCAGTAGACACGGTATTCATCGTTGATCCGCTGGCCCATCGAGCGGGAACAATCGTCCACCATGAACCGGAGCAGGCTCGGAATGTTGCGAAGTTCCTCCGCATCCGCGACACGAGCCTGAGGCAGGCGCATGAACCACGCGATGTGCTCCTCGCGACCCGCCTGCGTATCGAGTGCGTCCAGGTCAAACCACGGGCGGCAATCCCAGGGGTCGTTGAACTGCGCCGGGCTCGACATATAGAGCCTGCTTGTTCGCAGCATTGCCTCGAGCCGCGTGGCCGCCTCAGCGCCGTAGCGTTGACAGTGGTACAGATACCGGATTCGCAATTGCGCAGCAGTGGTCGGCATGGGGTGCGTTGAAGCAGGGCAGAAAACCTGATTCTAGAGCAGGAATTTCGCCCGCTGAACAGCGACACAAACGCGGCTGTCTCGCCGCGAACTTCATCGGCGTGCCCCAGCAGATCGTGAAACGGCAGGCGGATAGCGGGACGCAAGGATGCCGCGGATGGTGGCGAGCGACTGCTCCGCGACCACGCTGGGTTCGATGGTTCGGGGCGTCGCCAGCATCGGGATCCGCACGCCGAGTCGCCGGCATACCGCTGACAGATACGGCTTTGCGCCACCACCGCATTCCGCAGCCGCGCGTGCGAGCGCTGTATCGCCGACGCGCTGGCGCAACCACCCCAGTACCCGGCGATCCTTTTCACTACAGATCCTGACGAGATGCTCCATGGCGGATTCTCCGCAAACACTGTATATTTATACAGTATCCGGAAAAACCGCGGCCGGCAAGCGAAAACCGTGGCCCGTGGGAAGTTCTTTGCCATTCGTGTGGCGTACCCCACATACGTCTGGATCTGCCCGTTAAGTGTATGATAGTGTCATACACGATTGAATTGAGGTGCCATCATGGCGAGCGAACGCCTGACAATCACATTGACGCCGGAGCTGCTCGAGTTCGTCCGCGAGCGAACCGCAGAAGGCGACTACAACAGTGATAGCGAGGTAATCCGGGATGGACTTCGGCTGCTGAAGGAGCGCGACAACGCGGTTCGTCAGTGGCTGACCGAGAAAGTGGTCCCGAGCTATCTTCAGTACAAGGCCAACCCGGGAAGTGCGATGACCCGGGAGCAGATCGAGGAACAGCTTGATCGGGACAGGCACCAGCGTCGAACGAAAAAGGGAGCGGCGGGCTGATGCCGTACAAGGTTCAATACCTGCCGTCGTTCTACGACATGCTGCGTCAGATCGAGGAATACATGGTGGACCACGATCGCTCCGATGCATCGATCGATCGCTACCGGTCCACCGTGTTTGATACGTGCGAAAAATTCGCCACGTTTCCGAATCGAGGGGGACGGCACGACGACGTCATGCCGGGGCTGCGAACCTGGAACATCGAGGGCGAAACCATCCTCGCCTATGTAGTCGATGATCCGACTTTGGCTGTCACGTTCGTGGGCATCACGTACGGCGGGCAGAACTGGATGGAAATCTTTTCCATGCGCCCTGTGGGCCCAGTGCAGTGATCAGCAGGTCGTCCCGACAGGTTTCTGCCCAGCGATTCTGACTTCAGTCTGTCTCGGTGAGCATCCTCGTGCGCAGCGCGGGGCACGCAGACAGCATCTATGCGTCAACCAGTAGAATTGGCATAAGTTCATTCCGAGCCGCTCATAACGGACGAGGAGTGCTTGTGGGATTGCCTCATCTTTACCAGACCAAAATTTCGCGAGCACACGATGTCCGATGATTTCCGTCGCCTTTTTCCACAATATGACGAGCTCCGGCAGCTAACGAGTCCCCTTAAAGAAATGCAGGAACACCTGCGTCTGCTGGGAGACGCTCGTAGGCATCTTGGGATGGGATCGGAAATGATGGAGCTCCTTCGGCAGGAAGCAGCAAATCGCAAGACGGTACTGGGTCTGACTGACCTGACAAATATCGCACGCGATTTTGAACGTCAGCGCGCCTTGCTCGAAGGACCTATCGAGCAGGCGAGACGCCTGGGGTTGCTTGATCCTTATTCGGATATCCGCAAATCGATCGATGCAGCGACAGCGTTACAACAGGCCCATAAGGATCTGTTTCGTCTTCCGCGCGTCACAGAGCTGGACCAGATTGCCCGGGAGGCGATGGGAAGGACTGATCTCGCACGAGCGATGCTCGGAACCGAAAGTCATTTGAAGACGGCTATGGCAGCGATGCGTTCCCCGTGGCTTCAACAAGGGGAGATTTTCGGTTCAGCAACGGCACTATCCAATATTATCGCCATGGGTCGCGGGCTCAATAGCTTGCATGGTTTCAATAGTGAATTCGCGGAAGCACTGCGGCCAAGTCTGGGCGACTGGCGCGATGTGTTGACGCCAGCCACTGAATCATTGATCGATTCTTTTTCGCGCTCAGGTTTCTACGTAGAACGGGGGTTTGATCCGCAACTCACCGATTTTACGCCGCAGGCTTTTGAAGAAGGCCTGGAGATCGCCGGGCTACGCGAATCCGAGTCAGCAGAAAATGACGATGACCAACAGGACAGCTTCGCGCGCGCCAAAGAGGCATTCGACACATTGCAGCGCTTCGAAGTCGCGATTCGTCGCTTCATTAAGCGTGTATGGGATGTCCATTTAACCGGAGTTAGCGTTTTGCCTCCACGGGCGGCTCGGCGAAGGTCGCTCCAGGCTGGGCGGATGTCCGCGTTGCCTCGGCGGCTTGGGAGGAACAGCCTTTGGCCTCTGGC
>NZ_VZQN01000099.1:0-8559 GCF_014397645.1 Paraburkholderia sp. 31.1
CCGCACTCTCCGCTTCTGCAAAGCTGATCTGCCGCTTCATCACTATTGGTCCGTTCCGTGAACTTCCTTCTATAACGTACTCGAACACGTCAGCGATGACGGCCGAGCCTGATAAATCAGTGTTTCCTTAGCGAAGCGAAGCGGGTGAAACGCTCATATGTAATAGGCGGTGCGCGTCATCACCTTCGACATCGCACGCATCAACGCGCGTGCAGGAAACGGCAACTCGATGCCGCCCGCGTCCATCGCGGCCTTGCCGTGCTGCGCTTCATCGACGCGCATCTGCTCGACGATCGCGCGCGATTCATGGTCCGCGGCGGGGAGCTGGTCGAGATGACTGTCGAGATGCTGCTCGACCTGGCGCTCCGTTTCGGCCATGAAGCCAAGACTCACGCGATCGCCGAGACGTCCCGCGGCGAGACCGATCGCGAGCGCGCCGGTGTACCACAGCGGATTGAGCAGACTCGGACGCGAGTCGAGCGCCTGGAGGCGTTTGGCGGTCCACGCCAGATGATCCTCTTCTTCCGACGCGGCGTGATCGAACATGGCGCGCAATGAAGGTGAGTCGGTGGCGAGTTTCTGCGCCTGGTAAAGCGCCTGCGCGCACACTTCGCCGACGTGGTTCACACGCATCAAACCCGCCGCATGCGCGCGCTCCGCGGGCGAGAGTTCGGGAGCTTCGGCCGTCGCCGCGAAAGCCTGCGGAAGCGGCAGCGGACGGCTCATCCGCGAGACCCCTGTCAGTGAGCGTAAACCCCGATCAAACTCGCCAATCAACTCGTCCAGCAACATAAAGCGCTCCCTGATTCGATACCGCCGCATCGTTCCGGAAGGTCCGTGCGACAAGGCCTCGCGACGCGAAACCGGTGGCCCGACAGGCACCAATCCGCATGCAACGGGCGGTTAATTTGCGATTCTAGACCATGTTGCGTAAACGAAACAGCGGCCTTCCGGAGCGACTCCTTTTTCTTTGTTCCATGTATGCCTTTTGTTACATTACGTGGCAACTTCTCGCGAAGTTGGACAGCAAGGCCTTCAGCACTAACTAAATATTTTGCCTTGTACAAAAGATTCGTATTCCTTGGAGATCATTCGATGAAAAAGTCGCTTCTCGCTCTCGCAGCACTGGGCGCATTCGCAGGCGTCGCTCATGCGCAGAGCAGCGTGACCCTGTACGGCATCGTTGACGTTGGTATCAACATGAACACCAACTCGGGCGGTAAGCATCTGTACAACATGTCCAGCGGCGTCCTGCAAGGCTCGCGTTTCGGCCTGCGTGGCACTGAAGATCTGGGCGGCGGTCTGAAGGCCCTGTTCGTGTTGGAAAACGGCTTTGACGTGACCAACGGCAAGCTCGGTCAAGGCGGCCTGATGTTCGGTCGTCAGGCATATGTCGGTCTGTCGAGCCAGTTCGGCACGGTCACGCTGGGTCGTCAGTACGACTCCGTCGTCGACTACGTGGGTCCGTTCGAATCGGGTGATCAGTGGGGCGGCTACATCGCCGCTCACCCGGGCGATATCGACAACTTCAACAACGCGTATCGCACCAACAACACGGTCAAGTACACCAGCAAAAACTACAACGGCCTGACGTTCGGCGGCACGTATAGCTTCGGCGGCGTCGCCGGTGACTTCACGCACAACCAGATCTGGTCGTTGGGTGCTGGCTATAACAACGGTCCGCTGCAATTGGGCTTGGGTTATTTGAACGCGCGTACGCCGGCAGCTTCGGGCGGTCTGTTCAACAACGGCGGCACGATCGCAACGAATACGCCGGCCGTGGGTACTACTGCAGCTAACTTCGCAGTCACGACCCCGATCTACGCAGGCTTCGCATCGGCCAACACGTACCAGGTCGTCGGCGCGGGCGGTGCATACACGTTCGGCGCGGCAACCATCGGCCTGACGTATTCGAACATCCAGTTCGGCAACCTCGGCAAGACGTTCGCGTCGCCGTTCGCTGGCCAGAAGGCAACGTTCAACAACGGCGAAATCAACTTCAAGTATCAGTTGACCCCGGCACTGCTGGTCGGCGCAGCGTATGACTACACGCGCGGCGAGCAGATCGAAGGCAACTCGCGTGCTCAGTACCACCAAGGCGCGCTGGGCGTGGACTACTTCCTGTCCAAGCGTACCGACGTGTACCTGGTCGGCGTGTACCAGCACGCTTTGGGCGACACGGTCAACGCAACGGGTCAGGTGGTCGCAGCAACGGCAGGCATCAACGGCCTGACCGGTTCGACGAGCAGCAACCAGTTCACGGCTCGCATCGGTATCCGTCACAAGTTCTAATAAGTTGTAAAAAAACGCAGTTTGTCTCAAAGGCGCCTTCGGGCGCCTTTTTTTATGCGCGGATTTTGTGCGGGCAACAAAAAGCCCGGCGCACTTTCGTGCGCCGGGCTTTTGTTCTTCGCTCGCTTAAGCCCTGCCGTCGCGCAACTCGCGGCGCAGGATCTTGCCGACATTGCTCTTCGGCAACTCGGTGCGGAATTCGACGACCTTCGGCCGCTTGTAGCCGGTCAGTTGCGTTTTGCAGTATGCGAAGATCTGTTCGTCGGTCAGCGACGGATCCTTTTTCACGACGAACAGCTTCACTGCCTCGCCGGAATGCTGATCCGGTACACCCACCGCCGCGACTTCGAACACACCCGGCAGCTTTGCGACGACGTCCTCGACTTCATTCGGATACACGTTGAAGCCGGACACCAGAATCATGTCCTTCTTGCGATCGACGATCTTCACAAAGCCGTCCGCGCCCATGATGCCGACGTCGCCTGATTTAAAGAAGCCGTCCGCCGTCATCACCTTGGCGGTTTCGTCGGGCCTGTTCCAGTAGCCCGCCATCACCTGCGGGCCGCGGATGCAGATCTCGCCGGACTGGCCGGGCGGCACTTCGTTGCCTTCGTCGTCGCGGATCGAGACTTCGGTCGACGGCAGCGGCAGGCCGATCGTGCCGTTGTATTCGGTGGCGGTGACCGGATTGCAGGTCACGCACGGCGACGTTTCCGACAGCCCGTAGCCCTCGACGATCGGCGTGCGCGTCAGCTCGAACCAGCGCTTCGCGACCGCCTCCTGCACCGCCATGCCGCCGCCGTTCGCGGTCAGCAGCTTCGAGAAGTCGAGCTTATGGAAGTCGGGGCTGTTCAACATCGCGTTGTAGAGCGTGTTGACCGCGGGAATCGTCGTGATCGCATACCCCCCGAGCGACTTGATCATGCCGGGGATATCGCGCGGATTCGGAATCAGCACGCCGAGACCGCCGGTGCGGATCGTCAGCAGCCCGCACACGGTCAGCGCGAACACGTGATACAGCGGCAACGCGACGACCGTAATGAACTGATCGATATCCGTGCGGTTCGCGCGCACCGGATTGAGCCAGACCTCCGACTGCAGCACGTTCGCGATCAGGTTCCGGTGCAGCAGCGTCGCGCCCTTGGCCACGCCGGTGGTGCCGCCAGTGTATTGCAGGAACGCGATATCGTCGGGCCCCTGCCGGACCGGCTTGAACGTCAGACGTGCGCCCTCCGAGAGCGTGTCGTTGAACTTGACGTGCCCAGCCAGGCTCCACGCCGGCACCATCTTCTTGACCTTGCGCACGACGAAGTTCACGAGCGGGCCTTTGATGCCCATCAGGTCGCCCATCGCCGCGACGACCACATGCTTGACCGCCGTATTGCGCACGATTGCCTGCAAGGTCCCCGCGAAATTCTCGAGCAGAATGATCGCCTCAGTGCCGCTGTCCTTCAGTTGGTGCTCGAGTTCGCGCGGCGTGTACAGCGGATTCACATTCACGACCACATAGCCCGCGCGCAGAATCGCGGCGAGCGCAACTGGGTACTGCAGCACGTTCGGCATCATGATCGCGACACGAGAGCCGCGCGTGAGCCCTTTCGACTGCAGCCACGCTGCAAGATTGCGCGAAAGCTCGTCGAGTTCACCGTAGCTGATCTGCTTGCCCATGCACACGAACGCCGGCTTTGCGCGGTGTTCGCGAAAGGCTTCCTCGAGCAACTCGGCCACCGACGAATAGCGTGTCGGGTCGATCTCTGCTGGAACGCCGGGCGGATAAGATTTCAGCCAGATTTTCTCCATGCAGCGTCTCCTGAATTATTTTCGAATGGTCGTGCTAAAAACGCATCGTAGCATGGGCATATTGCGGCCAATGGGCAAAGCGATGAGGTTAGACGGCAGCCTCGAACTTGCGAGGCTGGGCGCCAGCTTCAATGTGCGGCGCGGCTTTCAGGCCCGCTCGACTTCGACGAGACAGTCGTAAAACGTCGCCGAACCGCCGAGATCGGTGAGTGCCTGGCTCGTCAACTGGTTCGCGTTGCGGCCGTCCGGCGCGAGCTTCTTCCACCAGATCGACAACCCGACGACCAGGCCTTCGCGCGCCCGGTCGGTCACGCGGGCACGCGCTTGCATCGAGCCGCGGTCGTTGAAGATGCGCACCTGATCGCCGTCGCCGATGCCGCGCGCGTGCGCGTCGGCAGGGTGGATGTCCAGATGCGGCTCGCCTTCCGTCGCGCGCAGACTCTCGATGTTCACGAAGGTGCTGTTCAGGAAGTTGCGCGCGGGCGGTGAAATCATCGCGAGCGGATAGCGGGCCGCCAGTTCGGGCGCGCCGTCGGCCGATTCGTAGGGTGGCAGGTAGTCCGGCAGCGGGTCGAGGCCCTGTTGCGCAAGGCGCTCGCTGTAGAACTCGCACTTGCCGGATGGCGTGCGAAAACCACCGTCGGCAAATGGCGCATCAGGCACATTGAGACGGGCCCAGCCGGCTTGCTTCAGCATCGGCCAGTCGACACCGTCCAGCGTCTTGTCGTCCCAGCGAAATGCGGCTTGCGCGACGGCTTCGTCGCTGTCGAAGAGCGCCGGTTCCGTCATGCCCATGCGGCGCGCGAGGCTGCGGAAGATCTCGGTATTCGGCCGTGCGTCGCCGAACGGCGCGATGGCGGGCAGGTTGACCATCACGTGCGTGTGACCGTACGACTTGTGCACGTCGAGATGCTCGAGCTGCGCCGTGGCAGGCAACAGCAGGTCGGCGTAATCCGCGGTGTCGGTCTGGAAATGCTCGAGCACGATCGTGAACAGATCCTCGCGCGCAAAACCCGCCGCGACACGTTCGGAGTCCGGTGCGACCGCGACCGGATTCGAGTTGTAGACCACGATCGCCTCGACCTTGGGGCCGAACGTCGCGTCGCCCGGATGCAGCAACGCGTCGCCGATCGCATTCATATTGATCACGCGGCTCGGCTTCGACGGCCAACCCGGCATCAGGTCGGGACGCTGCAACGCGTGCGAGTCGACCGGTGCCCAACCGCTCGACGACAGCAGCGCCCCGCCCGCGCGCTCGCGCCATGCGCCGGTCAGCGACGGCAGACACGCGATTGCGCGCACCGCATTGCCGCCGCCACGCACCCGCTGCAGACCGTAGTTCAAGCGGATCGCGGCTTTCTTCGTGCTGGCGTAAAGTCGTGCAAGATCGGCGATTTCCTCTTCTTCGACGCCACAAATTTCACTAACCCGAGACAATGGATAGCTGAGCGCACGCACCTTCAAGTCGGCGAAGCCCAGCGTGTGCGCCGCGATGTACTCGTAGTCGAGCAGATTCTCGGTAATCAGGACGTTCATGATGCCGAGCGCGAGAGCGCCGTCTGTGCCTGGCTTTAGCGCGATGTGTTGATGGCATTTCTCCGCGGTCAGCGAGCGATACGGATCGATTGCGATCAGCCGGGCGCCGCGACGTTTGGCTTCCTGCGCGCGCGTCCAGAAATGCAGATTCGATGCGATCGGATTCGCTCCCCAGATCAGGATCACCTCGCTCTCGGCGAAAAACTCGGTGTGCATACCGATGCCGGCGCCGTACGTGTATTTGAGGCCGGCAGCGCCGGCCGCCGCGCAAATCGCGCGATCCAGCTGCGAGGCGCCGAGCTTGTGGAAAAAGCGTTGCGCGATGCTATCGCTCTGCACCAGGCCCATCGTGCCCGCGTAGCTGTAAGGCAGAATCGCTTCCGGCGCGCGACGGACAATCTCGCCGAGGCGGCTTGCGGCAAGGTCGAACGCTTCGTCCCAGTTGATTGGCTCGAAACGGCCCTCGCCCTTGCGGCCGACACGCTTCATGGGCGTCGTCAATCGGTTCGGATGGTATACACGCTCCGCGTAACGACTGACCTTTGTGCACAGCACACCCTGAGTCGGCGGATGGTCGGGATCGCCGGCGACCTTGATCGCCCGTCCATTGTCGATGGTCACGCGCATCGCGCAGGTGTCGGGGCAATCGTGCGGGCACACGGCGCGCGCGAATTCGGTCGGGGCGTTCATCGGCAATGTGTCCTGGCGAGCAGTAAGCGGTCGCGCAAAGTGGAATTTTATTACGTCTATAGGCCGCCGACCTCGGTGGCGCCACCAAAAATGCCTTCGGCGTAGAATGAATTATCCGCAGTGCCCGGGCCGACGTGGTCCGCGGCGATCTCATGCTCGTCAAGCACAAACGCATAATCACTCCATCATGAAACTCATCCCCGAAATTCAGGCCGCTCGCGGCGAAATCCAGACCCTTCGACGAACCATCCATGCCCACCCGGAGCTGCGCTACGAAGAGACGGCGACTGCTGATCTCGTCGCGCGTTCGCTCGAGTCCTGGGGCATCGAGACCCACCGTGGTTTCGGCAAGACGGGCGTGGTCGGCGTATTGAAACGAGGTAACGGCTCGCGCGCGATTGGTCTGCGAGCCGACATGGACGCGCTGCCGATCCAGGAGCTCAACAGCTTCGATCATCGGTCGACGAACGACGGCAAGATGCATGCGTGCGGGCACGACGGACATACGGCGATGCTGCTCGGTGCCGCGCACTACCTGGCCAAACATGGTGCTTTCGACGGTACGATCGTGTTCATTTTCCAGCCGGCTGAAGAAGGCGGCGCCGGCGCGAAGGCTATGATGGACGACGGCTTGTTCAACAAATTCCCCGTGGACGCCGTGTTTGGCATTCACAACTGGCCGGGCATGCCGGCGGGCCACTTCGGCGTGACCGAAGGCCCGATCATGGCGTCGAGCAATGAATTTCGCATCGAAATCAAGGGCGTCGGCTCGCATGCAGCGCTACCGCACAATGGCCGTGATCCGGTCTTTGCGGCGGTGCAAATTGCCAACGGGCTGCAAAGCATCATCACGCGAAACAAAAAGCCGCTGGATACTGCGGTATTGTCGATAACGCAGATACATGCGGGCGATGCGGTCAATGTAGTACCGGACGACGCATGGATCGCGGGGACCGTTCGGACCTTCACTACAGAAACGCTCGACCTGATCGAGTCACGCATGCGCAAGATCGCGCACAGTACAGCCGAAGCATACGATTGCTCCGTTCAGATCCAATTCCACCGGAACTATCCCCCGACGATCAACAGCAGCGAGGAAGCGCGTTTTGCGGCGTCGGTCATGAAAGAGATCGTTGGCGCGGAAAATGTCGATGACGCGGTTGAACCGACCATGGGTGCCGAAGATTTTTCGTTCATGCTGCTGGCGAAACCGGGTTGCTATGCGTTTTTGGGCAACGGCGATGGCGGCCACCGCGAGGCGGGCCACGGCGCGGGCCCTTGTATGCTGCACAACGCGAGTTATGACTTTAACGACGAGTTGTTGCCGGTGGGATCGACGTATTGGGTCCGACTGGCGCAGAAGTTTCTGGCGCAAGGGAAGTAGAGAGTTGATGGAGCGGCCCCCTGAATCGCCGGACACAGTTTCCCACTTAAAATAGCGGGTAGGCATACGACTGTGTTTTTGACTAACAACAAACAAGAAGTGATGGAAGTGTTGATGGGACCGGAACGCCGGCGGCGGTGGTCAGCGGAAGAGAAGTTGGCAATGGTGAGAGAGAGTTTCGAGCCGGGCAAGTCGGTCTCGATGGTTGCACGCCAGCACGGCGTGAATCCGAACCAGCCGTTTCACTGGCGCAAGCTGTATCAGGATGGCAGCCTGTCGGCTGTCAGTGCCGGCGAGGAAGTTGTACCAGCGTCGGAGCTGAGCGATGCGCTGAAGCAAATCAGGGAACTCCAGCGACTGCTCGGCAAAAAGACAATGGAGAACGAGATTCTCCGTGAGGCGGTGGAGGTGGCGAAGTCGCGAAAATGGATTGCGCGCTCACCCTCATTGCCGGGGGACGAGCAGTGAAGCAGGTCCGGGACGTTCTCGGTGTAGCGCGCTCAAACGTGAGCGGCAAGGCTTGAACGTCCAGCCGACTGGCAGGATGGACGCAGCGCCAGGAAGACGGACGATGCCGGGCTGGTCGAAGAAATACGGCTGACCGTCACTGACCTGCCGAGCTATGGTTATCGCCGGGTCTGGGGTATATTGCGTCGGCAGCGGGAGAACCAGTTGAAAAGCGTTGAAGCGGGCGGAGGTGTCGCTTGCTTCAATGCTGTTTGTTAATTTTGGCCGCGTAAACGCAAAAACCCCACCGCGGCGGGTGGGGTTTCTGACTGGAGGGGAGCCTGACGATTACCTACTTTCACACGGGCAATCCGCACTATCATCGGCGTGGAGTCGTTTCACGGTCCTGT
>NZ_VZQN01000100.1:0-8242 GCF_014397645.1 Paraburkholderia sp. 31.1
GTCCAGACGCGTCCACGCGGTAGCAGTCGCCGCAATGCGCCTGCGTAGTCCGCGCGGCTGTAGCGCGCCGGGTTCATGTCAGTTACGACCACGTAACCTCACCGGGCACCGCGAGCGCACCGGCCGGCAGCATCACGTCGTCAGTCGGCGCGAGAATGAGGAAATCATTGATGCCGGAGACGGCGGCAATCGCCGACCACAGATGCGCGAGAATCAGGAATCCGCCCGGTTCGCCCTCGCTTTTCATCAGCGCGTCTATGGCCGCGAGCGCGTCGTCCTGCCGGTCGGGCGCCACGCCGCGAATGCTGATATCGACCGGATACGACATCGGCGCGACGACATATACCAGTGCGGTGACGGGCCGCAATGGATAGATCGCATTCGCCACGGTGAGCTGGTCGCCAGTCGCGGACGTGTCTCTTGTCTCGGCTGACGCGACACCGTCTGTGCCCTGCGGGAAGCCGTCATGCTGCGCGTTCGCCTCATCGAGCATCACGAACACGATGACCGTACCGGCACCGTAGCCATTGCCCGTACACCAGGCCCGCGTGACTCCCGGAACGGCAAGCGCCCATGCGACATAATCGCTGGCCGCCCCACCTTGCGGCGGGTTCTGGTAGACGAACAGGACACGCGCACGGTAGGCATCGTTCGATTCAATGTCTGCGCCGCCCGTAAATGCCGTTGCGGCAACGCCGGTTGAATCGATACCCGGAATCGCGCTGGCCAGCGTGAACTGCGTTCCGGCCGCGCAATCGCCGTTCAGGCCTGCCAGTCCTGCCGGGTCCGGGTTCGCGGTCGCGGCCACCGTGACCTTACCCGCTTCGACGGCAGCCGCCGCAGTGACCGTGTAGGGCAATCCGTCGCTGCGCTTGAGTCCCGTTCCCGTATTGACCGGTATGCCTTCGGTGCCGGTGAACGTGACAAGACCGGAGGACTGCGACGCGCTCTTGCGCAATACGCCCCTGAGCGCGCCCCACGCCTCGAGGAATTCATCGGTCGCCGTGAACGGCGTAGCCTGCAATGCGATCCAGTCGAGATACCCGTACTGCATGTGCGCGAGCCCGGCCTGAACGTCGCCGAGCACGCGCAGATTCGAGAAGCGCAGCAGGGCATCGGCACCCGGCAGGTTCGCATTCAGTTCCTGCGCAACCTGATTGCGCAGGGCCGTCAGCGTCGGTCGTGAGAAAGGCATGCGCCTTACCTACGGGATTACCTGACGGGACTATGATCCCGTCCACACCTCGGGGAAGTTCATCGCGACACGCGTACCGTCTCGGCGGTTCGCGACAATCGCCAGATCAAGCCGGTTCGGTGTAACCCACTGCGGCGTAATGTCGAAGCGCGCGACCACGCCGTCATCAAGTATCCATTGCAGCGCCTCGCTCGCGTAGTCACCGGCGCGCTGCGCCACGTCTCGCGGTCCCTTGACCCGCGAGAGCAGCCACAGGCGCGAGCCAATCGGGTAGTCGGCACTGTCACCCCACCAGCCGCGCCGGTCGCCGTCCGGTGTTTCATCGCTCGGCAATGCCAGCCGGTCGCTGAAGAGACTGATAAGCATGGCGGTCTGCAGGTCGTCGCCGGATCGCAGGGACGCGCCGGCAAGCATCCAGTCGCCGCGCATGTCCGGTACATTCCAGACGGTCGAGATATCGCCCACGGCGCGGAAATCAGAGCTGCGGTTGCGGTGTGTCGCTGGTTGCGGTGTCGCTGCCGCGCTGCACGTCCGGCACCGGATGATGATGCGAGTTGTAGACGGCGCGCGAACCGGCGGCGGTGTGCGGGTTGGTCGCGCTGTTGTCGCGCATGTCGCCCGCACAGGTGATATTGCCGTCGCCCTCGATATCCCCGGTGCAGTGGAACAGCGGCGCATCGGCGGTGATCTGCGGCGCGTTGGTGATCGTGACAGGTTGACCGCCACCGTTGACGACGATACCGGCCGCGGACAGATGGACCGATTGCCCCTTGTCATCGCTGATGCAGACCTCGCCTGGCGCGAGATTGCGGAACCGGTATTGCTGGTTGCCGCACGCGATCACTACGCCATTGGTGCGGTCGCCGCCGAGAAACACCGCGACCGCATCGCTTCCCGCTGGCGGGTTGGACTGGAACCCGTATTCCGCGAGTCGAGGCGTTCCGTCGCGTGTCTCGTTTGCGGATAGCTGCATCTGCACGAGTTGGGCCGCGCCGCCATCATCGACGCGCGTCAGCCGCCCCCGTCCGAGCGCGCGAACGAGGCTCCAGAAAAGCGAGTCCATCTGTTATCTATGCCATTCGCATAGAACCAAAAGGACACCGACAACAAGCAATCTAGAGACACGTATTTTCGGCGCTTGCACGGTTATGATCTCCAGTTCAACAGGAGGATTCGGAATGCCGACGGGAAGTTGTCATGGTGAAGAAAACAAACGGCGAATCGTCAACGGGTACGATCTGGTTCCAGTCGCGCACGTACAGTTGCTTGAAGGTCAGAAGCTCATGGGCTGTTGCGGAGCAGTCACCAATCGCTACTATCACTTTCAAGCGACGCCAAAATCTGGCGGCGAAGTGGAAACGTTCGTGGTCGGCTACCACTGCGCGGAGCGACTTCTTGAATTGATAGATCATCCAAAATTGCATCTGTTCAACCCCTTAGCGGCGTTGGGGGGAGGCGACCGGGGGGGCGGCATTGGTATTGGTGAGAATGGCAACGGCAGGCCGAGAACCGACGTTTCAGACCCGAGAAAACTTATGTGTCCGCTGAACGCAGAACTTTATGATGCAATCCACTTGCTGTGCATGGCGTGGCGCACGGTACCCGGAGCGCCGCTACGCCGGACGCTTCAATTTCTTAAAGATCGTCCCGGCCAACCTACAAACGATTCCTCTGTGGAGAGATTCAACCGGATTGTCGGAGCAGACAGGAAGGAACGCACTCTGACCGCGATGATTGATGAATTGCGCTTGCAGAACCCAAGCCTACGTCACTTTGCGTTTCCCGAAATGGTGGCAGTCCTAACGCGGAGTAACGTGACTAGTAACCTGTAACGACCGACGCCTGCGATACGCCTTATCCTCGTACAAGCGCGGCGGCGGCATCGGCAGGCAACGACAGATCCAGAATCGGTTCGGGCCTGAACGCTTCCGGGGGCATTAGCGTAAGTTCACAACCGGTCCCGCTCAGGTCGCGCCGGTAGGTCACTTCACCAATGGTCCACTTCGCGCCGTCGATGACCTTCAGTTGCGGCAGCGAGAGCGCAGCCAGCGTGTTCGGCGCGTAGAGCGCGCCGTCGCTATCGCGCCATGACGTGGCCGTGATGGCGACCACGTTGCCGCGTCCGATGCGCCGGTTGCATTCCCATAAAGCGTGCGCGTTCGAGACCTCCGCGCCCGCGTCTCCGTTCTGCGCGATGAACGCCTTGGGCCGGAAACGCGGCATCGTGTCATCGGCCACGATGTATTCCGCGAGCGGTTGCTGACCGGCATCTGTAAAAATCCCGGTGCCGACCAGATAGACGCGGTACTCGCTGAAGCGCTGCGAGATGTCACGCGTATAGCCAGCCTGCTCGACATTGATGCCCATCGCGAAGCCGCCTGCGGCTTCTACGACCGATAGCGGGCCGATGACCAGATCGCCGTCCGCGTCCTCATAACACAGTACTTGCGCGAGCTTGCATAGACGGTCGATAACCTGATAGGCCGATTCGCCAACGTTCAGACAGACCTGCGCATGGACGATGCCCGGTGATAGTGCCTTGACCGCAATGCCGAACGGTTTGCAAAGTGCTGCGGCTATGTCGGCAGTCGCCATGTTGACAAACTGGAACGAATCGAACTGCGCGGCGCAGTCGACGAAGTCTTCGCACTTGCCGCGTCCCGATACTGACAACGTATGCGTTGTCGCACTGACGGCTTCCGTCACCCGGTCAACGTAGCCGGTAATGACCGCATCCGCGCCGATGTTCACGACGCAGGGGTCACCTTCCATGACCACGACCGTTGTCGTGTTCGGAAAGCGCTCTGTCATCGAGATATCGAAGTCGGCCGGGATACGCTCCATGCCGCGCGTAATGCGTACGCTTTTCCAGCCCCCGACGGTCGAACCGCTGACGGTCAGGGAAACGTCATCGCTCATGAGGGCAATGATAGTATTCGACGCTGCCAGCTCAGCGTGTTCAGTCCGCCATCAGCACTGGACGCGACTGCCGCCTACCGGCGCAGTTTCAGACACTCTGTCGCGCAAGCAAATGAACAATCAGGTGGCCGACCGCCTCGACAAGAGTAGGACAGCCTTGCGTGATTACCGAATTTGCCGCCCTTCGTAAACGGCCATACGCGAATTTGGTGCATTTCAGGTTTGATACACTTGCGAGGCAAATAAAGGGGCGACATGGACGAATCAAATAAAACATTGGTCGTTGGATCAACCGGTCATCAATTCGTGACGTCGATCGGCTGGGAAGTGCTAGAGCAAACCAACATAGTTGACTTCCACGAGATCGTGGTGGACATGGGTACGCTAGACGTCGTGGAACTCCAATCAAAGGGGCTCTATGACGTAGAGAAAATCCAACGGGCGTTCGCTCGTTTCTTAGCGTCAGGCGGAGTACTTGTTGTCATCGGCGATTGCCGAAACCACCCTGATGGCGGACGAGCGAACAACTGGGAGTGGTGCCCTCTCGTCGTTTGGACCAAGGAGGAGTCGGGAGATACTGTTCGCCATTTGGGTGACGAATTTAAAAAATACCTGAATAACCTTGATCGTTGGACTTGGTACTACGAGTCAAAACCATCAATCACAACAGCCACTTCGCAGGAATACCGTCAAGGAGTCGGCAGCTTGAAGGTTGAAACAACGCCACTCGTCGTGAATAGGTATGACGGACAGCTTGCTTGCCGGGTGGATATTCTCGTCAAGACTGATCCAAAGGAGCCTTGGGAAGCCCGAGGGATGGCAGTGCTACTGCCGCGAATAACGACTCTCGATCTGCGGTTGGCGGTGAACTTGGTCCTGGAAGATCTGCTGGGTCGCCCCCAGACCGCGCCAGTTCCGGACTGGGTCGATGCGGTCGATATGCCGCTTGTTGCATCACTTCAGGGCAAGATTGATGCGCTGCAAGCCGAAATCGAGACCAAGCAGGCTGAGCGCGACGCTCGTATAGTCGAGCGAGACGAATTTGCTCGTTACAAGAAGCTCTTGTATTGCAGCGGCTTTGAGTTTGAAGACCTCGTCGCTGATTGTCTTCAAAAGCTTGGCGGGGCCGTATCAGAAGCTAGGTACTCGGACGAGGAGTTCGTCCTTGAGCACGAAGGGACTGTGTGCGTTGTGGAATGCAAAGGAGTGGCCAAGAGCATTTCACTGACGCATCTGCGCCAATTGGATGGTTACGTATTGGCGTACGAAGAGAAGGAGGAGCGTGCTGGTAAGGGCATACTTTTTGGGAATGCTTGGAGAGATCTACCACCTGAGCACCGCGATACGAATGATCGACCGGTCTTCCCTACCAACGTAAAGACTCGCGCCGAAGAACGCAATATTGCCCTGATCTCATCCGTACCTTTCTTCGAGGCGTTTTCTGCATTCCTTGAGGGGCGTGTCAGTGGCCATCAGCTACTGACGTTGATAATAAGCGCGAGGGGATGCGTGGATTTGTCCGCCATTGAGACCCAGCCTTAAGTTAAGGGTTAGGTTAATGAAGCGCTAAAGACGATTGGGGCAAAGGCAGGATGAACCGGTGCGGCCTGCTGTAGCAATGCGTCGTAGCGCGTCACGTCCTGATAGAGCCGTTGGGCAAGCACGAGCAGAGGCATCGGTTCCGGCGTGCTGACCGTCTGCATGCTCGCCAGTGACGCGCCGCGCGTCGTAATGTCCTGCACCACCGCGACTTCGAGCGCACGTAGCGCTGTATAGCTGGCGTCGTCGCCCGCATCGCCTGCGGTGGTGATCTCCATATCGAGCGCATCGCATACCGTTGAACGCAAGGATTCGGCGTCTTCAAGCGAGGCGAGCGCATAACCGGTCGTGCTCTGCGCGAGCGCGATAACCGCGCTGCGACGGTACAGCATTGTCGTGAGCCGGTTTGCTGCGGTGAGCGCCGCCGTCGCCCGCTTCTGCGGGTTGATGGACGACTGTAACGCGACAAGCGATTGCACGGCCTGATGCGGATCGGGATTCGCGTTCTGCACGGCTCCCACCAGCGCCCGTGTAGCGTCAGACATGCCGGGCCAGTCCGAGACGGCCGCAGCGCTCCCCAGCGCTTTGCCCGCGACGCCTACGGCGGTCCGCGCCTGCGCACCCGCACCAATCAGGTCCTGTATCGTCGTTGCCGGTTGCCGCACGGCGGCGGTGAACTGCCCCACGAACCGGCCATACTGCCCTCGGAGTGTCGCGACCATCGCAACCAGGCTCGTCGCGCGCTGCGTGATCGCCTGCGCCTCCACGACGAAATTCTGCGCAGTGCGTTCAATCTCGCCGATTACGGCCGGCGACGACAGCACGGCGGAAACCGTGCTGAAGAAGTCCTGCGCCACCGCCGCGAATGCGGCGACGGCTGACAGGCCGGTCTGTGCCTGCGTCGCAATCTCCAGCGTCGGAAACTGCTGCGCGCCCGATTCGATGAACGAAAATCGCAGTTCAAAATACCGGCCACGCTCTGAACGTTCCTCGCACTCGAACTCGATCAGCGCGACATTCAGCCGCCCAAGCGACGGATGCACCAGTTCGCCATCGGCGCCGTCACTGTCTCCGGGCTGCTCGCAGACGCGGATCATCGCCGCGCGCTGCGCGATCACGTCACCGCCGCCAGGGGTACCCAGATAGGCGGCATCCTGAAGCAGAAAGCCGCTCAGGCTGATGCGCCGTCCTGCGCGTCCGAGGTCTTCGACCCATACATCGTCGCGGTACGGATATTCGTGGGTGACGTTGCGGCGTCCGACCTTGAGCGTCGAACCGGTTACCGCGAAAGGCACGCCCCGCCATGAGGCGACCTGCAACGCGCTGAAGAACGCAAAGTCAGTCGGGCTCATGCCGCTTATGAGAATGCTTCCATCGGCCGCGCGATCTTCAGGCCCGCAGGCGTGCGGGTCTTGACGGTCACGCTGCCGTCCCGCGCGACATGGACGTGATTGTCGACGTGTACGACCGGCGCGGGCGCGTTCTGCATGCCCGCCGCCGATCCGGGCGCATTGAGTGAAGCCATGTCCGCGCCCGGACTGAGTGACGGCATGTTGGCAAGTACGCCCGGCGCGTAGTTGCGCGTTTCGGCGGGTGCTCGCGCGAGCCCGTAACGATCCAGATTGCCCTCGCCCCAGTTGTAGGCGGAGAGCGCGTAAGTCAGATTCCCCTTGTAGCGCGCAAGCAGACCGGACATCTTGCGCGCCGCCGCGTCTGCTGCCTGCGCCGGATTGAAAGCGTCGATGCCGTACTCGCGCGCCGTCGCGGGCATGAACTGAAACAGTCCGCGCGCGCCTGCGGGACTCACCGCCATCGGATTGCCGCGCGACTCTTTCTGTGCGATCGCTGAGAGCAGACCGGCAGGCAGGCCGTAGCGTGCTTCGGTCCCAGCGAAGTTCAGTTTCTGCGCCCACTGCGTGACAGCCGCGCCGACGCCTGCGGCACCCGCAGTGCCGGACGCGATATTCGCAGGTCCCGCGTTTGTCGAACCGGGCCACACGCCACCCGTTGCAGTTTCTGCGGTACGGATGCGCCTGAGTTGTTCATCCTCTCCGGTGTTGAGCTTTTCACTGTGCAGACCGAGATACGCACCAACGGTCGCAGGATTCACGAAGCGCAGCAGCCCCCCCGCCAGGCGTGCGAGCAGGCCGCCGCCCGCTGCTGCCCCCGCACCCGTCATCGCCTCGGCTGCCATGCCTGCCGCTGCACCGATGCCGGTCAATGCGCGCGCGAGCATGAAGCCCCTGACCGCGAGCATTGCAATGCTGCCGAAAGCCGAAGCAATCGACGCAATGAATCCGCCCGTCATGTACAGGGCCAGCGCTGCGGCGGCGACCTTCCAGCCGCCAATGGCCTCCACCGCGTCACCAACCCACGAAGCGAAGCCGATCAGGCCGGCCACAACATCCGTGACGCCCTGCGCAAACCTGTTCCAATCGACCGAGGCGAGCCAGCGCGCAAGTCGTTGCGCAAGCTCCACAATCCGCTGCGCGATCAGTTCGCGGTTCTTCGCAATCCATTCGGTAAAGCGGTCAATCATCGGGCCGAACACCGGCGCGAGACTGTCTGCAATCGATGCTTTGAGCCCAT
>NZ_VZQN01000101.1:0-7930 GCF_014397645.1 Paraburkholderia sp. 31.1
CTGGACACCGGTTGGTGCCGTGACGCTTAACCCCGAACGCGACTCAGTCGTCGAGATGGCGTCGATCAGCGCAAATAAACAGCCTCTGGCTGCATGAGTGAGGCGACAACTTGCTTGACGCGCGCCGGACCTGATCCGGCATATCGAGCATGGCTGTATTACTACGACGATGAACAGCAAGCACTTTTAGGTCAGATTCGAGCAGCTTGGGGTCAGGACTGCGTGATTCAGATCTGTGGTGGGCGACTGAGGATTTTTGCCGAGGAAGGGCGGTTGGAATTTTTCAGCGCGCGTGAGCTGTTTGACGCAATCGCTGTGAAGACGCTGAAAGGAATCGGTCGGCGACAGAAGTAGAGCAGTACAAGCGGGATGACCCATTGCGCACGTTAGGAGATTGCGGTGTTGTCCAACGAAGAAAGTCTCCAATTGCTTAGGCTAGTTTGTCACCGCCAGATCCCATGGGGGAAGAAGCCGAAGAAACTGATTACCCTTCGCAACCTCGAACTGGTCGAGGTCCAGCGCTTTCCGCCCAGAGTCAACGCGAGAGTTCCCGAACCCATCGACATAGCGATCCTCACAAGACGGGGGCAAGAGGAGTTTGCGCGTCTCGAAAAGATGGCCTCGCTTCTGGACTGGCGATCGACGGGGTTAATGGCATACCAGGTGGAACTAGAAACTTTTCCGTGAGCCCACCACCTGCAGGTCGCCTGTCTTTAGGCCAACCAACGAACATGGTTCACGTCTGCTCAACTTAAGTGGAGTGAAAAGCCGAGAAGATCGTATTGGACTGGCTGAAGGCCACGACTCAGCCGTCACAATGATTCCCGTCTAACGAGTGAGTCTTTCATTTACAACGTTATCAATAGCAGACTGAGCGAGCCAATGACAGTAGCCCCCCAAAGTGTTTCGATCTATTTGGTCTGATCTGATGTCAAAATATTTTCCTGCACGAAAGTCGTGTTTTGACCAATATTGGTTCGTATGCCACGCATGAATATGCAGAACGTCACTGCCGATATTTCTCGTTGCAGAAGGAAAGTGGTCAAGGAACCCGAGCGAACATTGTTGCGGATAGGTGCGGCGAAGCGCTAGCTCCCCAGCGTACATCGTCAAAACATTCTTACACCAGCCCGGCCATGCACCTTCAAAGTTGGAAAATTCCTCTTTGATTAATTTGTTGCAATAGTCCAACTGCGCAGTGAGGAAGTTGCACACATGGTCCGATGGTCCCAGGACCGAAGCCCCAACATTATGCAGGCCCGAATGAGGGAATCCCCACCGTAGACTACATTGAGACAATTTCCCTCGGACTTCTTCCTCATAGGCGTACGCGCCGAAACCAAAGCATAGTCCGGATGGAGAAAAGTCAAGCAATGCTGGCGTAACGAACGTGTCGCAGTCCGTTTTCAATATAAATCGGTATTTTTTGCACTCGTCAAAAACGCTTTGATCAACGAAATTTCCAACGCTATTGATGTAAGCATATCCCTGCCATTCAGTATTCCGCTCGAGGTATGGCGTACTCGGAATGATCGTCAACTTTTCATCGACTGGCAGAAGATTGATCGCATCAGGATGACACACAGCAATGATCCTGGAGCGCAGGAACAAGTTGCTGAAAATCATGCTCTTGTAGAGCCAATGAAACTCCTCGACAATCTCCTTTCTGTTGTCGATATAGACCAAAACGCCCAAGTCGATCGACGCTTCTGAGCAGCTCAGGTCTGATCTGCTTTCAGCGTTGGCGTTGGCGTTGTAGTTGTTTTCCATCTGCTTACAGCCTTCATCAAGGGGCGGGCAATGCATTCCGATATGTGCGTGTCAGAGCAAAGCGAACCGGGCGTTGGTGTTAACGATCAGTCCGCCGTACTTCACGGAACGGTATCAGTGCGCGTTCGAGAGAGATATAGCGAATAGGGAGTATGGGAAGAGAAAAGGTGAAGCCCCGGCAATCGGGGATTAGTCGGGGCTTCAAGGAGCAGGCGCAGCTTCGGGGATTAGCTTTCCTGCCCGAGATCGACCGGAAAAGTCGATGAATTCAGCATAACCGGAACGGGGCGTGATGTTGTGAATAATTGTCACGCACTCGCGGGTTTTTGTCGGAGCGGGAAAAGCAGATGTTTGTGACCGACCGCCGTCGAGATTCAACGAGCTTGACAGACCGGTTTGCTGGGAACCGATAGCGTATTTGGATTCGGGGACAGGCTGAATTGAAAGCGACTACTCAGGCCTGTACCAGACTCGTGCAGCTGGAGCGAGGACTGCGCAATCAGATCGCTGGGCGACTGAGAACTAATGAGTGACGCCATGTCTCGCAACGAATTCGTCGATTTGTTCGTTTGTGATCGGTGCGGAGATGTAGTAACCCTGACAATCTATCTGATCGATTGTGCTCGCCCATGCGAACTGCGCTGCCGTTTCGATCCCCTCTATGACGACACGTTTTCCGAGACGTTGTCCGAGTTGCACGAGCGACTCGACCACGACTTTCGAATCGGCATGCTTCTGAATATCGCACATGAACTTGCGGTCCAGTTTGAGCGTGTCGACCCCGAGCCGATGCAGAATGGTAAGTGACCAGCAGCCCGAGCCGAAGTCGTCGATTGCGATACTTACGCCGGATTCTTTGATGGATTCAACGGCGGAGGCGAGCGCTTCAATTGGACCCGGATCGGTGGTCTCGGTGAGCTCGATCTGTAAGCGTGCCGCGTTGAGTGAACGACTGCGAAGCAGGGCGGATAACTTGCTTGCCAGCCCGGGCCGGCCAATTTCTCGGGCGGGAAGATTGACGGCTAGCGAAAGCGTGTTATATCCGCGAACGGTCCAATCGGCTAGCGTTTGAGCAGCTTCCTCGATAACAAAATCCGTGAAACGCGGGGTAAGTGCAGAGTCTTCCACAAGATGGATAAACGAAGCGGGCGTCAGGACGCCACGTGCCGGGTGGCTCCATCGCAGCAGTGATTCAAAACCACACAGCCGGCCTTCCTGCATACGCAGCTTAGGCTGATAGAGGAAAAAGAACTCCCGTCTGGCGAGGCCGCGCTCCGCGTCTGCGACCGTGCAGGAGTGGAGAATGTCTGCAGCAACGTGTTCCATAGCAATCTCTAGTGCGCGTATGTTGCAAGCCTCACATCAAAATGGATCGACACTGTCTCCTGAAAGGTCGGCGAAACGCTGGTGCAAACTTTGAAAAATGCGCGCGCTCGAATGGAGGTGTCGCGGAGTCGCACAACTTTCATCGTTGTTCATATCAACGTCCGACCATCGACGAATGTGTCAATTGTCGCGTGGCTAGTTCCGGCCATTGAATCGTATCGAATTGAGCGACATGAGTTGTGAATTATTGAAACATCGGAGCGGCGATGAGAAATGACGGCGCTGCTTTCGACCAGCCTTGCGGTTCACACTCTGTGACGCGCTGCACTGTGGTGTCCTCTACGATTCACCCGCTAATTGATGGGGCGGCTCGCCGGTTGTGCGGGTGAACAAGGAAATCAAGAGGGGATTGTGCGTTCGGCGTATTTGACTGACAGGTTTGTTTGGGGAATTGCATTGGGGGCTCTCGTCGGGTGGGCGATCTCCGCAGGAGTGGATCATTGGAGAATGTCCCATTCGATCGATCCGAGGTTCGGCCTGCGTCTGACGCTGGAAACTGCAGCCTCTGCATGCCTGCTTCTGCCGAGGCCATTGTTGCTGAAGACAGTCTTTCGGTTGCGACGTAGCGTGTTCATGCGGGATAAGGATGTGCATGCGATGCTGATGGGGCGCTTGTTTGGCGTTCTAGGCGGGGTCTGGCTCGGCGCGAGGGTCAACTGCCGGCTCTTTTGAGTGCGTTCCCGCCATTGATAAATAAAACAATCCTGGCGGCGTTTGCGGCTTGATGTGTGTCGTGTTCACTGCGGCTATCGCACAACTGCTGGACATCTGCTCGCGAAAAATTGACGCTGGTCGTGCCCCGGGGGACATTGGGCAGTATCGCGCGGGCAAGTGGCGATCGACTTGTCACGGGAATACAAGGTCGACGCAAATCGGAGCGCTTTGTGAATTCAATCGAATTTCGAGGCCGACCATTGCGCTCCGACTCTAATGGTCTGGTGGCGGCGCGTTGTGAATATTCGTGAACTCTGGCGATATTTTTCGCGAAGTGTATCGAATTTGGCAATCTTCAAGAAATGGCGTGGCTTCAGTACTTTCGGACTGTTATATATGCGCGCTGCCGAAAAAACTCCGGCGGTCGGGGCGTGATGTAAGTGCCTTCATAAGGCACAGGCTATTTCTATTTCGTTTACCTTATGTACGCAAATTCCCTGAAGCTATCGGTTTGCCGATGGGCCGTTCACCGTAGCCCTTATCGCGTGCGTCTGCCTGGTGATCCCTTTCGGAAGGCTGGAATCGCAGGATCGCGCAAAGCCTCTCCAGAGTGGACGGGTCTCGCAACCTGCATGGGAACGATGGCGAGCGGGAAGCGGGGCGCTATTTGAGTAAATACCGACAGAAACCATGGCATGTCACAAATATTCGCAATGCGGGTTAAGGCGATCGATATGCTGGCCAAGATGATATTTGGGGAATGAGATCGGGTTGAAAGGAATTTGATAGTAATTCCTGGTGGCAGCGTTGTCGCCGGGATCTCGTTTTTTCTGTTTGGGTCGTGCTGAAGCCGGATCAAAGAATTCATGAGCGATCGGGTGGGTGGACGAGGTGGGGAATAAAAAATGAATAAGACGTACCGATCGATTTGGAACGAGTCGCTGGGGGCCTGGGTTGCCGTGTCGGAACACGACTCAGCTAGGGGCAAGCCGAAGAAGTCGAAGGTGGTTCAGGCGGTCACCTTGGCGGCTGTGGTGGTTGGCACGCATGCGCCGGTTGCTCATGCACAGTACTATGCCGGCGGTGGAGCGGGTACAGCTAGTCCAAATACCAATACAGTCGCAATTGGAACTTCTGCTCTTGCCTCCGTTAATGCGGTGGCTATTGGCGGCTCTGCATTAGCTGGCACTAACTCAGAGGCTATTGGCACGACTGCAACGGCTACTGGATGGGCTTCTCTGGCAATCGGTTATCAGAGCACTGCTAATTCCAACTATGCCGTAGCGGTTGGATATGCAAACATTTCCAGTGGGAACTCCGCTTCTGCGATCGGATACGAAAACACCGCCAGTGCAGCGGACGGTATAGCGATAGGGGTTTCCAACGTTGTTACCAACACCGGCTCTTATGGCATCGCAATTGGTACGCAATCTACAGCTTCGGCTCTTGATGCTACCGCAATTGGTGTGACGGCTAACGCGTCGGCTACAAAGGCCACAGCCATTGGATTTCAGTCGACAGCGAATGTCATGGGGTCGGTCGCGCTCGGCAATAACGCCTCTACGACCGCTGCTTCATCGACTGCCACGGCTGGGACCACCGCGTATAGCACTCAGCAGATCGGTGGTACGACATATGGCTCGTTCGCAGGTGCCGACGGCGCTGCTGGTGTCGTAAGCGTTGGGGCTGTGGGGGCTGAGCGACGCATACAATATGTGGCCGCTGGCCTGATTGGCCCTAGCAGCACTGACGCGGTAAACGGCAGCCAGTTGTATTCGGTCGCAAGTACGGTCGACTCTTTGTCGACTTCGACGTCGACGGGTATTTCATCGCTGTCTACAGGCGTGAGCTCGCTGTCGACTTCTACGTCGACGGGCCTCTCGTCGCTGTCGACGGGGCTGAGCACGACTAACAGCACAGTCACGTCGCTCTCGACGGGTGTGAGTTCGTTGTCCACGGGGCTTAGTTCGCTGTCGACCTCTGCGTCGACGGGCATCAGCACGGCACAGAGCGGCGTGAATTCGCTGTCCACGGGTATGAGCTCGCTGTCGACTTCTGCGTCGACGGGTATTTCGTCGCTGTCGACGTCGGCCTCGACGGGGATCAGCACGGCACAGAGCGGCGTGAATTCGCTGTCCACGGGCGTGAGCTCGCTGTCGACGTCGGCCTCGACGGGGATCAGCACGGTGCAGAGCGGTGTGGATTCGCTGTCCACAGGCCTGGGTTCGCTGTCGACCTCCACGTCGACAGGTATTTCGTCGCTGTCGACCTCCACATCGACGGGTATCTCGTCGCTGTCGACGGGCCTGAGCACGACCAATAGCACGGTCGCGTCGCTCTCGACGGGTGTGAGTTCGTTGTCCACGGGTCTGGGTTCGTTGTCGACTTCCACGTCGACGGGCATCAGCACGGCACAGAGCGGCGTGAATTCGCTGTCCACGGGCGTGAGTTCGTTGTCGACTTCCACGTCGACGGGCATCAGCACGGCACAGAGCGGCGTGAATTCGCTGTCCACGGGTATGAGCTCGCTGTCGACTTCTACGTCGACGGGTATTTCGTCGCTGTCGACGTCGACCTCGACGGGGATCAGCACGGCGCAGAGCGGCGTGAATTCGCTGTCCACGGGTCTGAGCTCACTGTCGACGGGCCTGAGCACGACTAACAGCGCGGTCACGTCGCTCTCGACGGGTATGAGTTCGCTGTCCACAGGCGTGAGCTCGCTGTCGACCTCCACGTCGACGGGTATCTCGTCGTTGTCGACGTCGACCTCGACAGGCATCTCGTCGCTGTCGACGTCGACCTCGACGGGGATCAGCACGGTGCAGAGCGGTGTGGATTCGCTGTCCACAGGCCTGGGTTCGCTGTCGACCTCCACGTCGACAGGTATTTCGTCACTGTCGACGTCGACCTCGACGGGCCTCTCTTCGCTGTCCACGGGTCTGAGCTCACTGTCGACCTCCACATCGACGGGTATCTCGTCACTGTCGACGGGCCTGAGCACGACCAATAGCACGGTCGCGTCGCTCTCGACGGGTGTGAGTTCGCTGTCGACCTCTGCGTCGACGGGTATCTCGTCGCTGTCGACATCGGCCTCGACGGGGATCAGCACGGCACAGAGCGGCGTGAATTCGCTGTCCACGGGCGTGAGCTCGCTGTCGACCTCCGCATCGACGGGTATCTCTTCACTGTCCACGGGTATGAGCTCGCTGTCGACGTCAGCCTCGACGGGGATCAGCACGGTGCAGAGCGGTGTGGATTCGCTGTCCACAGGCCTGGGTTCGCTGTCGACCTCCACGTCGACAGGTATTTCGTCGCTGTCGACGTCGACCTCGACGGGCCTCTCTTCGCTGTCCACGGGTCTGAGCTCACTGTCGACCTCCACATCGACGGGTATCTCGTCGCTGTCGACGTCGACCTCGACGGGGATCAGCACGGCACAGAGCGGCGTGAATTCGCTGTCCACGGGCGTGAGTTCGCTGTCGACGTCAGCCTCGACGGGGATCAGCACGGTGCAGAGCGGTGTGGATTCGCTGTCCACAGGCCTGGGTTCGTTGTCGACCTCCACGTCGACAGGTATTTCGTCACTGTCGACGTCGACCTCGACGGGCCTCTCTTCGCTGTCCACGGGTCTGAGCTCACTGTCGACGGGCCTGAGCACGACTAACAGCGCGGTCACGTCGCTCTCGACGGGTATGAGTTCGCTGTCCACAGGCGTGAGCTCGCTGTCGACCTCCACGTCGACGGGTATCTCGTCGTTGTCGACGTCGACCTCGACAGGCATCTCGTCGCTGTCGACGTCGACCTCGACGGGGATCAGCACGGTGCAGAGCGGTGTGGATTCGCTGTCCACAGGCCTGGGTTCGCTGTCGACCTCCACGTCGACAGGTATTTCGTCACTGTCGACGTCGACCTCGACGGGCCTCTCTTCGCTGTCCACGGGTCTGAGCTCACTGTCGACCTCCACATCGACGGGTATCTCGTCACTGTCGACGGGCCTGAGCACGACTAACAGCGCGGTCACGTCGCTCTCGACGGGTATGAGTTCGCTGTCCACAGGCGTGAGCTCGCTGTCGACCTCCACGTCGACGGGTATCTCGTCGTTGTCGACGTCGACCTCGAC
>NZ_VZQN01000102.1:0-7823 GCF_014397645.1 Paraburkholderia sp. 31.1
ATTTCCGCTTCCGCGAAGCCGATCTGCCTCTTCATCCTCGTGAGTCCGTTCTGTGAGCTGCCTTCTATAACGTCTTCGGCTACGTGAGCGATGACCGCCGAGTTCCATTAATCAGCGTTTCCCTAGACTTGCTGCCGGAGGGCGGGATAGCGCTCCCAACATGTCCGAATGTAAGCCTACCTCAACGGGGACCAACAATGGCAGTGAATTCATTTCGACCGCGCAAATACGAAGATCACGAAATTGTCGACGCGAACAATCAGGTTGTTGGGCATATCCGCGTGAAGCCTAGCGGCGTCCATTGGTCGCCAAAAAACGGCAAGGACTGGTATGGGATATCGCTTAACAAGTTCGCCGAATTCATGGAGAGTAACGGCAACAAAAGGAAGAAGTGACACGCTGCTCCAGCGACGAATCCGCCTGAATTCTAGAAAAACGGGCTGATCGTGATCCCCCTTCCCTGTAGACATGGTTCGGCGTGCGCTGCCGTTGGGCTCTCGTAACTGAAGGCACCGGAGAAATTTCGCGATGGGCGTTGTTGCGGGTTCTCGTAGTGCTATCGCGGCCGATGCATGCCGCAAAACAGCTTTGGATGCAAGCGCGGAGAGTAGGCAGAGCGTCGCAAAGCCGTATTTGCCGCTACACCGCTACGAACCTGCTGTTCGGTGTGGGCCGGCCGCTACAACGCTACAGGGGCACGAAAGGGCCTGTGCGAAACGGCCTTGCGCCGGCTGTTGCAGCGTTGTAGCAGCTGTAGCGCCATGGCGCACGACGTGGTCGCCGCGATCTTCACGAGCGCTGCGATTTCGCTCTCCGGCGACAAGCGGTCGCCCCGATGTCGTGGTAATCCACTCGGGGAATGCAGGGCACTTGTTTTGCCGCTACAACGTGACATCAGACGGAGAAATCTGGCATTTGCGGCATGTCCGGATAGGCCGCGGGTTCGTACGGATCGAATGCGTCTTCGTAGAGGTCGACGAACGCGCGGGATACTCCGCCGGGCAGGGCGCGACGGTCGCAGATGCTGCGCCACTCCTCTTGAACGTCGAAGGTGTGGAACAACGCGGGATCGCGCCGAATCGCGTCCGGTACCGGCACAAAGTTCTCCGGCCGCAGGATTTCGCCGATCTGGACGGGCACCTCGATTTCTCCCGGCGGCATCTCGTAGATGTCGATCGAATAGTTCTTCTTCAGCAAGCGGCGGTAGCGGGCCAACGTGCGCTGATTTCCGTCGAAATACTTCAGCATATCCCCGCCGCGCTGCCAGAACGCGACGATGCCTCGGTGCTGGTGCGGAATCGCCCATAAATCCTCGTCAGTCAAACAGGCACGCAGGCTCCCCCGCAGATTGTACTTTTCGAGCAACGTCGCGAACATGATGGCGAGCATCGTGGGGCTCAAGTCGCCGAGTGTCGGGGGCGTTTTTCCGAACTGCTCCAGCGCCTTGAAGTACTTCTTCCGATACACGGGCTCAATTCGGATGGTAGAGCGAGCGAGTTCCAATAGGGTGGCGGTATTTTCGGTATCAGGTAACGCGGCTTGCCTCCTCATCTGCCCCATTTGCACGTCCTTCAGATAGCCCTTCAACGCAACGATCTGCGAGTGCTGGTCGAAGTAGCACGTCTCGTTGTGATGCAGGGTGACGTTAAGTCCGCAGCGGAAGCCCGCAAGCGCGAGGCCGTTTACGACGGTAGCCGGGGTCAGCCCAGCAGGTACACGAAGCATGGCTGGCGTATCTACCCGCGTGATTGCAATGTCCTGCCCGAGTACGAGTCCATAGGCTTGCTGTAGCGGAATGTCGACCTTGTGCTTGTCCTTGATGGCCTTCAGCGTCGCAATGACGGTCATCCGCAGGTCGTTGGAGGCAACGATATTGTGGTCCTGGAAATGTATGGCGGCGCTGCCTTCAACGCACAACCGATTGTGCTTCTTGACGTGCCAGAACTTTAACGATTGCCGCCCCGACGGGGAGTTCAGGCAGCCGATAGAGCGGCGACGCTTCCCATTCACATCTACCTTCGTGGGGAGATCAGCATTGACGTCCTCAACACTGAACCCAACCGTGTCGAGCGTAATGCATTCTTCGAGGTGACCGATATTCATATCTACTCCATCCAAGATATCTAGTAGTGTAGGACTACAGATGTAATAATTAAGTTATATGCCTATCTTCAGCTATCAAGCTCTGCTGCATTGAGTTGTCGAGATAGGCGATGTAACTGATCTACATCGCCATATAGCTATGCAAAATACTTGCATTGTTATGGTATTACTTCACCTCGTCGCTGGCGGCACGATCAGTTGATCTGGTCGTTGCTGACAAGGGGATCTTCAACCGCCACAACGCTACAGACGCTCGTTTGGTTTCCATGTAGCGTTGTAGCGCGGTGGCGGCTTATGTGGTTTACGCAGTTTCGGAGTCTTCCGGTTCACGCGGAACGTACTGGCGGAAGGCTCGGGCAAATGCCGCACGGTGGTATCCCTTGCGCGTCGGCGAAGCATCCCTCTGACCGGGGACACGGTCTTCGCGCAGATTCACGCTTTCGATGCGCAACGGTTTGAGCATCTTTGCGAGGTCGTGCGGCGTAATCGGCCTGCCGCGCGAAAAGGTCGCCCATGGCTTTTCCGGGTCATCACACAGAAACTCGATGAGATGTTCGGTCGTCAGCTTGGCGGCACCACATGAATCGAAGGCCACCTTGATGTCTACGATCAGTTCCTCAAGGCCGGCGTCAGACTGGTTGCCGGTGTGCGCCGAGAGCAGTTTCGCGGCGCGTCGCGCGTAGTCCACCCAGTCGTCGCCGAAGAGGCTGGCGACGGCGAGCAGCGGTTCCCAGTTATCGCCGGCCCGGTCGTTACCGAGCTTGATCGGGTTCCGGCTCGCGTGCCGCACAGCGTCCGCATATCGGTGGGCTAGGCTCGCAAAGCAAGCGCGCACGGGGGCAAACACGTCGTTTTCGCAAACGATGTGCTTTTCCACCTCTTCGTTCTCTGCCTTGCGTTCAAGCGGGACCACGATGGAACGGTCGGCGAGCGTTTCGGGAAGCAGACCGATACCGAAAAGCGCCTTCATGAAAAACGTATCGAAGGACACCGTTTTGCCCTTCTCAACCCGGGCAATCGATGCCGCGTCGCGGGTGTGGCCGCCGTTGAGGATGCCGACCAGCTCCCGCGAGCGGAGAAACGTGTCGATTTCGTCAATCAGAACAGTCGGTTTGAGTGCGGGCAACCGGTACAGCGTGGCCGGGGTTACATTCGACGCGGAATAAGGGCGGCATACGAGGCTCTTGAGAAGGCCGAGCGCAGTTGTCTTGCCACACCGTCTGGTCGGCGACAGGAAGGACAGGAGCGGCGCGACCCGAATTTCTCCGGCGAAGTAGGTGGCCAGTGCCCACAGTACGATCGTGATGGCGGCGTACACGTCAACGATCAGATAGCGCCGGATGAGCATCACGGCGTGCTGGATCATGAGAATGGTGTTCACGCGGCCGGGCCATCGGGTCGGCGCTGGCGGGTCGAGCGGATCGGACATTTCGACGGCCAGCCCAAAGCCGGGCTGAACTTCTGCCGCCTCAAGGCTCCTGGCGACGCCTTCGATGCCAGATTCCCTATAGCAACCGAAGAACGTGCTGCCCGTCTCCGCGACGGCGAGCCTTGCACCGATGCTCGCCGCTGCGCGGGTCGCAACCGGCAGGCTCGGCCCATCACTGGTGCCGGCGCAGACGATGATTCCCATCGACGGGTAACGGGCGTTCAGAGCGGCGGTGACTTCGGGGAGGTTCTCGGTGTAGATCGCACTGACAACAGGCGCGCCGGTGGCCGTGGCGATTGCCAGGGCCCCCGGCAGACCGACAGTGAGGTAGAGGGTGTCGCCGTTCATCTTCCCGATAGACACCATTCCACCGTTGATCGCCGCGCCAGGAATGATGCTTTCCTCAATGGAGCCGTCGCCCGCATCCGAGACGAAAAGTACGTTCAGGAGCGAGCCGTCACTGGCTGACCGCACAGGGAAGGCGAGGGCGCCGGAAAAGTCGATCCCGCTAATGCTGACGTCGGCCGTTGAGCCCGTCACCTCCTCGATACCCAGCATGGCGAGAACAGGGTGGACGACTGTGCACGGTTGCATCTGCTCGCGAACTTCAACGACCTTCGGCATGATTTCCTCATGAAGGCGAGACCATTGCGCAGGATCGACCGGAAAGAGGTCACTCGAGTTCATGCGTGCACCTCCGCCGGAACGTTGACAGGCGCGGTCAGCGCGGCGACGAAATCCTTCATGTCGAAGCCGGGGTTGTCAACGCGCGAGAGGATCGTCGCAGCCTCGATCCATCCCATGACCTCCGATTCACGCCAGGCACTAGACTTCGTCCCCGTTTTGACCTGTTTGGGGAAGAGGCCGAGCGAAACATCGCGACGCATCGCTGCCTTCGAGCGGCCAATGATCGGCAGTACCTCGCGTTCCTTCATCAGGCGGTCGCGAGAGCTGGAGCGTACCTGTTCGATCAGCTTATCCAGAAGCGGGCATTTCGTCGTGTAGGCGACACTGGCGCTAGTCTTTGTGGCGACCGCCTTGGTTCCGCCGGAATCTGCGTTTGCGCAAAGATGCGCGTCGTGCGTGAGATCGTGCACGCGGGCCGGCTGTGCGCCACGTCCCTGGCGAATCCGCGCAATAAGCGAGGGTGGCTGATTTGCCTGCACACAACCACTGGTTGCTGAGTGAGGTTTTTTGTTCATGGTCGGCTCCGTTCGTCTATTCAGGTCTGTTCAAGAGTGAACGAATGAATTTTGCTGAAGTCGAGACCGCAGGTCGTTATCGATGTTGCCTGCCGGAGTCAGCCGGATATTCTGATGTTTCGCGAATATCATTAGAGCGATAAACGTGAATTCAACGTGATTCTCGCAGTAAGATGTATCCTTTCGAAGGAAATCCGAAGGAGCGTGAAAGTGCACATAGATGGCATCTACAGAAAGGTTCGAAAACAGAAACGTCCCCAGTGGAGAGACGAAAGCAGCTACCCGTCCGAGCCTGCCAAATGGTCGTACCGCAGGTGGGCGTGGGAGTTCCTGCGACGAAATCCGGAGTATTTCGAGGAATGCGACAAGATCAACACTGAGCCGGACTGGCTTGTGTCCGCAGGAGCGGGCGACTCGCGCCAGGCGAACCGAACACGGATGATGGATCTGCACCGGAACAAGGAAGTGGCTCGCAGATTCGGGCGATGCGAGCTGAAATCTTGCTGGGAGGCTTATCGGGACGAGGAGGACAGCGAACGCCTCTGGCTGTCGGAGACAGTGCAAAAGGTTGAGCGGTGGCGGCCGTCGGGCGGGGAGGTCCGTATGGAACTGGAAAGCGGTCAGGTGGCGATCGTTTTCGACCTGAATCGCTGCATTGAATCGGGCAGGTCCGCTATGGCGCCGTTGCTGGGCCATGCGAAGGAGATTCTTGATCGCGAGCTTGCCGCCTATGAAAAGACACTGCCTGATGGGCAGCGCTCGAAGGTCAACAGGATACGCCGCGACAAGCTACTTCTCTGGCTCAGGCTTTATGACGCAGAGTATTCGGGTGCGGACCGGGGTGAGATGGCGGAGGTCTTGTATGCTGACCGTCTGAAGGGGCCGGCGAGAGAATACCAGCACAGGATAACGGAGGTCAGGAAGCGAATCAGCGCCGATCTCAAGCGAGCCAGAGAAATGGTGGAAAGCGGGTACCTTGGGCTGGTCCCGCTTGATTCACTTCAGGACAGGTCGTCACGGCTCGTAAGGTAGCCGTTGTCAGAGTCCGAACGGGTTGCTATTGGGGGATTTCGGCAGGCAGGGGAAGCGGCACGAGCCACATATCTTCAGTCGTGGCGTGATCGGGCAAGACGAAGTCCGCCCACATCTGCATGGCCTGACGGCGTTCGTGGAGGTAGTCGGCCCGGTTGTAGGCGGCGCGGACGCGATTTCGTTCGGTGTGAGCAAGTTGCCGTTCAATCACGTCAGCGCGTACGCCTTTCGTGTTAAGCCAGGTACTCGCCGTCGCGCGGATGCCGTGCGGCGTGAAGCGGCCGCCATAGCCCATTCGATCGAAAAGAACGTTCGGGGTCGAGAGGCCCATTGGCTTATGGATGCTGCTGAGACCCGGGAAAAGGAAGTCTGAGCCGAGCGATAGCGGCTTCAGTTCCTCCAGTGCGGCGATTGCCTGCCTGCTCAGCGGCACGATATGCGGATCGCGCATTTTCATGCGCGCGGCTGGGATTTCCCATAGTGCGCCGCCGAGAACGAATTCGTCCCAGCGGGCCTGCACGATTTCGTTCTTGCGAACGAATGTGAGCAACATGAGGAGGATGCACAGTTTCGTCGCCGTGGACCCCGTATCAGCGTCAAGGCGCTCGACGAACTCTTGAATTTCATTCTCGCGCAGAGGTTCGTGACTGATATGAGGCGGAATATCAGCCCAACCTTGCAGCACGCGGGCCGGATTGGCCTGAACCTTGAGTTTTCGGATTGCATGATCGAAGACCTGGACCGCCGTTTGTCGCACACGCTCGGCAGTCTTGACGCCGCGGTCGATGCGGACCTTCTCCAGCACGTTCAGCAGTGCACTCGCATCGATCTGCGAGAGAGGCATATCGCCGATGTACGGGTTAAGATCCCGACGCAAATACAGGCTATGAGCTTCGCGCCACGCGTTCGAGCGCTGCTCCTGTTTGCCCTCGTACCAGTTCTTCGCAGTGGCTTCGAAGGAGTTGCCAAAAGAGGCGCTGCGGGCCAGCTTCTCAAGCCGCTTTCGGAACGCCGGATTGATGCCTTCAGCGAGTTGTCGTCTGGCTTCCTGGTGTAGCTCGCGTGCCTTGGCGAGCGAAACAGTGGGGTACAGACCGTAGCTGATAGTGTAGCGTCGGTTGTCGAAGCGGAAGTCAAAGCGCCATCCCTTTGTCTTCTTCGTCACGCGCAGATACAGCCCATCCTTGTCTGGCAGTTTCAGCGTACCGCCGTCACTCTTCGCCTGATTGATTTTGATGATAGTTAGAGGCATTTTCCCTGTCGTTCAACATAGAAGTTTTCGATGTTGAAACGATACAGATGCGAGCGGAGCTTGTGTGAGCCGTATAACTTTGGTCAAATCCTCATGGTTTTAATATAGTAGGTGACAAGTACGTTAGAAGAGAAAATCCATGACTGGGAAAAGTACGAGACGGGATTTCGATCAGCTTAGCGAGCGGAGGCGGGAGGCGATGGTCATGCTCGATGAAGGTATGTCGCAAGCGGACGTTGCGCGGGAACTGTCGGTGAGCCGTCAGACGGTGTCTCGATGGTCGCGGGTGAAGGATGCGTACACGGATAGTGAGCCCTGGCGCGGGCGAGCGCTTGGGCGTCCTGGTGGCTTGAGCGACGGGCAGAAGTTGGTACTTGTTAAACGTCTGGTAGACAGCTACGTGCGCGAACTCGGTCCGAGGGGCAGAAGCTCATCGAAGCCGGCTCGCTGGACGCTCGCACGAGTGGCCGGGTTGATAGAGGTCGAGTTCGGGGTGTCGTATAGCCTCGCCCATGTCAGGAATATTCTCATCGGCCTGGTCGGCGAGGATCATTGGCCGTTGTCGAATTTGAGCTTTTGGGCCCGCTTGATAGAACTGGCGCATCCGAAATGGGCCGGACGCGTTCTCTACGAGGACTTCTACGACGGTTGGGTGCTCGACTGGAGGATTCTTGGGGACCCCCGGCGTCAGACTACTTGTCGTGTTATCTGAATCTTATAGACATGGTCCGGGGGCGGTAAAATCAGGGTGAATGAAAGCCTACTCAGCAGAAAGAAAAGAAGCGCTGGTGCGTCGCATGATGCC
>NZ_VZQN01000103.1:0-7426 GCF_014397645.1 Paraburkholderia sp. 31.1
TCATGAAGTCCCACGAAACGCCGAGGCGAACCGTACCCACGCCCAATCCGGCAATCAGATCCAGGTCCTTTGAGCATTCGCTCAGCGCCGTCTGATCCGCACTCCAGAGATTGCAGTTCACGTCCATCGCAAAATGGTCGTTTCCGCTTCCGGTGGGCGGCGGCTGCAGCGCCGCGAGTTGCTGAGCAGTGGCGGTAGTCGCGTTCGTTGTCTTGGCGCGACCGTTCTTCGCGAAGGCCGACATCGGCTGCCCACACAAAAGTGTTAAGACGGCGAATAAAAAGAAAAGTGTGAGTTTCATTTCTCAACTATAAATGCTGTCGCTTGGAATTGGTCCGAAAACGTCAGAGTTAAGTGTGCCGATGAACATCAATTGTTGAAGCGACCGCATTGACGGCACGGATATGTCGAACACGCGCATCGAATACCGTGTCGACGTCAGAGTCCCGCACTGACACTACACTTCCGAACAGAGCGACTCAATCTTCCTAAGGATGCGCCCCCTTGTTCGGCATCAGTCCCAGCTGAAGTTTGTTGTGTGGCGCAATGCCTCACTATCAGATTTCCGACGCCGGTTGCGCCACGCTTGTCGGCATATCACGAAGTCTTCGCGTCGAACTCCGCAATGAGCGAATCGTCCGATCATGTACGGGAACGCACATCGATTTGTAGTGCCGAGCCGGGATACTTGCGACTTCGATGCGCAGCGCGAGTCATCGCATAGACCTTGCCGCGGTCAGTCATTACACAGGTTGTTCCTTCATCAAATGTTCTTTTTTCCTAAAGATGAAAACTGTCGTCTCTCTTTAGACAAATTCGAAATCACGAGCTTTAGAGAGAACGGTTACACGTCTGATAAAAAGTATGCGTCTGACCTGAACGCTTTGTCATGATATTTACGAGTGATACCTGGCGATAAGACCAATCAAAGAACGAAGCCATGATTCGAATTCTGCGTATTTGATTGGCAGAAGAACTGTTGGTGCACCTGATGAAGGGCGACGTGTCTCGATCGAACTGTACGATGGCGACTTTATGCGCTATTGCTAACATTCGGTCTTTGAGTGAGATGTTACGCTCGTCGTGACTCGTCAGTGAATCAATGAAATTAGCTTCACTAAACGATTCACTTCCACACCAAAATCTGTTTTGCAAGCGCAGGGTGCCTACGCCGGCATCGTTCCCCACGAGTTTCCGAACTGAGGAGATAGTATGTTCGAATCCAACGCCACCGCGGATCCGAAACTGGAAGAGGCGTGCCTTGAGGCGAATTCAAAACAGGTCGCCCTGGATGACTCGAACCCGCAAAGCGAGAACATCTTCGTCGCAAGGTGGGACGACGCAGTGAAGAGAACGATGGACGTTTGCGGGGCGTCGGTTCTACTCATCCTGCTCTTCCCGGTTCTTCTGATAATTGCGCTGGCAGTCATGAGCGATCACGGAAACGCCGTATATGGTCATCCGAGAATTGGCCGAGGAGGACGTACTTTCAAGTGCCTGAAGTTCCGCTCCATGGTCAAGAACTCGGATGAAGTTCTCGCCAAACTGCTCGCAACCGATCCGCAGGCTCGTGCGGAATGGGACCGCGATTTCAAGCTTAAAAACGATATTCGTGTGACGCCGGTTGGCCGCATCCTGCGCAAGACGAGCCTCGATGAGTTGCCGCAACTATGGAACGTGCTGCGCGGCGATATGAGCCTGGTGGGACCCCGTCCTATCGTGCAGAAGGAGCTGGTGCGATATGGCCGCGATGTTCGTTACTACCTCGCGCTGAAGCCGGGAATGACAGGCTTATGGCAGGTCAGCGGCCGCAACGATGTGGACTATCCGACGCGGGTTTCGCTCGACGTCAAATACGCAATGAACCGCTCGCTGACATTCGATATGTCGATTCTTTTGAGAACCGTCAAAGTGGTGTTCGCGAAAGACGGCGCCTACTGAGCCGGCTGGGGCCCTTTCCCTGTCGTAGATTGCATGTCGTCCCGATCGCCGTGACCGATCGGCGATGTGTTCCGCTATTGCTGCGCAATTCACGAGAAACATGTTATGAGAGTGGTCCACGTAATCGAATCGACTGCTACCGGAACGCTTGCAGTTGTGAGCACGCTTGCGACGCGCCTCGCCAAGGAAGGTCACGAGGTGTATGTGATCTATTCAGAGCGCGAGGAAACACCGAAGAATTTGCGCGCGATGTTTCACTCTGACGTCGTCCTGCAGCATCTGCAGATGAAAGGGCCATCATTGGCACGGATCATGTCTGTCTTGCGCCAACAACTCATCGAATTGAACCCGGATATCGTCCATCTGCACTCGTCATTCGCAGGTTTCCTGGGACGAATGTCGACCTTGTTTGCGTTGCCGTCAACGGCGCTTCTTTATAGCCCGCACTGCATCTCTTTCGTACGGCGAGACATAGGCAGGTTGAAGCGATACTGTTTCGCCGCGTTGGAGTTGCTTGCGTGTGTGAAGAACTGCACATACGTGGGCTGCTCCGAGAGTGAATGCGCCGCTATTCGCCGCTATCTTCGGCGAGATGCAGTACTGGTCGAGAACGCGATCGATCGGGCTGTCAGTGTCCTGGGCAACAATCGTTTGGAAAGCGCCGGAAAAGTCGGATCGACGAAAAGGCGAAAAATTGTGACTGTCGGCGGCATTCGTGTGCAAAAGAATCCGCGATTGTTCGCGGAGATTGCACGCTCGTTTGATCGGGACGGCGTCGAGTTCGTATGGATCGGCGACGGCGACGCAGATCTCAGGAGGACGCTCGAGGATGCCGGCGTGCGTGTGACCGGTTGGCTTACGCGTGCTGACGTAATCGCGGCTGTGGCGCAAGCGGATATCTATTTGTCGACAGCTTCCTGGGAGGGAATGCCGATTTCTCTGATTGAAGCAATGACGCTCGGCACACCCGTTGTGGCGTCAGATTGTCCGGGCAATATAGACACCATTCGTCACAATTCGACCGGCGTTCTTTATCGGACGACTGCGGAAGCGGCTTCGCTGATCCGGAAGATGATAGCCGAGGATAAATTTCGTGAAGGTTTATTGCGGCGCGCGCAGAAGGAAGCGCGCAACAGATTCAGTGAAGATCGTTTCTTCAACAACATCGCGCTGCTTTATTCGGCCCAGTTGAGAAGTGTTCGCCAGGGCCGTTCGGTGCTGAGCGAGTGACTACTGCGCGATTTGCAGCAAGCCGTCGTCTGGGACCGATTGCATACAGTGCTCTTGCCGAAGTGAAGAGTAGCGGACAAAAGCCTCTTCACGCGCGTGACCATCAACGCTTCATCGATTCGCGCAGTCGGGACGGGCGAAGAACTGGCCCGAACGTGCCGATGGGGCGCGGCAAGAATCGAAGCACCACTCCGTAGTCAACGTTCACGGAACGCCGATCGCGACGAGACTGACTTTTGAGAAATGGTTTGCGCGTGTCATCGCGCAAACCATTTTAATTTTTAGAGCCGCGCGAGATATCGCTCCACGCCCGAGGCGGCGATTATATCTGTCCACCGTAAATGCAGCAGCGTGGAGGGGTCATTTTTCGGCACCATATCGCCGTGGAAATTGCAGATGCTAGAGAATACGTCTGGGCCCGTTACTTTACATTGAATTCCAAACTTGGCGGCGGCGTTCAGATTCGAAGGCGAGTCATTGCAGATGATTCTTTTGCCGAGCGCAGCATATTCCAGAAGCTTGGTCGGCGTCTGCACGTCGTACGGACGCTTGTACGGGATGGTTGAAATAGCAATCTCGCAGTTGCGAACCACGGCGAGGGCATCGCGTTGCGCAAGACGTCCCGTGAACAGGATGCCGGGCGATCGAAGATATGCGTCGGAGATTTCCTTTTCAACAGGCCCAATCAGAACGAGGGTATCCGAGTCGCGCTTGGCGGCCAGGAAGTCCCTGATGAAGCCGACAAAGCCGCGTTCCCGCGTTATCTCGCCCAGATAACAATACGTTCCCGACGGAAGCGCCTGGTTGCGGTCAGCATCCGTCGCGAAAATCCAATCTGGTACGCCCATCGGCAGGAAAACGGTATCTACGCCGTCGCGGAAGCCCATGACTGCACTCATTGAGTCGTTCTGAAATATTCGAAGGTCGGGCCGCGGTTGAAACGTTTTCTTGATGCTGTCCTTTAGCGCACTGTTACGCCCGACAGACAGCGAGCGGTAATCGTGGATAACGTATTTTGCAGCAGGGATCCTGGGGTAAAAGCCCATGATGCACCAGAGAACGTACTCCTCCGGATTCTTGACTTTTTTGTAATCATCCAGTGTCCCCGACGTTACCTTACAGTCGTTTCTCACAAAATACTTCGTGTAGGCGTCTATCTCAGGATAATTCGCCTTGCCGGGGTGAAGAATGAATATCTGCATGTCATTACCACCGTTCAAATGTCGTCTCTTTGGCTGACTCAGTGCTACCAAGGGCAGTTCGAGTCGCATTCGTTGAAATGTCGCACGTCAATGGATTGGTCAAGCGTTGGTTAGCTTGATATCCGTTGGCAGAAATGTCGCGACGTTGGACTGCTCTATCACCCGGTCCCAAATGAGGTCTGCGAAGTCCGTCCGACGATTCGCTGTCGCACCGCGCGCGGCGTCTTCATCGATTCCGTCAAAGATGTTCGCCGTGGTGATCACACTATGGATTCCCATCTCTTCACAGCATCTGATATTCGACGGCGAGTCGTTGCACACGATTTTCTTGCCGAGCGCAGCATACTCGAGCAGCTTGGTCGGCGTTTGATAGCAGTGCGGCCGGTGATAGGGGAAATAGCACACCGCAACATCGGATTCGACCACGTGCTTCAGCGCCTCACGCTGCGGCAACGGCCCAGTGAAAATGATATTTTTTGTATTCGAAAATCTTTCGTAGATGCGCGGGTCCGGTTTTCCCACCAGGAGGAGGGAGACGTCGCGCTTCTGAAAGTTGTTTATAAATGCTTCCAGCACGCGATCGAAGCCCCGCTCGACGCTCATTTCGCCGATATAACAGAAATCAGCTTTCTTTTCGGTCTGACCGCCATCCTGTACCTCGAAGATCCAGTTCGGCACGCCCATGGGCAGGATCACACTGGGTACGCCGTGACCGAAACCCATGATCTCCTGTTGCCGTTTGTTCTGAAAGATCCGCAGATTCGGCTGGCAATTGAAATACCGCTTCGCGACGTCTTTCATCGCCGGCCAGCCGCCAACGGAGAGAGAACGGTAGTCATGAATGACAAAGTCCGATTCAAACCGGTTCGGATAAAAACCCATGATTTCCCACAACACGAAATCTCGTTTGTTATCGAGGGCGCGGTAATCGCTGATTGTTCCGACCACCACATCCACGCCGCGCGCTTTAAAATAGTTTTGATAGGCAGTAATTTCCGGATAATTGGCGGTACCCGGAGACGTGATGAAGATTTTACGCATGCCGCCTTCCTTTTTAACCGTGGAGATAAGGAACAATAAGGCCGTTACGAATAATGCACTGGTGGTCCGGTTGCGCCTTTGATTGACAGGTGCTCGAACGTTGACCGCTTGTTCTGCTCGAAGCCGAGATCGCGCGCGATAGTGTTTTTATTAGCGAATACCTTATCGTGACGATTCGCCGCCCTGGGTTGGATGCAGCGCGGTGCACGACGGTGTCGTACGCCGCTGCGCGAGCTGTCGCGGCGGCGCTGTGCTTTCTACGCCTGGTTCAATGCACGTGGCCTGCTAAAGATGCGCTGAGCGAGGCGCCTGACGCGTCCCAGTCGCAGATAGCGCGGCACCAACGTCAGGCCCGTGAGCTGCGCGGCGAACCACGACACGGAAGAGTCATCGTCAATGTCGAACGCCTTGAGTCGGAACGGGTCGCTTCCTTCGTCATTCCAGCCCACGTCGGTCGTGCGTGCGGTCTTGTAGCCTGCGGCCTTCAGCAGCTCGACTTCGCGCGGACCATAAATGCCATAGGGATACGCGAAATGCTCGCAAGGCTTACCTACGATCCGTTCTACCTCCGACTTTGATAGCGCAAGCTCTTCAAAGCATTCGTCATCGTCACAGAAGGTTAGTGTCGGGTGATAGCGTGTGTGAGACTGAAAGTCGACATAGGGGCGCATCTCTTCAATATGGGCGGCGCTGAGGCCACTAATCGTCGCCGCTGGGTCTGGCAAGTCCTGACGAAAGCCTCGCGCGTCGAGTTCAGCCAGGCGCTCGTGGTTTTTCATGCGAATCAGCCGCTTCACACCTGCATCCCTCGCGACAGGATGCAGGAACCAGTGAGTACGATCGTGCGCCACGACACTGCTGCAGATGTAAATGGTCGGGTACACGCCGTACTTGATGAATACGGGCAGCAGATTTGCATTGCCGATATGGCCGTCGTCAAACGTGACGGCCACGCGCGGGCGACCACTACCTCGCGAATTTGCCTGCGACAACGGCACGAACTCGACCTTGTCTTTCAGGTACTCAAAATGAGCCTCGAGCGTGGCGGGCGACGGATCGTGATAGAGCAGAATCGCGGCGCGATCGCGCCAGAGAAAGGCTCGAATCGCCGCGGGGGTTCCACTGAAAAGCAGCGCGCGTGTGAATATCTCACGCATGAATTGTTTCATATGCATCCCAAGCTAACGGCGTTGAATGGGATTGTGCCGTCACGGCCATAAAAGCGATGTGCGTTAGCGTACGGAGGTGACGACCGTCTTCAGATAGTCTGGATACTTCTGAAATATACGCTAATTTTCCACCGAGAAATCTACTGCGGGGAAACGGTGGTTCAGCGGAGAATTAGGCAGTCTTATCTTTGTACGGTAAGACGATTATTCTGAAGTTGGTGGCGCGCAAAGCAGAGGAATTGTTGACAGATTGCGTTGCACACCGAACTGACGCGCGCAGCGCCAGCACCGAAAATGTTGCCGTCCCGTGACAAAAAGCGAGATCTGGCAACGCCGCATCGCCTGCACATTAAATCGAGCTTCCACCCTTTTCGTACACCCGCCCTGGGGTTTCGATGAATCAGAACTCTCTGCTTACGAATGCTGCCGTGCTCCGGAATAACGATGTAAGTCTTTCGCGTTATTTCGACGTTCTAATGGCCAACCGCTGGCTGGTCGGTGGAATCGCCGGCGGCGTGCTCGCCCTGGGCGTGGCCTACGCGTTTATCGCGCCGTCGGTGTACCAGGCCGATATTCTCGTGCAGGTTGAAGACAGCATTCCGACCAACAATTCAAAAGGCCCGCTGGGCGACGTCTCCAGCATGTTCGACGTCAAAACAGAGGCGACGGCTGAAATGGAAATCCTGCAGTCGAGAATGGTGGTCGGAAAAGCCGTTGACGATCTGCACCTCGACGTCAGCGCAAAGCCGAAGCGCTTTCCATTGATCGGAGACTGGTTGGGCCGGCAAGCCCGGAGTCTTTCCGAGCCAGGGATCTTTGGATTTGGCGGATATGCATGGGGCG
>NZ_VZQN01000104.1:0-6625 GCF_014397645.1 Paraburkholderia sp. 31.1
CACGCTACACCGAAGGCTTCAGCCATTTCGTTACCTCCATAGCTGCTCCGGTTGCTTCCGGCTGGAGCGGTTGCCGGGTGGGGCTTACACCCACTGGGAAAGCGCCGCCTTTACACGGCGCACGCCACCTACGGTCGTTCGCCCTTGCGCTTAATGGTCATTCAACCGGCTCCTCTACTCAAGAAGCGGCCCGAAAGCCAGATTCGTCCCAGAAGAAGATGTCGGCATTTTCCTCACGAGCCTGTCAGACAATGTGTCGCAGGATCGTCAGCCGCCGCCGCACGCTGCCCGATCGGAAACCGACCATATGCCGAGATACAGACGCGAATGACCGCACTTGGCATTGCCACGCTCATGGGCACCGATCTATGCGGTTGAGTTGAAGGGGCCGCATCCGGTCTCAGGATACGCGGCACGAACCGACGCGCATCGATCATGCGAGTGGCGTTAACTGACCCTGGATAGACCAGAGTGATGGGTCCGGTGAGCAGTTGTACCCGGATCGCCGGGACAGAGGTCCGCCGGACCGATCCCACAGATGGCGATGATCACCGTCTCCGGTTCTCCTCGGCGCACGGCGACGTTCGTCCAAATTCGATGACTGCGCGAATTGACCAGCATGCGAGTTACGTTCGCGGCTGACGCTATTTTGTCGCGACGACGATCGAAGTGGGCCCGTCGAGCGGATGATGGCCGGCTTCGACGAAGCCTGCTTCACGCATCCAGCCGATACAGTCGGCGGCGGTGTAATCGAAACCGCCCGACGTCTCGATCAGCATGTTGAGACTCATTAGCAAGCCGAAGGCATTGTGTCGCCGGTCGTCATCGATGATCGCGTCATAGGCGATCAGGCGGCCGCCCTTGGGCAGCGCCTCAAAGGCCTTGGCTAGCAGCAGCTTCTTTTGGTCGAGGTCCCAATCGTGCAGGATATGGCCCATGACCAGGACATCGGCTTCGGGCAGCGGCTGCTCGAAGAAGCTGCCGGCTTCGAAACGGACCCGGTCTGCGAGGCCCTTGCCGGCGACATATTGCTCGAACACCGGCCGGACCGGCGGCAGATCGAAGCCGGTCGCGGCAAGATGTGGATGGGCGGCCGCTACGACGCAGGTCAGCCCGCCCTGAGCGCAACCGATATCGGCAAAGCTCCCGACCTCCGCCCAGGGAAAGGTACCTGCCAGCGCTTGCGCAGCAGGTAGGCTGACCCCGGTCATCGCGCCGAGGAAGCCGCGCAACCTGGTCGGATCGGCATAGAGTGTGCTGAAGAAGTCCGGCGCGGCGTCCTTGGCATCGCCTTGCGGCAGGCCGGTCCTGAGCGCTTCGGTCAGGCTGCCCCAGGAGGAATAGAGACGCGCATTGGCCATTTCCAGGACCCCGCCGATATAGCTGGGCTTGTTTCTGTCCAGGAAGTGGTCGGTCGCCAGCGTGTTGGCATAGCGCCCATCCTGTCGGTCGAGCAGATCGAGGGCGACCAGCGCATCGAGGAAGTCCCGGGCACTGCGCGGATGCAGCCCGAGCCGGGCGGAGAGCGCTTTGAGATCCTGCGGCCCTTCGGCCAGGGTCGTGAAGGCGCCGAGTTCGACGGCGCTGAGCAGCGCCTTCGAGCTCCAGAAGCCCATGCCGATCTGCATAATGAGGGCGGGTGAGATTTTGGTCATACAGTCTGCTCCTTCAGATTGTGTCGAATTCGAACCCGTGCGGTGACAAACAGTACGGTGGCATTGCTCGCGGGCTCGCCAAGTGCATCGGAGTGGTGAACTGCGTCCAGGTGATCCCGCAGAGCGGGGGTATCGGATCATCGATTCGTATCGTTGCGCATATCTCCTGTCGCGAGACACGATCGAATGCAGTGCGGCTCGCAAGTTGCCGCATGCACACAAAAACACCCGGCGTGTGCTCTCTATTCCACGCCGCATCCGCCCATGGAAAAGCCCGGTCGTACTGGAGAACCCTCGTGACCGATTTCCGGCAGATCTTGCCCAATGCGCCGGTCACTATATCGATTGCACAGGCCTTGCGCGAAGGCGGCTAACCGACGCAACAACGACATCCGAATGCCTGGTCAACGCCTCGCGTGAATGGCGGTTCATGGCCGGGTCCTGCCCGATGCGGTCGGCGGGAGTCGACCGGATATAGCCTTTCAACATTCACGTTAGCGGCCTGTCATGACCGAATGGTGCCGGGAAGCCTCAATACGAGATTTCGAAATGTGATTTCCGCTGAACCATATGTGCGAGTTCGAAGGTCGAGTCGTTCAGACGATTTTCGTGAAACCGTCGGCGCTCCAGCGTTCGCTCCCCACGCCGTGATGAACGAAGAACAAACCATCGGGATCATACTGATCCTTAATGGCGAGCAGCCTGCTGTAATTTGAGCCCCAGAAGGACCGCTGCCAGTCCGCGTCGAAAAAATTGCTTTCCGCCACGTAGGAACCGGCGTCTGGAACCAGCTTGCGCACCTCGGCCATTGCACGTCCGATGGCCTGCCGGTCCCGGCGCGCCAGCGCGGTGTCGGGCTCGTGGCCCTGAATGCCGGGATACGCGGGCGGCCCCTCCGCCCCGGCGATAAGCAACGCGAAGGCGTCCAGCGCGGCCGGGTTCGTGGCGGTGTTTCTCGCGGCAGCGACAGCCTCCGCCGGTGCACCCGCCAAGCCCTTGTTGACGTGCAGCGACACGCTCCATTGACGGGTCGCCGCAAACAGCGTGTCGGCCAGGGTTTGACGCCGGTCATCTTGCAGCAAGGCCGCGGGGAGCCACGCGGACTCATAGCCGTGTAGCACTTGTCCCGCCTCTCCGCGATTACCCGACCAAAAGATATTGTCGTCGGGTGCGCCCGGCCGGTCGTCGGTGCTGATGAAGCCGAGGAGCTTCTTGAACAGGGTTGGAGCCCAGAAACTGCGGGCCGAGATGGCGACAATCTTCAGTGGCGAGAACTCGACCTTGAAATCGTCCGGGGACGCGGCAAGCGTATCCATGAACGGCTGCCAGATCGCTTGCGCTTCACTGCGACTGAGCCCCTGGAACACCATCGAGATGGTGAGGACGTTGTCGCGGCGAAATCTGATCTGTTCGCCCCAGTGCGGGTTCATCAGGTTCTGATTATAGAAGTCGATGATCACGCCAATCAGCCGGCGAAACGCAGACGTCGATGTCGCCTTGATCGTCATGTTCACCGCGCCGAAAGTCTCGGGCAATTCGTGAACCCGCAGCGTGAGCCGGGTGACCACGCCCAGGCTCCCGCCGCCGCCGCCTTTCAGCGCCCAGAATAGATCGGGATTCGTGCAGGCATTCGCGATCCGGACCGCGCCATCTGCCGTCACAACTTCCGCTTCGAGCAGGCTTCCCGCGGCCAGTCCGTAGGCCTTGGAAAAGCTGCCGAACCCGCCGCTTTGGATCAGGCCGGCCACGCCGACCGTCATGCAGCCGCCACCTTGCACGTAACCGCCCGCCTTGGTAGTGACCGCATCGTAGACGTGCGCCCAGAGCGCGCCGGCACCGGCCGTGACCGCCCTCACCGGGGTCGCATGCTCCTCGCATCCTGTGCCGACAAACGCGTCCTGCACGGTGATGTTGTTCATTTTTCGCGTCCAGACCAGCAGAGAGTCCGGCGCATTCGATGTGCCTTGATAGCTATGGCCGCCGCCCTTCACCACGAGGCGGAGATTGTTCCGACGTGCGAAGTCAACGGCGACGACGACGTCATTCGTGTTGCGGGCAGCCACCGCGTAGACGCTGGGTGTCGATGTCCACGCGTCAACCCAGCCGAGGGTTTGCGTTAGACCCACCTCGTCGCCGAGAAAATAGGGGTTCTTGAGCTCCCTGAATAGTTGCCTGCAGTCGTCACTATCGGGCGCGTTCAGGCAAGCCACCAGGGGCGATTGCACTTTCACCAGTGCATTGCCGACCTGCTGGCTGAGTTCGTTCCACTGCGCCTCGGACGGCCAGCCTGGATCGCCCGGACGCACGCGAGTGAACGCTCCGGATACCGCCGCTTGCGCCGAAGCGAGCATCTGTTTCCGGGCACCATGCAAAAATGTGATTCCGACCGCAGATTGCAAAATACGTCGTCTTTTCGAGGACGTGGTTTTGTTTGAAGCTTTCATCGGCATGCGTGAAATCTCAATATGGTTGCAACCCGGATGACTGAGAAACCGGCGGAACTCTTCGAATAATGGGGTGACCGGAAGACGTGCATCAAGCGTTCGAAGTCCGCCAACCGTGCACCGCAAATCGTTAGCCCCCAGCCCACCGCCGGACAGATTTTCAACGACTTAGCCTTCGGGGTCGATTGGCCGAAACCTGTCCCACGACGACGCGCTGAGCTCGACCCGCAAGAGGTTAAGGCAACCTGGAAAAAGGCAACGACGTGCGCGGCGGGGCGACGTATGTCATCGCTGGCTCGTGTGTTGGGGGGTGTGCGCGTAATCAATGGTACGTCGTCGTAGACGACTGCAGCTTCGTCAGCACGCCGCGTTTGAACTGGAACCAGCCTTGCGAGCTTTGCATCACGACTTCATCGCCTTGCCAGAACACGCGCTTGACCGTCATGCGCTTACCCGAGCGTTGCACAAGCGGCGGATGGTGGCGAAAGTCGTACAGCACCGGGCCGGAATCAGTCTGCACGAGCGTGCGCGTGACGCTGTCATTTGCATTGCCTACGTCGTCGAAATGCGTGAGCATGCTCGCGCTAAAGCGATCGAAAATTTCCTTGTCGAGCATCCCTACGAAATCGCCGTCGACGCGCACGAATTGCAAGTTACCCGAGGGCGTGACGAGCGGGCCGGACGCGTTGCTTTGCGCATGAACGCAAGTCACGAAAGAGGTGGCTGCGAGCCCAGCGAGGAACAGTCGTCTCATGTTTTCCTTTTAGATTCAGCGGCGTCTCCGACGACGGAGCACGACCCGCAATCTTTCCTTGGGAACATTGTCGTCAATTTTGGCCGAGACGTCGAAGGTCTTTAACTGGCCGACCTCTGCCAGATGACGCCACGGGCCTGAATTCGCGAGCTGCGTCTCGCGCGGAAGGCCGAGGCCGACCGCTTGAGACACTCGTGACTGACAGCAATAGGGAATCGAAAATGGTGCAATGAGGTTGTTCCGGCAAATTCATCTTCCGTAGAAACGCCTTGTAGCGCAGATGGATTTCAGATTTTTACCAGCGGATGTTATTCATCGACTAACTCGCTTGGAGTCCGTGATCCAGCGTCTCGCGGTAGGCAATTCAGCAAGCGAGAACAAGCGGACATCGCCATGAAAAAAGGGTTTTAGCATACCAACCATAACCCGTAGCCATGCGAGATCCGTAACCACTGCGATGTGGCTGAAATCGTGCCAGTGCCTCAGCCCGAACGCGCCGTCATCCCAAAGCGCTCCAACCTCAAATCCCGTGAACTCTTTCCCGACGACATAGAGCATCTTGATCGGCCCCTTGCCCATCATCGCCTCAGCCTTGGGTATGAGTGTACTTTTGTAGTCGTCGTGCGTAACCTTGCCCGTGGCTTCGATCGCGAGCACATCTTGCGGTAACCCATCGATGAATTTGAACATCGCCGTCCCCCATTGGTTCTCCGCAGTGCAATTCGGTGCCTGCGGCCGCGATGATGCGTTCCTATTGTAGGCTCATGAGCGACCGCTTCGGGTAACAGTTCTCGCAGGGTCAGTGACCGCTCATGGCCGGCCGACAAGAGGCGGACACGAATGCGCAGCCGGCAACCTGCGTCCACCGCTTAGCGTGCTTTATTGTCGGAATTATGAAGCCGCCCCTTCATGCGCGGCCGGGGTGCCGGAGCCGGTTCGGCATCAGCCGACTGTTCCAGCAGGCTCGCGATGTCGCGATCGATGGCCGAAAGGATGCGTTGCTTGGGGTGCCCGTCGAGATTCGGTTTTTGTCGCCCCGACGGCATGCCGTGTCCCGCCCCACCCGGGAAGGGACGCACGAGTCCCGATTGGATTGAAGGTTAGAATCCCGCGCGTGTGCGCCGCGCGCTCGAATAATTACCTGTGGGCACACACCGGAACGAGCGCATGGCAATCGTCAAGGGCACGCCCGGGTTCGCCGAGCGCCGGGTCGCGGACTTCGACTACAGCATGTTCAGGAAGGCGACATAACCGCCGTGCCGTTTCGGACTAGAATCCTCTGAGGAGGAGTCAGTGATGTCAGCTCTCAAGCGCATCGATCCGGGCCATTCCGCCTATCAGGCCGCGCTGAACAGGACGACCCGCTACCCTGCGGAGCACGTCACATTGACGGCTAGCTCAAGGAAGAGGCTGCGCCCCTGTGTGCCGCATCGAAAGGTCGGGCGCGGCAAGGTCGGCATCGGCGGCAAGTAGGCATCCGCAACCCTTGTATGGCGTCGGGCTTTAGAAGGTGGCTTGACGTGAATTTGACCTTGCCCCTGTTTGGCGAATCCCTTAACCGAGGAAATTACGCAGCCTCGCCTTGCTGGGCTGCGAACCAGTTTTTCTCGAATGTCATGGGACTGACGTAGTCGAGTGTCGAGTTTAACCGGCGTGCATTGTAAAAGCCCAGCCAGTCGATCACCTCATCCATTGCGGCACGCCGCGTGGCGAAGTGCCGGCCATGCATGCGTGCTACCTTCAGCGAACCCCACAGACTTTCGGTCGGCGCG
>NZ_VZQN01000105.1:0-6065 GCF_014397645.1 Paraburkholderia sp. 31.1
TCATGAAGTCCCACGAAACGCCGAGGCGAACCGTACCCACGCCCAATCCGGCAATCAGATCCAGGTCCTTTGAGCATTCGCTCAGCGCCGTCTGATCCGCACTCCAGAGATTGCAGTTCACGTCCATTGCAAAACGGTCGTTTCCGCTTCCGGTGGGCGGCGGCTGCAGCGCCGCGAGTTGCTGGGCGGTGGCGGCGGTCGAAGTCGTCTGGGAGAACGCTGGCATCGATTGCCCGCACAACAGGGCTAAAACGGCGAATAGTGAGTAGAGTCTGAGTTTCATGGCTTAGCTATAAATTGCTACTGACCGGGGATGGGCCGAGAACGTTGGAATTACGTTTGCCGATGACCATCAGTTCCTGAAGCGATGGCATACGTAACGCAAACACGTCAAACGCGTGAGTCAACGGTCGCTGACATCACGATTGAAAATGCTCTTGCACGGGATACGCGGGTTTCGTATCGATCGTCGCGAAACGGTTCAATCGCCTTGTCCCGCCCGTTGCACCAGGGCGCGGTTATAAGGCTGACCGTTCGCCTGAACCGGCGGAGAGCCATTGTCGGGGGGCACTACGCCGTTGCTGTACGGATCTGTAGCCGCGTTCGCGACTGTGTCGGCAGGGAGGGAGTTGGCGGTCACGGACGCGGTACTGCCATCATCGTTTGTTTCACCGCCACAACCTGCAAGGCTTAGTACGCCTGCGATGAATGCAAGCGCCGAAGCAGCTTTTGCGATCTGGGGAAGCCGACGAAATGACGGTTTCAGTCTTGGAGAGAGTCTGCTGAAGAAGGACATCTGTCTATCAAGGCCGATGGAACCTGGCCGCTAAAACGAACAACGTTCGCGTGATAAGGACGTCGCCACGAAAAAATACGCAACAACACGAAGTACAACTGACTAATGATCGGCTTTTGTCAAGAGCCGCCCGCTGCCGCACTCGCGTGGGGCACTAATCGCGTTTTAATCTTCAGATTTAATGCGACCTACTGAAAACCCGCTTTCATCATTTTCAATCGGAAGATTCGGTAATTCGTCGCAAATTGCGAAGTTCCTCCAATCGAATCAAAATCGACAAGGTTTTCCCTGAGTAATCTGATGAATACGAATGATACAGAATTGGAACAAATCTTGCGCCATCGGGCGTAACTAAGCGTAACAACGAAATTTGTGCTACGTGAGCCTATCGGCAACGCGTCCCTCCTCCCTTCCACGCTTATCCAGAGGCGTTCTCGCGCCCGAGTTTGCGATTCACAAAGCAACAAAAAAACCGTTACAAAATTGTTACTTGTCGCTTTTAGACAGTCGGGGCACTTTAATTTCCGCCAATGTATGGTTCTTATCGGGATAGCTCGGGACCTAATTAAATGCTAATTAAATGTCTCGGTATGGTTTTAGAAAGAAACTAATGCTGCCGAGGCATTTATATGGGCCGCACCGGTCGCATCAAATAAATCGCGGAATGCGAATTTTGCCACGGTTTGACTTTGTGCTTTGGAACAAGGAGACGGCCGGGAGCCAACGGCGCGGAACCTGCATATCATCGCCAGCGAAACACGCGCAATGGCTCGCCGTGGTCGCGGCGAAACTCGAAGCCGCCGGAACACCGGCGCTGCTTGCTATTCGCCACCGCGGACTTGCCATCGCGCCGATGCTGAGGCCTTGTTGGGCAACGCCTTCGTTGTAGGAGCAGGGCTTGGCAGTTCGGTAACGGTCAGCCGAGTCTCTTCGGCCAGGCCGGCCTGGTCCGCCTGCCTGACGCGTCTTGCCGCCACGTTTGAGCGCGCAATCCATTTTCGCGACTTCGCCATTTCCGCCGCCTCACGACGAATCTCAGGACGACATGGTTTTGCTCGGGCTTTCTAAAACACCCAGTTTTTGAAGTTTCATTGTTATGTGGCCGACCTCACAAAGCGGAGCAAATCACGGGCCTGACGCTGTAATTTTCCGGAAGGTTCTCTGCTACGCTCCCGAATGCCGTTGATTCGCAATTAGAAAGCGAACGTAGCCGTCGCGCGACTCGTGCGCATTATCGCGTGGGTAACACGCAATAAAAGATGGCGACGAATGGTTCTGCGAGCCATTACACGTTGCGGGAGATCATAGTCATGTTCCATCAACACGCGCCGACTCGCGCGACGTTGCGTGCGTGCGCGCCGGTCCGAAGTCCGGGACGCCGCGCGCTGCTGCGTGGCATATCGGCCGCGGCGTTAGCCGGCGTTTCTTTTCCGCTATACGCGCAGCACGCAAGCATAGGACTCGTCACGCCGCCCATTCGTCTCGACGACTTCTGGGTGGTCGATCAAAGCGGCCAGAAACAGTTGCTAACCGACCTGTTGCGTCAGAAAGTGACTGCGTTGCAGACGATTTACACAGGATGCACTTCAGTTTGTCCTTTGCAGGGTGCACTGTTCAGCACCGTTCAGCAACGGATATCGCAGTTACAGCACCGCTACCCCGTTCAGTTGGTGTCGATCGGAATCGATCCGCTTTCCGACTCGCCGCCCGCGCTGCACGCATGGCTCATGCGCTTCCAGGCCGGACCCGAATGGCGGGCGGCCACGCCGACGTTGCAGGACGTCGACCGGATGCGCAGAGCGCTTTCGGGCAGCACCCTGCCACTCGGCAACATTGCCGATCATTCGACCCAAATCTACTGCTTCGATGCGAACGCAATGTTGCGCTGGCGAAGTGACGACCTGCCTCGCGCGGATCAAATTTGCGATGTACTGGGCGCATTAGGGCGTGTGTAACCTACTGGACTGAGGCTATGTCACAAAACCGATCGTTTAGGATCCTCTCGCAATTGTTCGACAGGTACGTGAAAGCGTTGCTGCTGATCACATTCATGGCGGCGCTTTCGATGTTCTCCACAGCTGCCGACGCGCAGACATCGAGCACGCTCACCGTCAACGGCACGACCTTGTGCGCCGACGTGAACGCTGAATCGAAGACGCCTGGCGCCTCGGTTATCGAGTGGACGTGCAATGGCGGGAATAACCAGCACTGGACACTGACGCAGAACAACGGGCTTTATCAGTTCGTCAACGTCAACAGCAACCTTTGCCTCGACATCTACGGTGTCAGCATGGATGCCGGCGCTGGGGCGGACCAGTGGACCTGCAATGGCCAGGCGAATCAAAGCTTTCAGCTGATCCCGCAAGGTGGCGGCTTTGCAATCGTCGCGTCGCAGAGTCACCTGTGTCTGGCTGCTGCCAGCCTCACGGCGCAGGGCTCGCAGATCACGCAGCAGGCTTGCAGCGGAACCGCTCTGCAGACGTGGCAGATCAGCGGCATGACCGCGAAAACATTGCCGGCGAAGTGGACTACACCCTATAACCTGTCGATCGTGCCGGCAGCTGCGGCGAATCTGCCCGATGGCACCGTGGTAGTGTGGTCCTCCGACCAGAAGCTGGACTTTACGGCTGGCGAAGTGACTCCCGGCAACACATACACCGCAATCTTTAACCCGACTACCGGCACGAGCAAACAGGTTCTCGTGTCGAATACCGGCCACGATATGTTCTGCCCGGGCATCGTCAATCTTCCGGATGGCCGTATTTACGTCACTGGTGGCTCGAGCAGCGACGCGACGAGTTTCTACACGCCTTCGACCGGAAAATGGTCGTCAGGTCCTCTAATGAATATTCCGCGCGCCTACCACGGCAGCGTAACGTTGAGCAATGGCAACGTATTCCTGGTGGGCGGCTCGTGGAACGGAGGCGAGGGCGGCAAGACCGGCGAAACCTGGTCGCCGAGTACCGGTTGGCAGGTCAATAGCGCCATTCTCGCCGACTACATCCTCACGAATGACGCGGCTGGCATTTTCCGCTCCGACAATCATGCATGGCTGTTTGCGGTGGCAAATGGGCGAGTCTTCCACGCCGGTCCGAGCGTTGCCATGCACTGGTTCGATACCGCCGGCGCGGGCAGCGTGACGCCTGCCGGCAACCGGGGCAGCGATACCGATGCGATGAACGGCAACGCCGTTATGTACGATATCGGCAAGATCCTGGCTGTAGGCGGTGCGCCGAGCTACGAGTATGCCAACGCGACTGCGGACGCCACCCTAATCGACATCAGCAGCGGCACCGCGGTGACGCAAACGCTTACGCCGATGAATTACCGCCGCGCCTTCAACACCAGCGTGGTCTTGCCGAACGGTCAGGTGGTAGTCCTTGGTGGAGAGGCGTACCCGATAACGTTTTCGGACGACACCGCCGTGCTGGCGCCAGAGTTGTGGGACCCTACCACCAAGACTTTCTCGGTGCTCCCGCCGCAAGCCGTGCCGCGTAACTATCACAGCATCGCACTGCTGTTGTCCGACGGTCGCGTACTGAGTGGTGGCGGTGGACTGTGCGGAACCTGCTCGACAAACCATACGAACCTCGAAATACTGACGCCGCCGTACCTGCTCAACGCGGACGGCTCGGCGGCAACACGACCGACCCTCACAGCCGCGCCCACTACGGCACAGCTCGGGACATCGATCGCCGTAACGGGCAGCAGTGGCATCAAGGCCTTTGCGTTGATGCGCATGTCTTCGTCGACCCACGCGGTCAACAACGAGCAGCGGCGGGTACCCGTGACTTTCACGGTAGGAACGGCGGGCGAATATCTGATCAATATTCCTTCCGATCCGGGTGTCGTCGTGCCTGGCTACTACATGCTGTTTGGCCTGAACGCGAAGGGCGTGCCGAGCGTTTCGCGCACGGTGCAGATCCAGTGATGGCGTTACGGTCACGGCGAACCGCGGCGCGTGCGCTGGCGCTGGCGCTGGCGAACATCACGTATGTCGCGCATGGCGCGCCGCTTTGTGAGTCGAACGATCTCGGGTGTTCGATCTTCAACGGGCAGCATTCGGTTGAGGCGCAATTGCGCGACGACGATCGTCTGTTGCCCGGCTCGATCACCCGTTGTGCGAACTGCCATTCGCAAACCGGCTCGAGCGACGCATTCGCACCACCCTTGACCGCCGGCAACCTGTTTCCTGCGAAGAGTCGAAGGGACGGTCCGGCGAGCAGTTACGATCAGGCAACGTTCTGCAGGGCGCTGAGGGAAGGCATCGACCCGGTCAACGTGATGTTGCGCAAAGCCATGCCTCACTACCGGATATCCGAGACCGAGTGTGCGGCGCTCTGGCATTTCGTTACGAAGCGCTAGCACCTTTGCGTGCGGTTGCGCGAATTCGGCGCCGTTTGCTCCACCAGCTTTTGTCGGTGTTTTCACGCTATACGGGCGCTTGTTCGAAATGATCGAAATAGTGACATCGCAATTGCGCACGACCCCGTTGGTGCGAAAAACGCGAATGTGTGGCAGCGTACGGAGGTGCGGCAAGCCGTCAGATAGGCTGCGATGACTTCTGCTATGAATAACTCGATTTCTGTTTGCTGGCGCAATACATCGGATGCGGAAAAATTAGAAGTCTGCGCCAGACCCGGCGGAAGTCTCTTTTAGACCATAAGACGATTCATTTCGAGCACGCTTGCGAGCAGGACTGACGTACTCGGCCTGTGCCTCCGATTTCAGCCGTGACAAAAAGCGAGATCTGGCAACGCCGCATCGCCTGCACATTAAATCGAGCTTCCATCCTTTTCGTACACCCGCCCTGGGGTTTCGATGAATCAGAACTCTCTGCTTACGAATGCTGCTGTGCTCCGGAATAACGATGTAAGTCTTTCGCGTTATTTCGACGTTCTAATGGCCAACCGCTGGCTGGTCGGTGGAATCGCCGGCGGCGTGCTCGCCGTGGGCGTGGCCTACGCGTTTATCGCGCCGTCGGTGTACCAGGCCGATATTCTCGTGCAGGTTGAAGACAGCATTCCGACCAACAATTCAAAAAGCCCGCTGGGCGACGTCTCCAGCATGTTCGACGTCAAAACAGAGGCGACGGCTGAAATGGAAATCCTGCAGTCGAGAATGGTGGTCGGAAAAGCGGTCGACGATCTGCACCTCGACGTCAGCGCAAAGCCGAAGCGCTTTCCATTGATCGGAGACTGGTTGGGCCGGCAAGCCCGGAGTCTTTCCGAGCCAGGGATCTTTGGATTTGGCGGATATGCATGGGGCG
>NZ_VZQN01000106.1:0-5507 GCF_014397645.1 Paraburkholderia sp. 31.1
TGTCCGGTTCGATGAGCGGGGTGTGGAAACGGAGTTAGGGTGAGGTTACTCGGGCACCGCCAGACGAAAGGGGCGGAGAACAGACAAACCGAACCTACTGCCACCGCGCCACATCTCGACTCTACCGACTGCACCTGCTGAGTTGCAGTGCCGCAAAGCTGCCGCTGGCCTACGCGGGGTCTTTTGGATGGCAGCTTACGGTCAACCCGGCCGAATGCGTACAGCCGGCCAACAGCAACCGTTGAAATGCGCCGTCATATAGACACACTCGAAGGTCTGCTTCCAGCCTGCCAGTGGCCGCTAACAACCGTCGGGGGCGACGGATCTAAACCGGATCGCTTTCATTAGAACGCTCCGGGGCGGTTGGCGGGCGGTGGTGTACTCTGATGTATCGTGGTGCGCGCGGAGATTCGCAAAACGTAGTCTAGGAGGGGGCTTGGGAACGCGTCGCAACCGGTGCTAGGCGGGCCGCCGAATGCGCGATGTTTCTGGGCGTACTTTCCGGTAGCGTCGTGCTCGAGCGCCAACAACTCACAAAGGAAAGCGACCATGAGAACCGGCTATCGATGGGTATTTCTCCTAGCGGGCGTTGCATTTCTGCTTGCCGCAAGCGTCGTCGACTATGCATTCATCGGCGACATGGCAGCCGGCGAGTTGACACATGGCGAGAAACTGGCGAACGAGTCAAAGGATATTCTGCTGGCAATCGGCGTCGCGGTGCTCACGGTTTCTCTTGTCGATTTCTTATGGAGCAAGGCGGGCGGAGATCCGTTGTCGACCGAAATCCACAAGCTTAGCCAGATCAACGACCTGATTTCGGATTCTTATAGAACTGGCATTGTCCGGATTCACGCGAAAGTCCAGACGTCTCCGAACAAAAACTGGAAAGCTTTGATTGATGCGTCGCAAAAGGAGATCGACTTGACGGGCTATCAACTGCTCGACATCGTCGATTCGGACGCCGTGATGGACTCACTCTCCCTCAAGGCGACCAACGGCGTTGCAGTGCGCGTGCTGCTGCTGCCAGAAACGTCCGTTGCGCTGCGGTACGCGGTGTCGCCGCAGAATCTGGGCGCGATGCAGGCGAACATGAAACACGCGGTGCAGAAATTCCAGAAGTTGCGCGAAAGTCTGCCGATGGGGCATCGCCTTTCAATTGCGACGGTCGATGACGCATCCGTGCTGGACGCGTCAGTGCGGCGCTTCGACGGACACATGCACGTCGTCCACTATCTCCAGTCAATCAATACGTCGGATACGCCGGCATTCGAACTGCTCGACAACGGCAGCGCGGATAGCCTTTTCAGGACTTACAAAACTTGGTTTGATCGCTTGTTCACGAGCGCAAAGCCGGTATAGCGTATTGAGCGAATTGCTTTGGGGTGTTGAAATTAACTCGAGGAGATTTAACGTGAATACGCCGTCTGTCGCCGCTAGTGAAGCCAATCCCGCGCCTCAGGCACTGCTCGATGCGTTACAAGCAGGCAAGGTCGTCGTGGTCGCCGGAGCGGGGATCTCGATGCTGCAACCGTCGAACTTGCCAAGCTGGTGGGGATTCAATCAGACGCTGCTCGAGTTGATCAAAGAACACGTTCATAGTCTCTTGCCGGAAGACGAACGAAACCTGCTGGATAAGCTATCGCTCGAAAAGGGTATCCCGGTTGTCGCATTTTCCGATCTCGTCGTGCGAACGTTTGCGGGCCGTGCTTATTTTCCGCTATTGAAGGTGCTGGAGAGTGCGAAGCCGAACGCAAACCATCGAGCGCTCGCATGGCTCGCCGGTGCCGGACGTATTCGGGACATCGTAACGCTGAACTTCGACTCGCTCACCGAGCGCGCGTTTCGCGAAGCCGGACAACCGCTGGAAGTGCTGGTGCGCAGCGAAGACTACGGTGTGTTCAGCGCGAGAAGCCGTGCGTCCGCGCGGCTTCACAAGATCCATGGTTCGGTGACCGACACGCAGACGCTGGTCGATACGGTCAGCCAGAAAGCGAGCGGACTTTCGGCGGCTCGTCGCAGCGAATTGGAGCGACTATTTAGCGAATGCCATGTGCTGCTGATAGGCTTTTCCGGCGCGGATCTGGATTTCGATCTCGACTATCTGCCATTGCGACATAGCCTGGCGAGTGGGTTGGGCTTCACCTGGCTTTATCGCAAGAAAAGTAAGCCGCCCGCCGTTGGCGCGCGGATTACGGCGGACCCGAGCCATTTTTTCGAAGCGGACCTTCCGGACATTTTCCGTATGCTCGGTGTCGATGAGGCGCTCCTCGTTGTGCCGGAGCCTGATCCAGGCGCAGGCGACTCGTCATCCCTTGGTGCCGAGATCGAAGCATGGACACGCGGAATGACCGTGGGCCCCTGGGCATGCGCGGCGCTCTGCTTGCGGCTGATGCACGAAATGATGCATCTGGACGACGCGGCGCGCTTCGAAGCATTGCTGGTTGAAGCCTTCGATCGAGAGGCCGCCAGCGGTTACTTTCACGTGAGCGTCGGCGCCGCGATTCGGCAACTGTCGGTCGCGTGCCTGCAGCGACGGGACTATGCCGGGGTCCGCGCGTGGGGCGAAAGAGAACTCGCCTTCCATCAGGCGTTGCTCGAGCCGTTGCTGAAAGCCAATCACTTATCGCCAGAAGCGCGCGCTGAATATCTGCGCAATACTGCTAGCGTTTTCATCAACCTCTCGCACGCTTGGCACAGTGAATCGAATGACGGCGAACATCGGCATCAATCATTGCGGATGCTCGAGGCTGCGCGTGAACGAGCTTCGGAAATCAACGATGCCGAACTGCTTGCGCTGATCGAGATTCGTCATGCGCAACTGGCTGATTCGCTCGTCGACAAGCTCGCGCACCTGCGTGCGGCCCGTCGTTACGCGCAACCTGTGGGCGCGCGCCTCACGGTGCTGGAAACGCTGTTGTCCGAGGCGGATGCGTTGATCCGCGTGTCCGAACTCGACCTCGCACAGGCGCGGCTCGATGAATCCAAGCCGATCATGGTGTACATGGTGCGCAAGTCATTGGCCTGGCAGCACGCGATTCTGGGCGCAGAATTGTCCGCGCGTCGCGGTGAACTTGATCGCGCGTTCGAAGCACTCAAGCATCTGATTGACGAATCATGGCTCGACCTCGAAACGAAGCTTGCCACCGGTCGGGAAATGCTGAAGCTGCTCGGACACGAAGCCGCGCTCAGAGAGCCCCTGCTCGCGCACATTACTGCGAGCTTTCCTGAATCGCTCAATGGCGGCGATCTTACGAAGCGGCAAAGCTAGCTGCTCGCGTCGATTCGCTCGGGATGCAAAGCAATCACGGGCGTCGCCGAAGGCTTTGCACCTTGGTTTGTTGATCAGCCGCGCCCCGACCAGCCCGGCGAAGCGCGCATTCGCTACGTGCTGGCGGAGGCCGAGTACACGGTGAATGTCGCGCTCGTTCTGCAAGCGTTGGATGCGTTATGCAGGCTCTTTCACCAACGAGGCTCGATCGAGCGGCTTGCCGATCTGGCGCAAGCACTGCTCGAACGGGCATCGCGCAGCAAGAATACGCGCTATGAAATCGCCGGCACCAACTTTCTGGGTATCGGGCTCGAGTATCAAGGGCGTATTGCCGACGCCGCGCAAGCCTATCAGCGCATGATCACGGAGCTTGAACAGCGGGGCGAGGACGATAGCACCGACGCTCATATGCTGCGCTCGAATTTCGCTCGCGTGCTGGGGCATGACGATGCCGAAGCGGATCGGGCGATCGCGCTGTTCGAGAGTGCGCGGCAGGCGCAATACCGTCTCGATGACTGGGACAACTATATGACGTCGACGGTGAATCAGGCGCGTCTGCTTTGTCAGTTGCAACGCAACGAAGAAGCGGCTGAACTTCTGACCGCACAGATTGATCTGACTGATAAATCGAGCCTGCCGAACGCGCGCGAAAGGTTCATCGCGTTGATCGAGTCGATGCGTCGTGACGAGCGCACGCATGACACGCGTTTGCGCGGCGCATCGGTCGAGCCTACTTCGTGGCGCGATTTGCTGAAGCAGCACAACCTGGATGGCGACGCAGCGGAAACTGCGCCGCAAATTGCCACTCGCGCAATGGTCGCTTACGAAGCCGGACGACGCGATGAGGCATTGCGTCTCAACAAGGCCGCGCGAGAGATTTACGCCCGCGCGAACGACAAGATCGGCGAATCGCGCTGCTGGAACAATCTGGCGGAGATTCACGCGTGTGAAGAGCAGTGGGACGAAGCCGCGCGCGCCGCGCAACGTGCGCACGAATTGAGAGAAGCAGGTGACGACGTCGAAGGTCAAATCATGACGCTGGCTAACCTGATGGAATTCCTACTACGGGGCGATCATCCCGAGGACGCATATCAAACAGGCAAGCGCTTGCTGGCTCTTGCGGGGCCGGGCATGTGTATGTGGGAAGTGGCAAGGGCCCGCGCGTGTCTGATCGAAGCAGCATTGAAGACTGACCGGCTGGCCGAGGCAGAGCGCATGCTGCCGGACGCGGTCGAAGCGCTCACGGTCGTTGGTCACTCCGCACGCGACGAAATGCTCGAACGGATTGAAAAGTGTCGCCAACTGATCAAAGAGATCCGAGGCGCGGCAAAGCGGGGTGACGCAGGGGTCGGCGCGACAGCGATGCAAGCTATCGAATTGGCGCGGCAGCAGCCTCAGGACATCGCGAAAAACACGCTCACCGCCGCGCTCAATGAGGCAAGCGATCCAATTGATCAGGCGACCATGCACGGCGAAATGGGCAACCGGCTGGCGAAGACGGATCCGCAAGCAGCGCAAGCGCATTACGAGCAAGCGCATACGCTCTACGAGGTGGCCGGACATAGCGGCATGGCGTGGTACGCGCGTTGTATCGCCAAACGGATGTGGGTCGATCATGGCGCCGATCCCGACGCGCTGCTAACATTTGCGGATGAGTGCCCCATTACGACGGTCAAGCTGAACGCGCTCGCCGCATATGCCGGCGTGTTATTGCGGCAATATAACAAAGCGGAAACGTATAGCAACGCAGCCGTCGAGGCGGTCAGCCGACGCATTGAGAAAGCGCTCAATCTGTACGACACTGAGCCTGAAATACTGGGGCAGACCGCGTTGCAGCTCACGTCGATCTACATGATGAAGGAGGAGTTTCCGGCGGCACGTCGAACGCTGGAGCGCGCGCGAGTGTGGCTCGTGCGTGCCAATTCGACGTATCTGGACAACGTGGAGAAGGTCGATCAGCAACTACGGGAAGAGGGCTCGTAAGTGATCCCACTTTTGTGAACTACGCGCCAAGCATGGTGAGTGTCCGTTCAGCGCTGGCGGATTCAACCGGTGGATGCAACACACTGAAGACTGCGCAAGCAGTGGGAGTGTTGCAGATGAAACAGCGATGCCGGATTTACTACAGCGAGAAGCAGAAAGCGCTGATGTGGGAACGTTGGCGGAAGGGAGAGTCTCTCCAGAAGATCGCCCAGCTTTTTGACCGGAACCACTCGTCTGTACAGGGGATTCTGGCTGA
>NZ_VZQN01000107.1:0-5474 GCF_014397645.1 Paraburkholderia sp. 31.1
TAGCTATGCCATCTGGCGTTCCCCGCTGCTCGGTGCGGAGGTGGTGTTCAACGATCTGCAAGGAAAGGAGAGCGCCCGCATAGCGACGGTCTACAGCCAGACGGCCTTCAACCAGGGCTACCTGCTCGACAGCAAAAAGCTCCTGCGGGGTGAAGGGTCCGAAGTGACGACCCAGGGCTGGGGCACGATGCGCGCGGCGAAGGGACTGTTCCTCTCGGCGGATGCGGCGGCCGGGGCCGATACGCCGCACCTGGACATGCCCACCGCCGTCGCGCAGCTCAAGGCGGCATTGCAGCGCGTGACGGACCTTGCGACGGCGACGGCGCAGGCTGGGGCCGACCCTGCCGACCGGGCCACGCAGGCGGCGCTGCTCGACGGGCTGAACCAGCTTCGCGACGCGGGGCTACTCGCCAGCGCCCCAGGCGGCATGGCGTTCGTCACGCCGAAATCGGCCCAGCACTCGGCGGGGCAGAACGTGATCGTTACCGCAGGCCAGGACATGGACGTCAGCGTCGTGAAGCGACTGCGCATGGTGGCGGGTGATCTGATTTCCTTGTGCGCGCACAAGCTTGGTCTCAGCCTCACGGCGGCGAAGGGGAAGTTTACGGCGGCGGCGCTTACGGACGGCATGGATCTGTTCGCGCAGAAGCAGTTGCGTGTCGCCAGCGAAAGTGCGGATGTGCAGGTGTCGGCGAAGTCGAAGATCACGCTCAACTGCGGCGGGGCCTCGGTTGTCATGGAGGGCGGCAACATCACGTTCCACTGCCCCGGCGCATACACCATCAAGGCCGGCTCGTTCACGTTTGTCGGACCCGACAACGTCCCAGCCGTCCTACCTGTCCTGCCGAAAAGCGACCTAACGCTCAATGAGCGGTACTCCCATACCAACTAACACGCCATGATTATCAGCCCTCCGTTTCTGCCTGAATCCGGCCTCACTTCTACCGACGGATCGAGGCCCGACCCCATGATGGACGCGGTCGACAAGTTCGAACTCGCACACGGCATCTATCCGATCGCGTTCGACCGGCGCTGGCACTGTGGCGCCCATCTCGCGCCCGACGTGCATGGTCCTGTCTATGCCATCGCCGACGGCGAGGTCGTCGCATACCGGGTCTGCCAGCACGCGATGGACTCGGGCAATGGGAACGCAGGCTTCGTCCTGCTCAGGCATTCGACCGAAACGGGCGACGGACGCAAGCTGACGTTCTACTCGCTTTACATGCACCTCCTGCCGCTCGCCGAGTATCAGTCATTCGGGCACGACGGGAGACGGCTGCCCGAGTTCCTGCGCAAGCCTACTGGCCAGGTTGCCCAGGGTGCGGTGGAACCAGCGATGCGTGGCGGCAACAATACGGTACGGCGCAAGGACGTCATCGGATTTCTCGGGCGTTACGACGGCGTAACCTACACGCACTTCGAGATCTTCATGACGCCGGGCGATTTCGATGCGTATTTCGGTCATACGCAACTCGGTAACGCCGCGCCGGCCGCGCCGACGAGTTCGGACTGCTGGGGCCATACCTGGTATACGATCCCTGCGGGGCAGCAGTTCTACGCGCTCCCTCCGGGAACTGACGCACACAACACGTTGCACGGTATCAAGTTCGAGACGCGGCAGACGGGGACGAATACGCCGCCGCTCGTCGTCGAGACGTACTTCAGCAAGGGAGCGAAATACACCAACGTCTGGAGCGTTGAGGCGGACGGTTCGCGCACGCTGCTGACGGAGCAGCCGGTGTGCGAGGCCGATTACGAATACGATCTTTATCGCCGCGCGACCGCGCTCTACGGCACCTGTCCGAGCGACGGCTACGAGATGCTGCGCTTTGGGCGCATCCTCTCGACGCCCGCGACCCTCTCCGGGGCGGCCTGTGCGACGTGGGTGCAAGTGACCTACGCTGCGGGAAAGCAAGGCTATATCAATATCAACAACGCGGCGATCAAGAAGCTGTCCGACGCGGATTTCCCGTCGCTCATGGGCTGGCAAAAGCTCAGTGACGGTAATATGCCCTTCAGCAGCGACGGCTTGTGCGATATCGACGCGCTCAAGAAACTGGTCAAGGATGCTGCGGCCAGCGAACAGCCAACGGTCTCGGCGGAAACGACAGAAGTGCAGAAGGCGGACGCGCTTTCAGGCTACGTCAAGGGTCACGATGGTGTTCGCCAGGCGCTGCGCGGATTCATTTGCAACGCCCCCAGTGAATGGGATAGCACGAACAATCAGACGCGCTACGCGAAGCTGCTCGACAAGGGCGGTTTCTATCACGGCAACGAGCAGGGCTACAACAAGTTCCTCAATTACCTCAAGGAAATCCAGTTCTGGGATACGACCGGCTTGCCCGCCGGGCAAAAGCTCTGGTTCTTCCATCCACTAGCGTTTGTCCGGCATTTCAGGAAGTGTGGGTGGCTGACCCGAGACGAGGTGGCCGCTACGTTTCCTCGCTATCCGTTCTATACGCAAAGTGGTAGTCCTCGGAGAGCCATCACTACGGATAACGATACTTTTAGGGTGACGGCGGCAATTGCGCGCCAGCGTATCCAGAATCACGTAGTTTCACTAAATAGCTGTTTTAGAAAGTATCTTGGGAGTAACCCGAAGCGTATCGCTATGTTTTTAGCTCAAGTCCTTTTGGAGACTGCTCAGTGGCGTAATCTTGGTGGCACAAGGCGCCTTATGCACGAATGGGGGTTTGGCCAATATTCAGCGGCCAATCCCGCAACCGAATTCTACGGTCCATTTTATGGTCATGGGATTATGCAGCTTACATGGGCCGGCAATTTTGAGGCATACGGAAATTATCGGTCTATCCCTAGCAATAATAGCGGCTCTTATATTGAGAGATTGGCGGGTGTAGCTCATCGCATTACGACAACGTCGCGTCACTATTCATCAAATCCGAGTGATGGTGGGCAATTGATGCTTTGGTTCCCCCGTTATGATCCAGATATTATTGCGGAGAATCCTGAGTACGCCTGCGATTCTGGTGGATTTTATTGGGTTTCGAAAGCCTTCTCCCAAGGATCAAGCATTAGCAGGATCGCTGATAAGGATTATTCGGCATCGGATGTCGGCTTTATAAATCGCCTAGTCAACGGAGGAGGTAACGGATATTACGAAAGACAAGCATATTCGGCGTATATGCTAAGAATATTGGGCGATGGGACAGACGTGTCCGAAACAATTTCAATTGCCCCTCCTCACCCGAAAAATGCAATCGTAGCATCCATGCTTAGGCCGGAGTAGTTAATGAAGATGATTGGATTTTTTATTTTAACTTTGTCGCTTATTTCGCTCTCGGTAAGCGCGGCTGAAGATGCGCATATTTTTTCGCCTGCCAATGGGGCCAAGGCAGTAATTACAACCGAAGAGGATGCCTTGACCTGGCAAGTAAATTATGGCGGCAAAACTAATCGAGAACGGGTAGATGTTGATACCGAAAAGCCTATATATGTAGATGTTAATGACTATGATTTTAGTGGTCACCTTGGATTTGCGGTGTGGCATGTAGACGATGGGATGGGAACGTATTCAGTTTACAGGGTTTTTACGTTTTCTCCATCGACGAAGAAATTTGTGGAGCGAAGTCCAGCGCCGCTGTGTGGGGATGAGTTTGTCAATCTGAAGGTTGACAAAAAAGGGCACCGCCTTTTTAGTACATTTTGGGATCAAAATATCCCCAAGGTATGCGCCACTCGTTTGTCGCCTCTCAAGTAGAAATCATCCACTCGCAAAATTGGTAACGTGAATATGAAATCGCCCATCCGTAAAGGCGACAAACTCGAACACGGCGGCGAAGTCGCGGGCGGCTCGCCCTGGACCAACTTCATGGGCCGCCCGCTCGCCCGAAAGGGTGACACGGCTATCTGCAACCAGCACGGCCCGACCGTCATAGACGAAGGTTACGCGCGGTTTCCCGACCGCGATGGCAAGGAGGTCGCCTTCCATCATTATCGCTGCGCGTGCGGTTGCCGGCTGATCTCGTCGCTTCAGAACGTCAATATCGAGTAATGCCGGTCGACCTTTCTTTAGCGGGACGCCCTAGCGCCTACCCGTGCCGCCGCCGGTTCTGGCCGTGGTGGTTCTGCATCTGGCTCGCTTGCAACGTATTCGGCGTTGCCATTGCCATGCTGCTCTGGCCGAAGGGACAACCCGCGAGCGGAGCATGGTTCTGGTTCTGCTTCTTCGGTGGTCCTAACGGTACGTTCCTGATCCTGTTGGCTATCGAGCGCGCCGGCTACGAGGGTCTCTGGTACCGGGCGCACTGGCGCAACCATCATCGTAGCCGGTGGCTGACGGCGCGACTACGCACGGCGCAGAAGCCGCTTCAGGTGCTCGGCGTCGGGTGCTGTTTACCGCTTGGCGAACAGACGCTTGCGGATGCGATTGCCGCCGGGAAACGCCTGCCCGCTGCGCAGATACCGCGTACCGGTTCGGAACGCGTCTTTCACGCCCGCTTCGAGGACGCGAACTGGATGCTTGACGAGCCCGCTACGGTCAGTCCTGAGTTAGGTGAAGAAAGCATTGAGACGGAACAGACGACGAAGCAGGTTTCGCTGCTGACGCTCAAGATTGCCCAAGCGCTTGAGCCACTGAAGCCGGGTCTGCTCGCCCTGACAAGCTATGAGCGGGTCTGGTGGCCGCAGGTCCGCGTGCTGGCCGCGCCGGGCAGGGAGCAGGCCGACGTCGCGCGGGTGATCGAGGCGCTACACATCGCGGGCCTGCCGCCACTCGCGGTCCAGTCGGTACCAGCTTCGGACGGGTTGATCGTCGCTGATGCGTGGCTCGACGCGAAGGAGACGCGCCCGCTGCTAGTCGTGACGACCGCATGGCATGAGGCTGGTCCGCCCGAGGGCAGCGCAGAGGGATGCATCGCCGTGCTCCTGACGGCGGGATACTTCCGGCGACCGGAAACGGTCAAGGTCGCCGCGCTACTGCACCGGCCCGTCGCCGGGCTCGCAGACGAAGTCGAATACGGTTTCGCGAATGCTGCGGTATGGGGCAAGGCTGACTTTGCCGCAATCGTACGCGCGTGGATAACCCGTCCTGTAGACGGATGCGACAAGGCGCTGCGCGCGGCCCACATGGATGCCATTGCGAAAGACGGAGCGCAGCGGCGGCCCGACCGTATCGTCGGCGACCTTGGCGACGGCAACGGCTGGCTCTCCATTGCAGCGGCCATCGAATCAGGCGCGGGAGACGGCCCGCAACTCATCATCGACGGCGTACAGTCCGCGCTCCTGTACGTAACGCCTGCAACAACCGATAACAACCGGATTACCGATGACAGACCCCAGGCTTTCCCTGCAACCGCTTGAGTCAGCAACCACAACGGAGGAACCGGCCCCCCCGGGCCGTCTCGCGATCTGGGGGCTGCCCGTTGCGGCCCTGGTCGTCGCCCTGCTTGCGATCGGCATCGTCTCGGTGCGCGGCGACATGGTGGGCGTCGCGTCCGGCGAGCCGAAGCTGAAGG
>NZ_VZQN01000108.1:0-5460 GCF_014397645.1 Paraburkholderia sp. 31.1
TGGACACCGGTTGGTGCCGTGACGCTTAACCCCGAACGCGACTCAGTCGTCGAGATGGCGTCGATCAGCGCAAATAAACAGCCTCTGGCTGCATGAGTGAGGCGACAACTTGCTTGACGCGCGCCGGGTAGCTGAACTCGAATTGCTGCACACCACCAAATTTATGTAAAGGAAACCTAACTAAATACAATGAAAACCATTATCCGTGATGCAACACTGGACGACTTGTCGTTTCTAGTCGGGCAATTTGATGAAGGGGTCTCAGGCGGGCATTTTGCGGGGCAGCCCGGGGTGCCGACCGCGCGAATATGGCACGAGTGGTTAAGGAAGCGCCTCATGGTGCGGAAATGTTTTCGCCCTGATGGTTCATTTATTGTTGAGCAGGTACGAATAGCCACGTCTATAGCTGAAGTGGATGGAAAGCCTGTCGGACTTTTGCTTTCTTCACCAGAAACACCTGCTGATACGTCTGCAATCGAGATCTATATGCTGAGTGTGCTCAAGTCAGTGCGTCGGCAAGGCGTGGCGTCTGCGCTCATTCGAGTCGAGGAGCATCGGCATGTGGCCGGGACGACGTTTTATGCTAGGTGCTATCCGAAATCAACGTGGGCAATTGGTTTTCTTCAAAAACATGGCTATCGTGTAGAGCGGATTTCCCCAGACTCTGGAATGCACTATTTAAGAAAACCTTAGCGTGGAAACGTAGTCATGAATGAAGCGGATAAGAAGGAAAGGCTGGAGCGCCTGGCAAAGCTGCAAGTTGAGGCGAAGGAAAAAGAGGGAGTGCTCTTCGTCATGTACGGGGCGCTGCTCGCCTTTTCCAGCACTGCGCTTCTTGCGCTTACGACAGTTCCGAGCCGCGGGTTTTTGACAACGGTTGCGTGCTGTTCACTAACAGCAGCATGCATATCGTTTGGCACGGTCGTGATCGGTAAGATACATGTTCTTCACAAGGCAGAGGGGTTGCATATCGGCCACATCATCGTTGCCGAAAATTTTTCCAGTCTGGCACACGTGCTCGGGCTCGTCTTCCTGACCATTGGTATTGCCACGCTCGTATGGCATATTTCATGGTTCTGCGCGTTGTTTTTTATTGTATGCATCGGCTTCGCATTTCACCAGCATGCTCGGTTCAGGAAAGCGCTTGATGTGATGCCAGACGCAAGACATGCTCTCGATGTCGTGGAAAACCGTCAGTCAACTGTCGGTCAAGGTAATCCTATCTGAGGAAGCAATGGATATTGTCGAAAAAAGCATTAATGAGATAGTTTTAGACGAAAAAACCAAGGAGGTGCTCCTCCTGCCCTCCAATTACGAAGACGATGCAGATAAACATTTGTACCACTCCAATACGCTGTCTTTCTACAAATACGCACGTAAGCTTTGTTGGGGTCCAGTTTGTGCCGGGTCATTTCGAGTTGCAGGTTGAGATAAAGGGCGCGTGCCTTGGCAACAGTGAAATCCTTCGTCTTGAGGGACTGATAGACGCTGACCTTTCCGAGGCGTTCCGCAAGGATAGCCGGAAGTTTGTACCGGAAGAAATATCCAACCGATTTCCTGTCACGGTGTAGCCGTGGTGTCTTGATAGGCAAGGAAGGCTCCTAGCGCCTATTTCTCAAGCAGGTGTGGGTAGCTGGCGTGAGTAAAAGGTGTGGGCACGGCCACTTCTGGCCGACCGGCAGAGCCTTATGGGACAAGGCTGGGAGCCATTTTGGAGCGGGCGATGGGAATCGAACCCACGGCTCTAGCTTGGGAAGCTAGGGTATTACCATTATACGACGCCCGCAGAGCGCGCTATGTTACAGGCTTTTGGGCCGTTTGGGCAGGGGTATGGCTCGCGCGCACGAGCAGCCGACCCGTCTTTTCGCTTCTGCGGTTCGAACGGCGCGAGCCTTCAGACTTCGTCTGCGCCTGCCGTTAATCCGAATACTGCCCAACACCGTGCGCTTGCGCACCCCGCAAGCCGGCACGAACCCGGCGCTTCCCATCCCGATCAAGAGATTTTCCCAAGATGCAGTGGCTTTCCAATCTGAAACTGAGCCAGAAGCTTGTCGGCTCGTTGATGCTGTGCGCGTTCGTAACGGCCATCGTCGGCACGGTCGGTGTGCTGAAGGTGCGCGAAGTCGCGACGATGCAAACCGAAATGTACGACCGCGAATTCGTGCCTGTGCGCGACGACGGCACCGCCGCGTGGCAGGCCGCTTCGCACTTCCGGCGCCTCTATTCGTACATCCTGAATCCGGAGCCGGCAGGCCGCGCCGATACGGTGCGCCTGAATCACGGCGGTGAAGCGGCGATCCTGTCGGCATTCGACTACGAGCGCAAGCATGCGACCACCGACGCGCAGAAGCAATTGCTGAGCGACTTCGACGCCGCCTATCCGGCCTATATGAGTTCGGTCGCGAAGGTAATGGCGCTGGCCGACCAGGGCGATCAGAGCGGCGCGCTCGCCGAGCTCAAATCGACCACCGACCCGCTGCACGTCAAGCTGCGCACGCTGATGATCAAGCTGTCCGACGTGCGGGACGAGTTGGCCAGGCAGCGTGTCGCGAACGGCGTCGAGATGGTTCGCTCGGTGACGTGGTGGATCGCGAGCTGCGCGGTCGTCGGCGTCGCGGTTGCGATCGGCCTGGGGCTGCTGGTGACGCGCGCGGTCGTGCGGCAGATCGGCGGCGAACCGGCCGAAGTCGCGAAGGTCGTCGAGCAGATCGCGGGCGGCGACTTGAGCCGGCGACTACACACCGGCGCCGCCGACGACGGCAGCATCTTGCGCGCGGTCGCGCACATGCAGGAGCGTCTCGCGGCGACGATCGGTTCGATTCGCGAAAGCGCCGAGTCGGTCAGCATCGCTTCGCAGCAGATCGCGAGCGGCAACATCGATCTGTCCGCTCGCACCGAAGAGCAGGCCGCTTCGCTCGAACAGACCGCGGCGAGCATGTCGGAATTGACGCAGACCGTCACCCGCAACAGCGACAACGCGCGCAACGCGAGCGCGCTCGCGACTGAGGCGGCACAGGTCGCCAACACCGGCAACACTGCCGTCGAGGGCATGGTGCGCACCATCGGTGATATCAGCGGCAGTTCGACGAAGATCTCGGAGATCACCGGCGTGATCGAGGGCATTGCGTTCCAAACCAATATTCTCGCGTTGAACGCGGCGGTCGAGGCCGCGCGCGCGGGCGAGCAGGGGCGCGGTTTCGCGGTGGTCGCGAGCGAGGTGCGCAACCTCGCGCAGCGCTCGGCGAGCGCGGCCAAGGAGATCAAGGAGATGATCACGACGTCGGTCGCGATCATCGAAGGCGGCACGCAGCAGGCAGCCGAAGTCAGCACGACGATGGCGGATATCAAGGCCGCGATTCATCGCGTGTCGGATATCGTCAGCGAGATCGCAACGGCCTCCGAAGAGCAGAACCGCAGCATTCACCAGGTCGGCCAGGCCGTCACGCAGATGGACGAGACCACGCAGCGGAACGCGGCGCTCGTCGAACAGGCCGCGGCGGCCGCGCAATCGCTCGAGACGCAGGCGCGCAAGATGAAGCAGACGGTGTCGGTGTTCCGGACGGGGGAGAGCCGCGGTTTCGCGGCAGCCGTGTAGAAGCCGCGCCGACTCAAGCGGCCGCCGCGCGTCAGCCCAACTTTCCCGCGCAATCAGCTCAGATCACAAAATAAGTCAGCTGAACCGCCGCGCGCGTGACGACCATCTGCAGCACCTGCACGATCACGAACAGCAGGATCGGCGACAGATCGATACCGCCGAACTTCGGCAGCACGCGACGCAACGGATTCAGAAACGGCGCGGTCAGCTGATACAGAATCGGCATCGCGGGCGAACGCGGATTGAGCCACGACAGCAGCGCCATCAGGATCGTCATCCAGATGATCAGATTGAGCGCCCACTTGATCGCGGTGAGCACCGCGACGATCAGCAGCGTCGGCACGAGCGTCAGCGGATCCGCGCCCGTCAGCACGATCATCAGGACGACGTAGATGATCGCGGCGATCAGCGTTGCGACCACGCTCGCCCAGTCGATGTTGCGCGTGCTCGGCAGGATGCGCCGCAGCGGCAGCACGATCCAGTTGGTCGCCTGCAGCACGGCGTTCGAGACCGGGTTGTACGGCGGCAGGCGCACAACCTGCAGCCACGCGCGCAACAGCAGCGCGGCGCCAAACAGAGTGAAAACGGTATTGAGCAGAAAACGGGCGATATCGCCAAACATCTCGTGTCCTTATGCTTCTGATGACGGCCGCCGACCGGCCGCGGGCTGCCGGCGTCGCCCGATCGGTGCGTGCCGGCGGTTTTCTGGATTTACCCGGTTAGCCAACCGGAGGTTCGACGTCATTGCGCGCCGCCTCCCGATGGCTGTCTGTCCGGCATCACACGGAAATCCGGACCTCGCTGATCAGGATTGTGCCGTTGCCGCCGTCGGTGTAGTTCGGGATATCCGCTAATAGTTGCTCGGACGCGGGCTTGAACACTTTATAGAAGTCGTCCGCGCTATCGAACAGGAAGTGTCCCGCGGCCACGTAAGGCGGTGGCGTGCCGGGCGGCCCGGCGTTCAGGCCCGCGTCGACCGACCAGCCTTTCAGCGCCGGCCCGAACAGCTTCGCCGCGAGCGGCATATGGGTCGCGCAGTAGTAGTCCATGTCGAAGCGGCCGTTTTCCCGGTACGGGTAGAGGATGCTGACCTTGATCATTGTGCGTTCTCGTCTGTTGGTCCCGAAGCGCGGCGCGGGTCGTCGCGTGGTTCGCCCGGCGTGCCGGACGTCACATTATCACGGCTTACTTGACGCTTGCACCTGCCGCGGCCTGATTCAGCGAGCGGCCCAGCGATTCTTCCACAGCTTCGGAGATCGCTTCAATCGTCGCGGCCGGCGTTGCGCGACGTCGGGCGAGGTTGACCGCGCGGCGCGTCAGCAGACCATACAGCGCGGCATGGTCGCCGCCGAAGCCTTCGAGCAGCGCGAGCTGCTTCTCGACGACACCCGTGTCGCCGCGCGATACCGGCCCCGCGAGCGCGTTGGGCAGGCCTTTGTCGCGCGCGGTTTCGATCGTGCCGGCGAGCATCGGCAGCAGCGCGCGCAGCGCGTCGTCTTCGGCGAAGCCGAGCGTGCGCCACAACGCCACGCATTCGGCGAGGCTGCAGAGCGCGAAGCTCGCCGCGTAGTGCGCGGCGGCGTGATACAGCATGCGGCCGCCCGGCGGAATCGACAGCGGATGGCAGCGCAGCGCGAGCGCGAGCGCGGTCAGCGTCTCCTTCAGTTCGCCGTCGGCTTCGATCGTCACGGAGCAGCCGACGATACGCTCGAGATCGGCGAGCTCGCCGCTAAATAGATAAGTGTTGCTGGTAAACGCGTTTGAATTTTGTTAACTTCGGCGACCCCATTGCGCCGGAGTCCAGATGAAGTGTGTTGTAGAGCTGAGCGAAGCCGAGGAAAAGACCTTGCAACAGATGTCGTTGA
>NZ_VZQN01000109.1:0-5159 GCF_014397645.1 Paraburkholderia sp. 31.1
GAGGAGGGGGCCCCGAATCCGGGCAAACCCCGCCTCGCTTGCGACCGAATTCCTTCGACATTCTGATAATTGCAAGCTGACTCGTCGGCAACGCCGGCGACGAGCTTATTGATCAGTGTTTCCCTAGCATTACAAACCTCGTCGAACAGCCTTGTCTCCAGCTACTGATTGGGACCAGGTTAACGTCTTCCACCGTGCCACGCGCCAAAGTTATTCACCACACCGGCATTAATTCGCTATTGATAAAATACATTATCAATAGCCGTGCGCCGCCATTAATACAGTCAACTTTGGCATTCGAATCAAAAGAATTAAACGAATTTTAGTCCAACCAATTGCGCATGGCACGGAATAAAAGGAGAACCGTGTCTACGAAAATAATTCCCACTCGTCGAGAATCGCGCGCGCTCACCGCCGCCGAGTTCCACCAGCTTTCGAACGTGCCTCCCGAAGCCGAATGGTTCGCCAATCTCGACAATCCCCGCACTCGTCGTGCCTACCAGATTGATCTGCGCGACTTCATGACTTTCACCGGCATCGCGCAAGCAACCGAATTTCGCACTGTCACCCGCTCACACGTGCTCGCGTGGCGCAAGCGTCTCGAAGCTTGCCAACTGTCCGGGGCGACGATCCGGCGCAAGCTCGCCGCGCTGTCATCGCTCTTCGACTACCTTTGCGAGCACAACGCGGTCTTGCTGAACCCCGTCGCTGGCGTGAAAAGACCTCTCGGCAACAGCAATGAGGGCAAGACACCGGCGCTCGGCGATCATCAGGCCCGCGCGCTGCTCGACGTCCCCGATCCCGACACTCTGAAGGGTAAGCGCGACCGTGCACTACTGGCCGTACTGCTCTATCACGGTCTGCGGCGCGAGGAACTTTGTTTGCTGAAGGTGCGGGACATTCACGATCGGCGCGGTGTGCCGCACCTGCGCATTCACGGCAAGGGAAACAAGCTGCGGCATGTGCCATTGCACCCGGCCAGCGCAGAGCGGCTACACACATACCTCGAATCGGCAGGGCACGGTGCATCGCCCGAATCGCCACTGTTCCAGCCGATACGACCTACCGGTTCCGCAATGACCGGCGACGGCGTGTACAAATGTGTCCGGAGATACGCGACGCTGGCAGGCATCGCCATAGATTGCCTCGGCGTCCACGGGCTGCGAGCGACGGCCGCCACCAACGCGCTAGAACACGAGGCCGACATTGCGAAGGTGCAGGAATGGCTGGGGCACGCAAACATCGCCACGACCCGGCTCTATGACCGGCGCCAGAGCCGCCCCGAAGATTCCCCAACGTTTAAAGTTTGCTACTAGTATCACCGTGCATCAGAACGCGTTGACGATTCCCCCTTGTCCTCGCCCACGGAGAACAACCTAAACTGGAACTCACGGTGAAAAACGGAACGTGACTATCACAATCAGAACGGCAGATGGCAAGGTGCACGGTCTTCGACGTAGACAAAGAAGCTGACTTCGGGCCAACGACCTAGAAGCAGTGACTTTCAATCTCACTGGAACAATGCGTTCACTTGCAACTTGCTATCTTTGGCGCAGGGGTCGCCTAAAATCTCCGGAAAGCGGCTACAGTAGCGATCTGTCTGAGACGATATTACGCCATGACCACAATAACGAAAATCACCGACCTCCGCGATTATCCTGCCATCAAGAAGCTCGCTTCGGCGTTGCATCGTCTTGACGCAAATCACCACGGGGCCGCGATCATGATTGGTGCAGGCTTTAGCCGGAGCGCAGCGGTTCATGTCAGCGGTGAGAAACGGGTTCCGCTCTGGGCCGAGTTCACGACAAGCCTTACCCGCGACCTTTACGCCGGCGAGACCAGTCTGAGCTTTGCGGATCCTCTACGCGTGGCGGAGGAGTACCGCGCGTACTTCGGACAGGGAGCACTCAATGACAAAATTCGCTTCGAAATCGACAATGATGCCTGGCGCACTGGGCCCCTGTACGAAGACCTCCTAACCCTCCCATGGTCGGACGTACTTACGACCAATTGGGATACGTTGCTTGAGCAATCGGCGGAAAAAATCCACAGTCCGTATTACACCACAGTGACGAAGACGTCAGATCTCGCGTGGGCGCAGTCTCCCCGTATTGTGAAGCTACATGGCACCATCGGCATCACCGATTGTTTCATCGCGGCTCAGGAAGACTATCGTACCTACCCTGAGCGTTTTGCACCTTTCGTGAATCTCGCACGGCAAGTATTCATCGAAAACGAGCTCTGTCTACTTGGTTTTTCGGGTGATGATCCCAACTTCCTACAATGGGCCGGCTGGGTTCGCGACCATCTAGCGGGCCACGCACGGAAGATTTATCTCGTTGGAGCACTGAATCTCTCTGCCGCACGCCGCAAGCAACTCGAGTCGACCAACATCGCACCGGTCGATTTATATCCAGCGGTCGCCCACATCACCGATCGAGACCTTCGTCACCAAGAGGCGATCGCGATGTTTCTTCGAGAGATGAAAAGCGAGGAAGAATCGCGAATAAAGCCGCATGACTGGCAGCCCACGACCTTTCCAAGCCACACTGCAAACCCGGAAGAACACCACCGCCTCTACAGTGACCCGGAATATGCCGCAGCGTTGCTCATCAATCAGCTTGAAATCCTCCGCAAAGATCGTGAGGCTTATCCAGGTTGGCTATTGTGTCCGGAATCGCTGCGCTGGCGGGTGGCCAACCAGTTGAGCATGCCGTATCCGAACGCGAAAAACCTCGCGGCTCTCACACCGGACAACCGTGCAAGATTGCTCTATGAAATCGCCTGGCGGCACCGTACAGCATTGGAGTACATCCGGCCCTGGCTTGTTGATGCGCTCTTCGAGGTCGCTCGACAGGAGCAACCGTGCGCTATCAGCGAGCGCCAACAGGCAGAGATTGCACTGGCCCTACTGAACAACGCTCGCTGGCTCAGCCCAGACAATGATGAAGAGCAAAACGTCGTCGACGAGCACATTCAAGGACTTACCGCGATACTGGTGAAACACGCGTTCTATTTCCCCGATGGCCCCGCCGAAGTCGCGTACCACCGAGCACTCACGGCGCGGGACCGGCTCGACTACGACGAACTCGAGGCAGCGATTGCTCAGATTTCCGGGGAAGACCCCGTCTGGAAACTGAGGAAGGCGGCACTGCTCATGGATCTCGGTCATGAGAGCGATGCAGCTGACTTGCTCGCGGTGGCTTACGGACAACTGCGCGAAAACCATCGCAGGGATCGTCAATCGATTCCAGTCATGTCGCGGCTGCTTTGGGCTCACTGGCTGATGGACGCCCTACAGCGAGGCAGTTTTGGGAAAGATTCTGAGAAATTACCGCCGTTCGTAGAAACCAACTATCGAAAGTGGAAGTGCGATCCATGGTCATGGCTAGACTCACTTCGTTCCAGTATCGAAAAGCGACGGGACAAATACCTTGAAAATCGCAATCCAATTGAGCCACAGTTCGCGCAAGGGCATTATCGCGATCACTCCCGCGACACCTCAGGTGGCAACGATAATTCTGACTTCCTGCTCCTCGATGGTTTGAGCAAGATTTGCGGAATTCCGTTACGCATTGCCACTCGTGGTTTCAGTGTCAACCTGCTCGCGGACAAGGCAAAAGCTATCGTGCTATATGGCGGCACGGGCACTGAACTAATTGATCTTCCGCTCGCGATCCGCGCCGCAAGTAGTGAAGACTCGTCAGCGATCAAGGATGTATTTGGCCGCATTAATGTAGCGTGCTTCACCCAGCGTTCTGTGGACGTATTGATTCCCCGAGTCACGTCCGCTGTTAAACACGGCGGCAGCAAGTAAGGAGTACAGCCGGAACAAACGTTGACAGTTTGACGAGGCTTCGCGTGCTCGTAGAGATCCTTGCGCGGCTCGTGGTTAGAGTCCCCCCTTCCCAAGCGAAGGAAATCTTTGCACTCGCCGGATCTTTGGCCGACCGATCAGAAATGCGACATATCTGGCTTCGCAAGGCTCTTGATTCTCTCGTGGATAACTCCCTCGCGAGCATTCCTGAATCCGAACTGCCCGACGTGCTACCCATTGCGCTTAAATTTCCGCTCGCCCATGAAATCGAAGGGCGCGACGGTCCGGAATGGCCCAACCCGGTGATCAAGTACCCCGGGGAGCGCCCGCTCTCCTCCGTGATCGATGAGCGCATCGCTCAACTGATAGAGGCAGTGCGGGCAGCCCGGGACTCGTCAAGGCGTGATTCTTTGCTCCGATTGCTTCCGCTCTGCCGTAAAAGTAATTTCCTCACTGAGGCAGAGCGCAATAACTTGGCGGATGCAATCTGGGGGGATGTCCCTGAGTATGCCGTTCTACCCGAGACGGGCTTGCTCCCTCACGCGTTATTGATCCTCCCGACTAGGGACCCCGGTCAAGTAGAAGCGCTGCTTCGCTCGCGGCTGTATGACCACAACCCTGAAGTTCTCGACAACACGCAGAAGGAGCTGCGAATCTATCCATCTCCGGAGGTAAACCTCGCTATATCGGTCTACGAGGGCATAACGAACGCTGCGGAGGAGCAAGCGACTCAGCTATTTCCGACCGCTGAACAGGCCGTCAGGCTATTTGAGCAACTGACGTCGTGGAGACCAGTCAGCGAGCAAGGCGGAATGGCTGACGTCGCCGTCCGCGCTCGACGAGAACTTGCCAAGTGTATCGGTCGTGCGCTCTCTTTTGCGATCGTACCGGCGCTGTCGAACGAGGATAAGACGGCCTCTCGGTGGGAACAGTTGCTATCCTTTTATTCAGATGTCGACGGAGCTAGGGCAGCCCTCCCCGCCCTAGTTCACTTTAACGTGACGGATGCTCTGTCGGCGAAGGCCACGGAGAAAATGATTGCATCTGCGCTGCGAGGACGAGATTCGACGCAGGTTAGCTACGCAGCGGTCGCCCTGCGGAAATGGATGGACCTGACGAATTCCGATACATCGCCAGAGTTCGCGAAGCTCACGTCCGTGGCGATTGGCATTATCGAGTCGGGCCGCACAATCGCACTTCACCAACTCCTCTGGCTCGGCGCGCGTCAAGCAAGTTGTCGCCTCACTCATGCAGCCAGAGGCTGTTTATTTGCGCTGATCGACGCCATCTCGACGACTGAGTCGCGTTCGGGGTTAAGCGTCACGGCACCAACCGGTGTCCA
>NZ_VZQN01000110.1:0-4983 GCF_014397645.1 Paraburkholderia sp. 31.1
TGTATTCGCAGGCCAAACTCAACGCTGTGGCAAGACGACTGAACGAGCGTCCAAGAAAGACACTGGACTACGAGACGCCCGCCGAACGATTCCAGCAAACTATTGCATCCACCGGTTGAATCCGCCGAGTGGAACGGACGTCTGAACGGCCGACCGGCGCTACGCCGAATGACACTTTGTGGCCGAAGCTTGCCGGTCATCCCGTCGCACGTGAGATTCGCGGCGTTGCGTCGCTGGTCGGACCGTGAACGACCCATTTGAGACGCTCAAGAAAGGTCTCCGAACGTCCAAACCAGGTACAACGGCCATTCCCTGACCATTAGACGTTTGGCGAAACGAGGGATCGGTTTAATGACTCAGGAGGTTAAATACACACTGCTGACCGGAAACGGATGTTGACGATAGACTACTCTCGGCACACCCATCGGCAATAGGAGAATTTCATGCCCCACGAACGAGTGACTATTCGAACTCGCGACGGAGAATGCCCCGCGAATATTATGACGCCTGCTGGCGAGGGGCCGTGGCCACCGGTGATTTTCTTTATGGACGCTGGCGGGATCAGGCCTGCGGTGCTTGAGATGGCACAGCGCGTTGCAAACGCCGGCTACGTCGTGTTACTCCCCGACCTGTTCTACCGCTACGGCCCCTACGAAACCCTCGTGCCAGAGGAAGTGTTTAAGGGCGACGTGCGCGCAATTCTAGGCCCATTGATGGCTACGACAGGGAATGATAAGGCTGCGAATGACACCGAAGCCTTCCTGGCCTATCTCGATGCCCGCAGCGATGTTACGGGCGCCAAGGTCGGCGCAATAGGTTTTTGCATGGGTGGCGGTATGGCGATTACCGCGGCGGCCACCTATCCTGATCGTTTTGTGACGGTCGCTAGCTTCCATGGTGGCAATCTGGCGACCGACGCGCCAACCAGTCCACACTTGCTCGTGTCCAACCTAAAAGCAGCGGTCTACCTCGCTAGCGCAGAGAACGATGACAGCTATCCGCCGGCGATGGCCAAGCGCCTGGAGAAGGCGTTCGTCGAAGCCGGTGTAAATTACCGCGCGGAAATTTACACCGCCGCTCACGGTTGGATGGTGCCGGACTTCCCGGTATACGACCATGCCGCCGCCGAGCGCGGGTGGGAAGCGTTGTTTGCGCTGCTGAATCAAAACTTGGGCGGTTGAAAATCAGTCCGACGCCAGAATGGCGTCTTTGAATGGCCGGTTTCAAGTGCGGAAGCCGCCGCTCGAGCGTCCTTGCAAACGGCCAAGCGAACGTCCCTTGGTGGCCGGGACAGCGCCCGATGCAGACCACCGTCCGGAGGTACCTCGGTTCAAACTTCGGTCTGCTCTGCCATCTCAAGGGCATCGTCGACCTCGATGCCACGGTACCGCACGGTGCTTGCACGTTTGGTATGGCCGAGGAGTCATCTGAACGGCGCGGAGGTGGTGCTCGGTCAGCCCGGTGGCAGATCAACTCACCTACTATCACGACGTTGAGGTGAACTTGAGCTTGCTGCCCTTACTGAGGAGATCGGCCGCCTGTGCCGCCATCGATTGCACGATTGATTCCGCACCCGGGCGGTCTTTTAACAGACCCACAGCCTCTCCGCAGATGACTGCAACCGTATCCAGGTCGTTCCGAGGTCTCTGGTGCAAATAGCGCGGGGGGCGAATCGGTTAAGCTGTCGGGCTGAACGAATTGAGAACCGACGATGAGCAAGCTGAAGAGCCTGGACGAACTGTTCGCAGGCCGTCACTTTGACCGCGATGTGATCATTCTGTGTGTTCGGTTGTACCTGCGCTACAAGCTTAGCCTGCGCGATCTGGTCGAAATGATGGCGGAACGGGGTCTGTCGCTGGCGCACACGACGATCCTGCGCTGGGTGCGGCGCTTTTCGCCGGAGTTCGTCAAACGGTGGAACCGCTTTGGCAGGCCCACCGGCCAGTCGTGGCGTGTCGACGAGACTTACCTCAAGCTGCGCGGCAAGTGGGTCTATCTTTATCGAGCAGTGGATCGGGTGGGCCAGACGGTAGACTTCATGCTCAGCGCCAGACGCGACGTGAAGGCGGCAAAAACCTTTTTCAGGAAGGCAATCAAACTTCAAGGCCAGCCACCGAAGACCATCACGCTTGATGGTTATGCAGCCTCGCACCGCGCCGTGCGCGAGATGAAGGCCGATGGCTTGCTGCCTGAGGACACGAAGATCCGATCCTCGAAATATCTCAATAATTTGGTCGAGCAGGACCACCGCAACATCAAGTCCCGGACGAAAGTCATGCTCGGCTTCAAACGTTTCAGGAACGCAGCGATTACTCTCTCAGGTATTGAGTTGGTCCATCGTATTCGCAAGGGCCAATTCAGCCTCGCGAAGCTCGGCCTCAAAGATACCGCTGCGCCCGCAGTTTGGGAGGCCGTCCTGTCTGCTTGATGAGGTATCCTTTCTATAACAAAAATCTCGTCCGGACCGCCTATTTGCACCAGAGCCGCGGCGCTTAGGTGGCGCCCAGATTCGCGCTTCGTGCGCGGGCGGGAGAAGAACGAGCGGCGCAGCCTCGCTGCGGCGCCCGACGCCCGACGCCCCGCCATGTTGCCGGCTGCACAGCGAAGTCGCGCAAATCGGCGAGACCGCATCGCTGCGCACGTCCTCTCTACTGGTGCACGGTGCACGGCCTTGGCCGCCCATTCGACCTGGCGCAGTGCTTCAGCTGCGGCGGGCGGCCGAAGTAAAGTTCATCGCTGCGCGACGCGCTATACGTCGCCAGCCCTGATCCTGCGGACGGGCAATCAGCGCGGCCTTGCCTGCACCCGGAGCGTCGAAGAAAGTTGGCATTACGCCATCACCGGCCACCGGGAATTTCGTCAATCGCATCATTCGGTCAACGGCGACGGGTCCTTATTCGGGCAGGCGTCAAACGCGTCTCTCACCGGTTACGTCTTCATCCGCGCTGTAGACGGTCAATCCTTCTACTGGGTCCATCGGTGCTTCCCACGGGCACGCGGCAATGGCCCGCATTGCTGCTTCATAGCCCGCGCGCTGTCGGGAAGCAATGCCGGCTGGGGTGAAATCGATATCCTTCAACTGGTCGTCCCCGTCCAGGCGGGGCGCAGCAAGTTTGATCATACGCATGGTGGTCTGGCACCCCCAGGCGGCAAGCTCCTGGACTTCGGACGAGGCGCGCTCGGCTTCCGGCAAGCGCTTAACCAGTTCGCGGATCACATGGCGGAGACGGTGTATCTGCTGCTGACGCGCGATGTGACTGTCGGTGCGACTGGCGTACTGGATGTCCTTTTGCCGTTCCGAGATCTGCCATATGCTTTCCGGCTCAGGGCCGATCGGGTTCCACACCTGTACCGAGAAGATGACCGAACTCTTGCGGGGCTTGTCATCCAGCACCACCTCGACCGGGGTGTTGGAATAAACGCCGCCGTCCCAATACGGCTCTCCGTCAATCCGCACGGCCGGGAACGCGGGTGGCAGCGCGCCCGAGCTCATGATGTGCGAGGCATTCAGCCGTTGGTCGCGCGAGTCGAAGTAGCGCATCGCGCCCGTGCAGGCGTGAACTGCGCCCACGGTCAGTCGCGGATGCCCGGCGTTCAGCAGATCGAAGTCGACCAGCGAACAAAGCGTATCGCGCAACGGCGCAATCAGGTAATACGACGCTCGATCCACGCCGAGCCGGGCGAGCGGTCCGAGCCAGGATGCCGGATTGGGCTGGAAGAATCCCTCGATGCCGCCGCCGATGATCATCCATTTTGCAAAGATTTTGTCCCAGCCAGGCCAGGCAGCAGGCACGTCCAGGCGGGTGCGATCGGTCACCTGGTTCCAGAATTCCTCCAGCCGTCGATATCGGCGCTCCGGTGGATTCCCGGCGATCAAGGCTGCGTTGATCGCGCCAATGGAGGTGCCGATCACCCAATCCGGCTGTATGCCCGCTTCGTCCATCGCCTGATAGACACCAAGCTGATACGCGCCCAACGCCCCGCCACCCTGAAAGACGAGTACGACTTGCCCGGGCAACTCTGTGCGCGCTGGGGGGTTCACTCTCATCGATTGCCTCGCTGATCTTTTCGGTAGCGCGACCTGAGTAAGGCGCCCCACGCGCAGTTTCACAGTTGGGGGTAGCGGTGCGCGGGGCAAGCGCGAATCGATTGCCAGGATGCGATCCTGTTTCCTTGGCGTTGCGTGACGGCGTGCGACGATGGGACCCGAATGCCATTAGCAAGTGTAGGCGATCGACGCACGCTGACCTCCATTTCATCTGGCGACCAAGCGCGCTCAACCTCCGGTAGCGCATGGACTTTCTCAACCATGCGCCGAATACTCTTCTTCGACGGACGCATGCCCATACGGGCCTGGCCAGTCGTTGCTGAGTACATCCGCCCAAACGTGTAACCCAGGAAGTCGAATTCCCCTTCCGGAACCTTGCAGATTTGCGTCTTCTCCTCGTTGACCGTCAGCTTCAGCTTGCCCATGATCGCGCGCAGTTGCAGTAAGGCCTCTTCGGCCTTGCCTCGCTTGCACAGGATCACAAGATCGTCCGCGTAGGTCACGATTCGACTGCCAAGACTGCGCTGAAGTCCGAGCTTCTTCCATGCCAACACAAATCGGCGCATGTACACATTTGCCAGCAGTGGTGAGATGGGTGAACCGGCTACGCGCGTCCGCGATGAACTTGTCGCATGCAGCATTCGCCACCTGAGCCTCGGACACGATCCCGCTCAGTGCCGACACCTCGGCGGCCAGACTCTCGCACAGCGCGACTTCGCCGACGACGCCGCGCGCCGCGTGCTCAGCGAGGACGCCACGTGCGCCCTCCGCCTCGGCAAGCGCTGCACGCATTGCGGATATCTTGAGCGCTAGGGAAACACTGATCAATAAGCTCGTCGCCGGCGTTGCCGACGAGTCAGCTTGCAATTATCAGAATGTCGAAGGAATTCGGTCGCAAGCGAGGCGGGGTTTGCCCGGATTCGGGGCCCCCTCCT
>NZ_VZQN01000111.1:0-4950 GCF_014397645.1 Paraburkholderia sp. 31.1
ATGCTCGTCGTTTAAAGGATCGATTCAGCTAATTCGGGTGACCTTGGCGAACGAAACACGAGATTTCGTACTGGCTCCAATTGTCCGGATATCGGTGACCCCGCGAAATCAGACAGCCGCGACAACAGAGTGAGACTGGTACGAATTTTTCGTTCGCAGTCTTTCACAAGCACTGATTTCCGCGCGCGATTGTCTGACCAGATAGGGCTGCCCGTATAGACAGTGGCCCACCCATTGCTCGCCTATTTTCATCGAACCGTTGGTGCGAGAGCGGCGTGTTGAACAGGCGTGCGGCGAGGTGCGGATAGGGCACGTTCATGGCTGTGCCGAACAGTGAAGTTGTCACACGATTTCCTGCCGCAGTCGAAATTCCTGGTAGCAGCATCATTTCTGACTGGTTCGATAAAATGCAAAATGTTATTCCCGTACTATCTCATTTATGTTCTTGAGATTTGCACGGAGATAGCCATGAAGCCTTTCTCTCTGATTGAATTTTCGAACTCGCACAGCCATGCAAGCATCCCGAACCATGCCCACTTCCGTCTCGTTCCCGTGGGCATGCTGTCGGTGCTGCGAAATCTGTTTGGCGCGCGTCGCTGAAGATGTGCAACATATCTTCCCGGTTCACGCATTTCCGCCTGTCGGGGCGAGAAACTGTGAAGGAGAAGGGTAATGCCCAAGTGCCGACTGCTGCTTCATTAGCCACTTTGTCCGTCACCTTCAGGGCCTGAGGGCACGTAGTCTCGCTAAGGAATATCTTCACCACCGCAAATCAATCTTTGGTTTCGATCTGCTTGTGATTGTGATTTTGACGGAACCCACCACACTCCTTGTACGCGTGTTAGGCGAGAACGCCGGCAACTATCTGCCGAATCTCGTCACTTTGTCGATGCGCAGCTATGCATATGAATCTCTGCGCGCCGATGACGGGCTCAATGACCGGACGATTCTCTACTGAAAGTAGCGGATTACGTGGCCGCCTTTAGCCGGCATTTTTATCGTGCGGTCTTCGCGGGGTCATACGATCTGTCAATTCGTCGTCGGCGCGCTGCTTGTGCTAACCATCACCTGACATAGATGACGGTGTTCGAAGACAGCGCGATCAGGATCGATGCGCATGCTGCCGCCAGTGCGATCGCGCAATCCGCGAGGGTCTAAAGGTGTCGCGGCGATAACACTCATTGCCGCATCGGCTCTTGCCATAATCATGTTCATGTTGTCCTTCGGTCGGAGGCGCTGGCCGAAAGCCGACTACGCTCATAGCTCGCTACACATGGCCGACCACCAATGTGCAGACCTGTCACCACTGGCGGCCATTGGAAACAACGTGCTGATCGTGAGCTGAAATCCGTTAGTGTCACGAATCGTAGTGACCCTCCTGGCAGATCACGCAGCTTGAACCGCCATGTGTTTTCTGAATAGACTTCCGGGCCTGATCGTTGCACTTATCGGTTCGGTCCGGCTGAATTCTGTTCAGATCTTCTAATTGCAATGCACAAAATTATCCTATGACAGTATTTCACGTGGCGGGAGTGTTGTTCACCCTAGTCGCGATTTTTGGCGTTATCAACCACCGCTACATCAAGCTGCCCGATACACTCGGCATCACAGCTGTTGGATTGATCACCTGCCTGATCGTATCGGCGCTGGGTTTCCACTATCCTGAGATGGTTACGCAGGCCCGCAAGATTGTCACCCGGATCGACTTCTCCGATATCGTATTTCATGGCCTTTTGAGCCTGCTACTTTTCGCAGGAGCGCTTCACGTCGACCTGTCACGCATGCGCGAGCAGCGGCGCGTAGTGCTGATGTTGGCTACTGTCGGTGTACTCATCTCCATTGGCGCGGTTGGAGCGGGGTTCTATTACGTGGCTCAATTGCTTGGACACCCGGTCAGTCTGCTGTGGTGCCTGGCGTTTGGGGCATTGATTTCGCCGACCGACCCGATCGCTGTGCTTAGCGTACTCAAGAAGGCCGGCGCACCCCAAAGCGTGGAAACCAAGATAGTCGGTGAATCGCTCTTCAACGACGGGACCGCCGTGGTCGCGTTCCTGACGCTTGTTGGTCTTGCCACAGGTACTAGCGAGTTCTCAGCGGGAGCTGTCGCCGTCGACCTCTTCCGGGAGATAATTGGCGCTCTTGTCCTCGGAACTTGCCTGGGTTTTGGCGCGTCTGTCCTGCTCCGGGGAATCGACAGCTACCCGGTCGAGATACTGATCACCCTGGCTTTGGCCACCGGCGGATACAGTCTGGCGGAGCACCTGCATGTTTCAGCACCGCTGAGTGTAGTCATCACGGGGCTCGTGATCGCTAATCACGGCGCGGCGACCGCTATGTCGGAGAAGACTCGCGAGCACCTGTTCAATTTCTGGGAATTGCTGGACGAGCTGCTCAATCTCATTCTTTTCGGTCTGATCGGTCTGGAAATCATTGCGGTCTCCTTGCATCAGCACATCGTTTTGCTTGGGCTTACGGCGATTCCAGTTGTTCTGATTGCTCGGGGTATCAGCGTGGTACTGCCGCTACTGATGCTTCAGAAGTTCAGGCGCCTGAACCCGCATACCGCCACGCTTATGACATGGGGAGGTCTACGCGGCGGCATTTCGATTGCGCTCGCGCTTTCGCTGCCAGAGTTCCCCGGCCGCGAGATGCTGATCGGCGTAACTTACCTGATTGTCGTGTTCAGCTTGCTTATTCAGGCACCAACGCTCGGAAGGCTGGTTAAGCGACTCTACGGAACCTAGAAGCTGCGGTTCTCTTGCAACCAGGGTCAAAGGTGGGGTTGAGTAGCGTCAATCCGATGGCCCGCGATGACCGCGCGGAAGGGTCTGGAGAGTGCGTTCGATGGTGCGCGGTGGCACCTCATCTGCAAGCTCAGTCCACGCGATCTGGTCGAGATGATGGCTGAGCGCGGGTTACCTGGGGCGCACTTCCTCACAAAATTCCTACGTGTACACAGCTCGGAAGATTGGCTTCATCTATGTCTCCACTCCCTGATTTTGCGGAATGTTGGCGCCCATTTTTCCGACCGAGGTAACTTCCACTGACCGCGCACCTTAATCTAGCTCCCATCCTTCCGCCAGATTTTGCCGACGGACCTTCCATAACTACAACCTGTCGATAGCGGCGCCCGACGACCAATGGACGAATCGCGTTTTCGCAAGGGTAATGCCGCTAGCGGCATGACAGGGATTGTTCGAGATGTCACTCCTAGCCATGCCATCAACTGACGGGGATGTTCAAATCGTGATAGGTCACCAAGTTCCGAGAGCATTCCGACGGCCGTGACGAATTGCACACCGCGCATCGCCTGCAACCCGAGTACGGCCGGATAGAACCGCCAGTTGATCACCGCCTCGCGCAAGGCGGTCTCGAGACGCTCGCATTGCGCAAGCCGGTCCTCGATCGTGCGCCGGTGTTCGTTAAACGCCAGTTGTTGCCACTCGCTGTCAAACGTATGCTCACTCAGCCAGCGTCGATGGGCGGGGCCCCAGTTGGCGTTGCCGGTATAGCGCACGCCGTGCGCGAGCAGGAAGGACTTCAGTCGATGCCGTGCCTGTCTGAGGTCATCCCGCGCGCATGCCCACGCGCGAGCCAGATCCCGAAACGCTTCATCTTCAACGCCAGGCACGTACACGGCCGAGAGGTCACCCGCACGTAGCGCGCGCACCAGCTTGATTGCGTCGCGCCGGTCGGTCTTCACGCGCTCACCCGGCTTCCTTGGAATCAGCGACGGCGCACAGACCATGCACTCGAAACCCTGCTCGACCAGTCGCCGGTACAGACCATAGCCACAGGGACCTGCCTCATACACCACGCACACGCGCCGTGCCTTCGATTGCAGCCGCTTGCACAGCCGATCAATCTCTGCCGGGGTCGTTCCTATCTTGCCGAGCAACTCGACTTCGCCGGCATCGATCGAATAGGCGACCGTGATCGATTCCTTGTGAACATCGAGTCCAACGTACACCGTGCTATTGTGTTCCATGCTGGCCTCCGTGCCGGAAATCGCCGGGTGTGGCCCTGTCCACACCGTGCGGCTCTGGCAGACATGCTAACCCGCGTTTGATTCCTCACGGCGGGCCAGCCTCTGCCTCACGGAAAGTCATACTGCCTTCCATTGGCCCTTGACCTTGATGTAGGTCTCGTTGTCACGGATCGGCGTAATGAGGCCATTCCGGGATCGGCGTAATCGAGCCACTTGATGATCGGCGTAATCGAGCCAGTGCATGATCGGCGTAATGGAGCCACCTCAGGATCGGCGTAATCGAGCCACTGTGCAGGCTGGTGGTCGCGCCGGGCCGTAGCCCGAAACGCATTTCGAATTTCCGTAACCCGGTACCTTCGGCATCTTTGCCCGGAGGGCCGATGAGTAACAGGAGGTTCGAAGTGTTTGAGTATCGACAGGTCCTGGCGCGGATGCGCCAGGGCGATTCCGACCGCGACATTGCCGGTGCACACCTGATGGGGCGCGGCAAGCTGAAGACCGTACGGCAGGTTGCGCTCGCTCACGGCTGGCTTGATCCCGGCCGTCCCTTGCCGGATGACGCGGAGCTGGCTGGCATCTTTGGGCGCGATCCCAAGGTGCCACGCAGCCGCATCTCCACGCTCGAGCCATTTCGCGATCTGGTGCGAGGCTGGTTTAACGCCGACGTTCAGGGCACGACGATCCACAATGCGCTGAAACGCAACCACGGCTATACGGGCAGCTATTCGGCGGTGCGCCGCATGCTGCTGAACCTGAGGTCCGAGCGCGGCGTCAGGGCGACGACAATCCTTGAGTTTGCACCGGGAGAGTAATCGCAAGCTTGCGATTACTCCGCTATGGGATGTCCATTTAACCGGAGTTAGCGTTTTGCCTCCACGGGCGGCTCGGCGAAGGTCGCTCCAGGCTGGGCGGATGTCCGCGTTGCCTCGGCGGCTTGGGAGGAACAGCCTTTGGCCTCTGGC
>NZ_VZQN01000112.1:0-4320 GCF_014397645.1 Paraburkholderia sp. 31.1
GGAGTTGTAGACGGGTGATGTTGCACGGTCTTGCCGGTTAAGGCGGACCGTGCTTCTTTTTACGTTGCCGGTTTCGGTAGGGGGCGGGCGGTAATCAGCGAGTCGCGTGCCGGGCTCGCGAAGCTGGAAGGGTCGTGGCCAACCCGCTGCAGCTGGACGAGCTGTCGGCAACGCTGTCGGAGGTGACCGGCGTGCCCGGTGTGGCGGTGCAGGCGGAGGAACAGGAAAGGAAACGTGATGGGATGCTGGGCGGCCGTGCAATGCCAGTCCACGTGCGGGCTACATTCCTGAAATCGTGCGAAGAGGCGCTGGCGGCGATCCATGCCGCGTACGATGCCGGCAACGCGGCCCGGATACTCGCCGAGTTGCATTCGTTGCGGGGCGCGCTAAATGTGTTTGGATACCGCACGCTTGCAGAGCAGTGCGCTCAAATGGAAGTCGCGATATCGAAGGAGGGTATCGGGGCGGCGCAGAACATGATTGATGCTTTCGATAGCCAGTTGAGTACCACTATGCTGACTTGATCCACTTGAAGTTCAAGGCCTTCATCGTCGGCGCGCTGCACAGCTTCTTCATCCGTGTATTCCTGATGCCGCAGCCGCCATAAGCCTGCACGCAGGCCGCTCTCGCGGGTTTATTGCATCGCGCGGGGCCAGGATAAAAGACGGTGTGCGTCGCACAAACATTCGTGCAGTCATGCTACTCGTTGGCACGATTAGTAATACTGGTCATATTGACATTTGTTGGGATCATCTTCCATGTAGCGACGCAATCCGGATTCGTGCTTCTTGAGCAAGGTTCTTGCTGGAAAAACGCGGGCAGACATGCTAAGGTTAACTTCGAAAAGGAGTGGTAGTTCAGTTGGTTAGAATACCGGCCTGTCACGCCGGGGGTCGCGGGTTCGAGTCCCGTCCACTCCGCCAACATCTCAAGAAAGTCGTCAACCTTTTCGCGGGCTACTTACTAAGCCGAAACAAAGTAACCGGACATGGGTCAAGCCGCGTAGCGGACTGACGGATGTTGAAACATGGATCGGACCAAGGCTGGAATCTTCTGCAACGAGCGCAGAACCGCTCGAACACGCTGCTTGAGATGCCCGGGACCTTTGATGGCAAGCTTGCCGATCCTGTGATGTTTGAGATAACCCCATACCAGCTCGTCCGGGTTCAGGTCTGGCGAGTAAGCAGGAAGGAAGAACAGACAAAGGCGCCCATTCGATTCCGCGGCAAGCTGCCGGATCGCTTTGCAACGATGTACCGGATGACCATCGGCAATCAGGAAGACAGGCGCATCGGCGGTGAGCATCAGCCGTTTGACGAAGTCGACGTACACGGGGATCTTGAAGCTGCCTTCGAAACACATGAATCGAAGTTGGCCACGCGGGCTGATCGCGGAGATCAGGTTCACCTTGAAGCGCGCGCCAGTGACTTCGACTACCGGGGTTTGACCGACCGGTGCCCAGGTCGTGCCGCTGTGATAGTCCGATCGCACCGTCGATTCGTCGACGAAGAAGATCTGTGCCCCGCAGCGTTTGGCCTGCCCGACAATGGCCGGGTATTCGTCGCGCATCCACGACTCGACCAGTTCAGGGTCGCGTTGGTACGCACGCACGAGCGGCCGCTGGGGTGAAAGCCCGAGCTTGCGCAGCAGTCGACCGACCGACACCTCGGAGAGCCTGACGTTGAAATGTTCGCGAATCAACTCCCGCACCATGTCTCGCGTCCACAATGCAAACTCGAACTTCATCTGCATGGGGTTCTTCGTTGTGACCGTCTGATAGACGAAGCGGATAGCCTCGGACGGCAGCTTCATCGGTCGACCAGGGATTGCCTTGGCTCGCAACGCCTCGATCCCCCCTTCACGCCATGCCGCCAGCCACTCGTAAATACGCGCCCTCGAGAATCCGAGCGTGCGGATCACGTCCTCCGGCGACTCGCCAGCTTCGACGCGCTTGACCGCCCGGATACGGATCTCTTCAAGCGTTGCGTGTGAAAGCTGCCGGCCGTCGTCCTCGCGCATCTCGCCTCTCCCTAAGCCCTTTAAAGCTTAGACCATGGCGTCGATTTATGTTCGCTTATTTATGCACTAGTTAGTAAGTGCCCAAACGCGTCGAGACTCATCACGTTTCGACGTAGGGCATCGTCGGTTCTGTTGTATCTGCTACGCAGGCAGCGAGGTTGCAACGTGCCGGGCGGGAATAGCTGATCGGATCGTCAAGGTGCCTCCACCATCCCCCTGCTGACCATCATTCCGTACATCTTCGCTTGCCCCGATCGGGGCTGCGATACCCAACAGCCCACGCCCGGCAACACAACACGCTGCCACGGCCGCCATTTCGTATGCTGGCGATTGACAGAGCAGACGGTGAATCCGGCTGTGGCGATGGCGGCGTTGCACAGACACCCGCCCAACATTCCTACCTGTCGGGCAGATGAGTGGTCCTCATCGTGGCACAACCCGTCCCTGTGTCTGCTCCACTATTTAATGCTTATCGCGCGGTCTGGTTGCGGAACGGCCAGCGTCCATTCCGTTCTTTCGCGTGATGTGGCTGCTGCCTGATCTCGACCGTGATACCGCGGCCCCGTGCATCGACGATGAACGCGTCGATCAGGTCGCGCACATCGTGATCGATGTAGTCGGCACGGTCGTGTCGATGATAACGGCCGATTGGTCAGGAATCTGCCACAGGTAGTGCTTGACCTTCACCTTGCCGACAAATGACACATCCTTGCGGAAAGACAGCAGGTAGTGGTCGTCTTGCTGCGCAAACATAACGGGGTCACGCAAATTCGCACACGCGACCATGAGGACAACGACCGCGAGTCCGAGCGCGATGCCGAACAGGAGATCCACGGCGAGCACGCCGATTATCGTCGCGATGAACGGTGCGAATGCACCTGGTCCCTGTTTCGCAACGGACAGGAACAAACTCGGTTTGGCGAGCTTGATGCCGGTATGGATGAGGATCGCGGCAAGACTTGCCAGGGGGATCTGGTTAATCAGGCCGGTGAGTGCAAACACGCTGACTAGCAGCAGTATGCCGTGCACGATGGCGGACACGCGGCTCTGTGCACCTGCATTGACGTTCGCCGAGCTGCGCACGATTACCGACGTGATCGGCAGGCCGCCTATTGCTCCTGCAATCAGATTGCCCACGCCTTGCGTTTTCAGCTCCCGGTCTGGCAGAGTCGGGCGGCGCTTCGGATCGATCTGTTTGACGGCTTCCAGGCTCAGCAGCGTCTCGAGACTTCCGACGACCGCCAGCGTCAACGCGACGCGCCAGATGTCGGGGTTCAGTAGTTGCGCGAAATTCGGCCCGAGATCAGCGCTCTTGATTGCGGCGCTGAGAGCAGCCATCGAGGCGAGCTCGGGCAGGGCGACACGGTGTTCGGCGGCCGAGGCGAGGCTTGGGGACAGCATGTCAAGCAACAGCGTCGCGGCAATGCCGAGCAGCACAACGGCGAGCGGCGCAGGGACTAGGCGCACAAGCCTGAAGCGTCGCAGCGCTCGGGTTTCCCAACTGGCTAGCAGGACGAGTGACACCGTCGCGACGGCGAAGGCGGTTAGTGCGCGGAGGCTGAATGGCATGTTGCCGACGGGCGTATCAAGGTCACCTGCCATGCCTAACGCGAACGGCACCTGCTTGACGATCAGCAATATGCCAATGGCGGCAAGCATACCCTTGATAACGGGCGAAGGCACATGTGCGGCCACTCGGCCTGCCTTCACCATTCCGAAGCCAAATTGAATGACGCCGGACAGTAGCACGGCGAGCAGAAAGGCCGAGAAGCTGCCGAGGCGCGCAATGCCTTCGACGAATGACGACGAGGCCCGCCGCCGGTCCACTGACGGAGAGTGGCGAGCCGCTCAGAACCGCGACGACGAGGCCGCCGATGATGCCGGACACAAGGCCTGCGAAGGGCTCAACACCAGATGCATTGGCAATACCTAGGCACAGCGGCAGCGCGACAAGAAAGACAACGACACCCGCAATCAGGTCGCGTGGGAGCGTTGAGAGTGACGCTCGTAGATTCATGATGGACGGAAAAGAGGAGTGTGATTTGGAGGGCGATTCATTGTGGTGGATCAGCCTGCGTTCTTATGTGGTGTGTCCTGGTGGGTGCTACCTGCGGAATAGCCAGAGTCGAGTTCCTCGATGCGGCCATCGGTGAGAGAAAAGATCCAGCCGTGCACTAGGGAAACGCTGATTAATGGAACTCGGCGGTCATCGCTCACGTAGCCGAAGACGTTATAGAAGGCAGCTCACAGAACGGACTCACGAGGATGAAGAGGCAGATCGGCTTCGCGGAAGCGGAAATT
>NZ_VZQN01000113.1:0-4192 GCF_014397645.1 Paraburkholderia sp. 31.1
TCTAGTAACGATACAAGATTAACAGGCGAATAGTGGGTTGGCCACCGTTGATCCTGGCGGCCCTATCTGGTCAGACAATCGCGCGCGGAAATCAGTGCTTGTGAAAGGCTGCGAACTAAAAATTCGTACCAGTCTCACTATGTTGTCGCGGCTGTCTGATTTCGCGGGGTCACCGATATCCGGACAATTGGAGCCAGTACGAAATCTCATGTTTCGTTCATCAGGTCACCCGAATTAGCCGAATCGATCCTTTAAACGACGAGCATTGCTTCATTGTTTTCTGCGTCTGGATTGCGGTTCAGGTGTCGCACCACATACTTCAATCTAACCGGTTACGATCATGACGCGAAACGATTTTCCTGACGTACAGGCTACCGCGCCCCTCACCAACGAGGACGGCCTCCTCGGTTCCGTGATGTGGATCTGCGAGCGCTACGGTTGCGGCAAGACGGCGCAGGCGCTCACCGCGGGGCTGCCGAAGAGCGGCATGCTTTCGCCGTCACTGGCGCTCGACTCCCTGTCAAACGCGGGCCTCACGGCGGGCTTGGTGGAGCGTCGTCTGCAACTGCTGCCGGAGCACGTGCTGCCGGTCATCTTGCTGCATCGCCGCACGGGTGGCTGCGTGCTGCTGGGTCGGCGTGCGAATCCGGACAAGGAAGCCAAAAGCCGCGTTCTATATCAGGTGATGGTGCCGGAAATTGGTCCCGAGCCCGTGGAGTACACCCAAGAGGAAATGGACGAAATCTATTCGGGCTACGCCATTCTGGTCAAGCCGACGGCCAAAGTCGAGCTGCGCGAAGGGGATAGCGTGGAACCGGCCGGCCACTGGTTGCTGGGCACGCTATGGCGTTATCGACGCTACTACGCGAGTGCTGCGCTCGGTGCATTGCTGATCAATGTGCTCGGCCTTGCCAGCGTCTTTTTCACGATGAACGTGTATGACCGCGTGGTCCCGAACCAGGCCTACGTCACCCTCTGGTCGCTCGCGATCGGGGTTGGAATTGCGATGCTGTTCGAAGCGATCTCGCGCCATGTACGTAGCCATTTACTCGACGTCGCCGGCAAGAAAGCCGACCTGGTCATGGGCACGCTTTTGTTCCGCCAGGCGCTCTCCATCCGCATGGAGCACAAACCGTCGTCGGCAGGGTCATTCGCCAACCAGTTGCGCGAGTTCGAGTCGGTGCGCGACTTCGCAACCTCTGCCACGCTCTCTGCAATTTCCGATCTGCCATTCGTGCTCGTCTTTGTAGGCGTGGTATTCGCGGTCGGCGGTTCGCTCGGCTGGGTGCCGTTGCTGATGATCCCGTTGATCATCGGTGTGAGTCTGTTGGTGCAATGGCCGCTCGCGCGGATCATGAAAGGGAACCTCAAGGAAGCGTCGCTCAAGCAGGGCGTGCTGATCGAATCGGTTGAAGGTCTGGAAACACTCAAGGCGGTGGGTGGCGAAGGGCATATGCAAAAGCGCTGGGAGTCTTTCAGCGCGATGGCGGCATCTTCTTCGATGAAGTCGCGTCAGATTTCCAGCAAGGCGACGAGCTTCATTACCTTGTTGCAGCAGTTGCAGACCGTGGTGCTGATCGTATTCGGCGTCTACCTGATCGACGCAGGCGAGCTCACGCAAGGCGCGTTGATCGGTACGGTGATGCTGGCTGGCCGGATTACTGCGCCGCTGAGCCAGGTGATGGGACTCGCCTTGCGCTTCCAGCAGGCAAAGGCCGCGCTACATTCGTTGAACAGCTTGATGGCGATGCCTGTCGATCGCGATTCATCGCGCACGTATCTGCCGAAGCCTTCGCTCTCGGGGCAAATCACCCTGAAGGACGTCTGCTTCTCGTATCCCACACAGGAGATGCAACCGAATCCGCCGGTTCTGAAGGACGTCAATTTGAGCATCCAGTCCGGCGAGCGGGTTGCTATCCTGGGCCGCATTGGGAGCGGTAAATCGACCCTTCTGCGTGTGATGGCGCGTCTTTACGCGCCGGTCGGAGGGCAGATGTTCACGGACGGTCTGGACGTTGAGCAGATTGACCTCGCCGACTGGCGCAAAGCTGTGGGGTACGTGGGCCAGGACGCGCGTCTTTTTCACGGCAGTCTGCGCGAAAACGTGATGATCGGACGGCCGGAAGCGAGCGCCGACGAGTTTCTACGCGTGATACGTTTGACAGGGCTTGATCATGTCGCTAGCCGCCACCCACGGGGTATCAACCTCCCAATCGGAGAAGGTGGTGCGGGCATCTCCGGTGGCCAGCGTCAGCTGGTGTCGCTGGCCCGCAGCCTCCTTGCCCGGCCGGAGCTCCTGTTGCTCGATGAGCCGACGAGCGCAATGGACGCCCAAACCGAGGCGCTCTTCCTTGAACATCTCGCGCGTGCAACTGCGGGGCAGGCGATCGTTGTGGTGACCCATCGCCCATCCTTGCTGGCCCTGGTTGACCGGATTGTCGTAGTCGAAGAAGGCAAGGTCGTGGCCGATGGTCCGAAGGACAAGATCCTCGCGATGCTGTCAGGCAAGAGCGAACCGGCAGCGGTGGATGGAACGCCGAAGCGCGCGCGACCGGGCACCTCGCCCGGCGTCGCGGCCGCAACAAATACGCCCGTGGCGCCTCAGGCCGTTGCCGCGAAGATCAGGATCATGAGCGCCAAAGAGACGGTACCGGCAGCCGCTGCGCAAGCGGGTAGTACGCAGGCAGGCGCACCGAACAAGGAGCAATCGCAATGAACTTCAATATTTTCAAACGAGGCAAGAAAAAGGCTAAGCTCGCCAAAGGCGACGCTGCTTTCATGAGCGACATCCGGGAATCGCTGCTGACGCAGTCGACGCCGGGCTCAATGATCATGCTTTACGTCATTCTCACGGTCCTGGCCGGCGGTCTGACCTGGGCGTACTTTGCGCGCGTGGAGGAGATAACGCACGGCGAGGGGACCATCATTTCGAAGAGCCGCGAACAGGTCATCCAGAGTCTTGAGGGCGGCATTCTCGAACAACTGGACGTACGTGAAGGCGATATTGTCAAGAAGGGACAAGTGCTGGCAAAGATCGATCCGACGCGAGCCGAGACGAGCTATCGCGAAGCGTGGTCCAAGTCAGTAGGACTGAAGGCGACGATTGCGCGTTTGCGTGCCGAGGCGTACGAGCAGCCGCTGACGTTTCCTGACGACGTGAAAGCCGTGCCTACGGTCGTGAAGCAGGAGACGCTTGCTTACAACGCGCGACGTCGTGCACTGAACGATAGCGTGGCCGCGTTGGAAAAGAGCTACTCGCTGTCGAGCAAGGAAATTGGCCTGGCCGAGCCGCTGGCGGCCAAAGGTCTTGTTTCTGAAGTCGAACTGCTCCGCATGCGCCGGCAGGCAAACGAGCTGCGCTCACAGATCGTCGAGCGTCGCAACAGATTTCAGGCCGACGCAAACTCGGAACTCACGAAGCTGGAACTCGAACTGGCGCAAACCAGCGAAACCGTCGTGGGTCGTGCGGATGTTCTACAGCGTACGACTGTGATTGCACCGGTGTACGGCACGGTGAAGAATATACGCTTCAATACGATTGGCGGGGTCATCCAGCCGGGCGAGCACATCATGGAAATTGTCCCGCTGGAAGATCAATTGCTCGTCGAGGCACGCATCAAGCCTTCGGACGTCGCATTCCTGCATCCTAATCAACCGTCCACCGTGAAGATTACGGCTTACGACTACGGAATTTATGGAGGCTTGAAAGGCACGGTTCAGCACATCAGCCCCGACACGCTCAAGGACGACCAGAAGGCCGCATCGGGCCGGCCCGATGCGACGTATTACCGCGTGCTTGTGCTGACAGACTCCAGTGAGTTGCATGCAGGCGGAAAAAGCTTACCGATTCTGCCCGGGATGATCGCGACGGTCGACATCCGTACCGGTGAGAAAACCATTCTTGACTACATTCTGAAGCCGATTTTCAAGGCTCGTGAAGCGTTCCGGGAGCGGTGATTATCTCGTTGGATCTGGTGACTTCCGGTAATGCCATGCACGGGTGCGCATGGAGGAAACCGGAAGATTCCCGGTTGGAAGCCCGCGTCTTTCCGGGTCTGCATGCCGTGGTCGGAAGAAGCTCGCTGCGCTGGAGCGCGCCTGACCCGGCACGACACGCTGCGGCGCTTGGAATGATTCGCGCGTCGTTGTTGATCGTGGCGCTACGGTACGCATGATTGCGGCCGGTTGAACG
>NZ_VZQN01000114.1:0-4122 GCF_014397645.1 Paraburkholderia sp. 31.1
CGCAAGGGCGATGGCGAACCCGGCGCGAAAGCTATTTGGCTGGGACTCAAAGAGGTTCATATCGCTGCCAGGACATTGCAGAAGTTACGTGTCGGCGGTCACGCTGGAAATTGTGTATAACCCGATGGGCTTAAGGGTACCGCTGCTGCGCTGACCCCAAAGGAATTCGAACTTGCACTGCTGCTGTTCCAACACTTGGGCCGACCGTTGTCTCGCGCCCACATTCGCGATGTAATCTGGAATCAGATCGCCGAAATCTCGTCGCGGACAATTGACACGCACGTGTCGGTACTACGTGCCAAGCTCAATCTGCGCCCGGAAAGCGGTTATCGGCTCGCAGCGGTTTACGGTTATGGCTATCGCTTGGCTCAGATGAATAGTGTCGAGACACTCGAGCGTACGTCCCATTAATCGCGCACCGATGACGTCAGCGGACAAATGGTGATCGTGAAGCCGCGATTTTGATTTCTTCTTCGCGCCATCTTCGCGACGACCTCAGCAACTGACAACGTCGCTCGAGCGCAACGGAATAGAGGACGGACTGCGGTCGCTGGTCGGCTCGATTCCCGTTTCACATCTCACGGTGGTGCAGGCCCGAAACCTTCCGTGCCATGCGCTGGCAGCGTCAAGCCTTGAGAGAAATTAATCTACGCCCAAATACTTTGGAAACGGGGCGGATGAGCCGTTGCGCGTCTCGTAGCGCAAAGTGCGCCGGGTTTTCTTCGGTAAATCGCCAATGTCGTGTCCAGGTATTTGCGGGCCTCAGCCGGCGAGCGCGTGAAGAATGAATTTGCCACCTTTGACGACGCCCATACGAACGAGGCTTATCGCGCGGAGCCGCTCAATCAACCGTCTGCTTGATGGTGTTTGCCGTCGATAACGGCTATCAAACCGTTGTATTCGCCGCGCCGGGCCAGCGACGACAATGCCTATAGCCTTCCGGGAACATCAGAGTTCACCAAGGTTTTCCCCTGAAGTTGGGCAATGATTTTCCGCCGTCCTTTTGGAGAGGCTCGAAGCAGGAGGTTCATTGTTACTATAAATTCGCGCTCTTCATTCTTTTGGAGATTGACGAACGCGAGTAGCGCCTGAACAGTTGCGGCCTCTTTGTTATTCGACATTTCGATTTCCTTTGATCTTCACACTACATCGCAAGTTGTAAAACTGCCGAAGAAGGGAAAGACTTATATCCATGCCTTTATACACAAATCAGCCGAGCCCTTCGCGGAGTGCGCGTAGGGTGTCAGCCGCGGTAAGCACCTGATCAAGCCCGCGCCAGATGGTCTTGGCCCCCGGCTCACCGTCGCTCTTTCGGCCGAGGAAGCCGCCGATTTGCGCAATCAGCCGCACGACCTCGTTCACCGTGGGCGTTGTCGCCGGCATCTTCTTTTTGGCCAGCAGATGAGCGCCACGAATTTCGTCCGGATCGAAGAACAAAGACGCGTCCAGATCAGGGCAGGTGCGGCCTTTGCGCATCAGGTAGGTCACGCGCCAGGCCACCACCATGAACAATGCCAACGCGCGCTCGATCCGGTCGATAGCGGCTAGTTGCAAGGACTCCACTTCGCAGCCGTTCTTGAGCACATGGAAATAGATTTCGATTTCCCAGCGTGCCCGGTACCAATTGATCAATTCGACAGCCTGCTCTTGCGTCGCGACCACGCGATTGGTCAACAAGCGCCACTCAATCGGCTTGACGCCGGCGGGTGCGCCAACCTCACGCGCGATCACGCAGTGAATCTTGATCTTGCCTCGCTTGCCGTCCGCAATCTCGATCTCCCGAGCCCACAGCTGCTGCCGCACCGCGCGGCTTTTCTGATGCTCGCGAGCTCCGGTCACAAATCGGATCTCGCCCAAAGGCGCTACGCTCGTGGTGCTGGTCCACAACCTGGCACCCTCGCCCTCGGGCAAGCAGCGGTCATGTTGCGCACGCACGAGCCAGTCCGCTGGCGTGCCCAATGCATCTGCCCGCCGCATCAACTCCACCATGTCCGCCTCGCGGTCGGCCACGTACACCAGGCGCGTAGCCGGCATGTCGGACGCCATTTCCGCTACCCGCTCGTAGCCTTCGACCCAGCGCGTACTTTCCTTCTGTCCGGGACGCTCGCCATTCGCGCCGCGCTCCTCGCGCGCCCACATCCACGCGTCGAGCACGCCCAGCGGCTCGCGCCCGGTCGTCACCGCGTAGGTCGGGTGCAGATACATGCCGCGCCGCGCTTCGTAGTTCAGCGGCCCCAGTCCTGCAATGTCCTGACCGTTGAAATCCAGTTCGGTCGTGTCTTGAATGCACAGCACCACCGATTGCCTGCGCATGCGTTCCTGCGTGCTCGCCCAATGCGGTGCCAGAATGCCTTCCCAACTCACGTCCGTATTGCGCAAAAAGCGGTAGGCCGCGCACGTCTCGCTCCAGCTATCGCATGCCTCCGGGATACTGGCCGTCGGTTTGGCCGCAAGTCGTTCCACCAATTTCTTCGCCCTTCGATTCAGGCGGGCATCGCCAAGATCCAGCCCCGCAAATTCCTGCTCGGCCCACTGCTGTCCTGTCTGCGCCACGCGTTCGTCCAAATTCCAAAAGTAGACGCGATCTCGGCAAAGTTTACAAGCGTAGCTTGCAAGTCATTGAATGTTAACGACTCTCGGGCAGCGTCGCGATGTGTATAACGCTATGACTTATATCGCCCTGAAAAAATCAACCAGAACTCAACAAAAATAACAGCCAAACGTTGCTAACTGAAGTTGCAAAGGTTGCCCGAGAACGCACTGCGTATTGCGTATTGCCGATACAAGCTCGCCGACGTCAGCACTCTTTAGAATAAGGGAATGCACTCCAATCCGCGCGAGCGACCGTCGAAGATCAGGGTCGCCATTCATACTGAATACGATGATCTTCAAATCCGGAAAACACTCTCTCAAGAACGCCAGATAGGGAACTCCGTCGCCGTATTCGCCTCCGGGCATCGCGTCGTCAGTGACGAGTACACTGCAGGGCACGCGAGCAAGACGTTCAACAACCTCAGTCGAGTCGCACGCAGTCGCTACCATTCTTAAATCAGTATGTCCGCTCAGTACCATTCTGACACCCGATAATACGACAGGGTGGTCATCGGCCACAATAATATTGATTATTCCTTGCACTTTACTACCTCGCGATCTATCGGAAAGACAGTTTTTCGCGCCATCTCGTCTGAGTCGCGACTCCAGGTGCACAATCCAAAACCCTTCATTGCCGTGAGTTTTATGAATTCAGCTCGCACTCGGAATATTCATGCTGGAATAAAAGCACTTTCTATGCAAATAGCATCAACCAACGCCTTTCATACATTCTATTTTTCTGAGTATCGACGGAAATGCGACGGGTGTTATTTTTCTTTTACACCAGTCGGACTCGTCATAAATTTGTTTTTGGTGTTGTGGCGGCGCATAGAAAGAGGCTGGAGTTGCTCCTGTAACTCAGGACGTGGACACCGTTAGGTTGATGGCGCAGCAGTTCGCCGGAACCCGCGAGCGAAGCTGCGCGTGCGATGGTCGATGTAGGCAGGGCCGTTGTCCGACAGCCGTTCGACGGCCGCACCCGCCTGGGTCGCTCCGAAGCGTCGCTCGACCGCAGCGAGCATCACATCACGCACGACGCGTCGTCATTATGTGCGCCAGTAGTCGCTGCCCAACGGATGTCACCTACCGGTCATGGCAGTCCAGCGCGAAGGTCCCACATAACGGCGAGCCATCGTCACAACGGAACTCGAAGCCTTCTGAGCATCAGCGGGCATTGCTCCGATCACCGGCGACGAGTCCATCATGCCAACGATGCTTCGCGCTCGCGTGAACTGGATAAGGCTCGACGCTCTTGCGTGACAATGGCAGTACCAGGCCCGACATCAATCCTCAAGCCTGACATGGCGATATGGCATCCTAACGTCTGCGCTCCAGTTCATATATATTCGTCAGATTCGTCGACTCCTCCTTTCAACAAAATCGCTCGAATTCTTTCCACTAAATAGTCGGACCTGCAAAATTCATTTAGCGAGTTGAAGGAAGCCGCGTGCGGAGCGTGAAAGCAACGTTATCGACGTGAAGTCAACGAACAGGCGCAGAACCATGAGAACAAAAAAGGCAGGCTTGATG
>NZ_VZQN01000115.1:0-3933 GCF_014397645.1 Paraburkholderia sp. 31.1
CGCCTGATACGCCGCTGGACGAAGGCGAGCACGAGTTCACGGTGGTGGAGCGTGATCCCGCGGGCAACGAAAGCAGGCCGTCGGAGCCGCACGTGGTGATCGTGGACACGACTGCGCCGGACCAGCCAGTCATTGGCGAAGTGATTGACGACGAAGGTCCGATCCAGGGACCGGTGGGCAATGGCGAGAGCACGGACGACACGACGCCGACACTGGTGGGCAAGGGTGAACCGGGCGACACGATCGTCGTGATCGACAACGGCACGCCGATTGGCGAGACGAAGGTCGACGAGGACGGCAACTGGAGCTTCACGCCTGATACGCCGCTGGACGAAGGCGAGCACGAGTTCACGGTGGTGGAGCGTGATCCAGCGGGCAACGAAAGCGGGCCGTCGGAGCCGCACGTGGTAGTCGTGGACACGACTGCGCCGGACCAGCCGGTCATTGGCGAAGTGATTGACGACGAAGGTCCGATTCAGGGACCGGTGGGCAATGGCGAGAGCACGGACGACACGACGCCGACGCTGGTGGGCAAGGGTGAACCGGGTGACACGATCATCGTGATCGACAACGGCACGCCGGTTGGCGAGACGCAGGTCGACGAGGACGGCAACTGGAGCTTCACGCCTGATACGCCGCTGGACGAAGGCGAGCACGAGTTCACGGTGGTGGAGCGTGATCCCGCGGGCAACGAAAGCGGGCCGTCGGAGCCGCACGTGGTGATCGTGGACACGACTGCGCCGGACCAGCCAGTCATTGGCGAAGTGATTGACGACGTGGGTCTGGTTCAGGGACCGGTGGGCAATGGCGAGAGCACGGACGACACGACGCCGACGCTGGTGGGCAAGGGTGAACCGGGCGACACGATCATCGTGATCGACAACGGCACGCCGGTTGGCGAGACGCAGGTCGACGAGGACGGCAACTGGAGCTTCACGCCTGATACGCCGCTGGAAGAAGGCGAGCACGAGTTCACGGTGGTGGAGCGTGATCCCGCGGGCAACGAAAGCAGGCCGTCGGAGCCGCACGTGGTGATCGTGGATACGGTAGCGCCGACTGCTGAGGCGTCCATCACATACATGGGCAAGGACAGCGGCAACGTCGACTTCCTGACCCATGACGGCTCGGCGGGGCGCCTGATCATGGGCTCGCTGACGGATGCGCTCGCGCCTGGCGAGATGGTTCAGGTCTCAACGGACGATGGCAAGACGTGGCACGACGCGTTGATCGACGATAAGGGGAACTGGTTGTTCCAGGACGATACGGCGCACGCCGCCGACTGGACGATACAGACACGCGTGGTCGATGCGGACGGCAGTAGCGGCGAGGTGGTATCGCAAAATGTAGCACTCAAGACGTCGGGCCCTGGTGCGCCGGCCTCGTGGGAGCTGCATGGTAATACGCTTACAGTCGTGTTGCCTGAGGGTGCGGCAGTGGGAGATCGAGTCATCTTTAATAACGGGACCGTCAATTCGATCGATTTCGGTTACGTGCTGACGCCGTCCGATATCGCCTCGGGGATTAAAGTCGTGGACGCGGGCCTTATCGTGAATTCTGGTGGGTGGATTAGCGGGGTTGGGCTTGTTGATGGTGCTGGCAATCTCTATTTGAACACCCATCATCATGAGGACTTTGAAACTGCGACGTGGAGCATAGGAAAGGACAACTGGCTTAACGGCTTCAACGGTTTTACTGTGGACTCAGCTCATCTGAACGGCTTTTCGTCGGCTGGGGGAGACAGGGGTCTTGTGCTCGGGGCGAAGGGGGCCTTGGTGTCGGAATCCATAGCCATCAAACTCGAAGACCCCACAAGTTCGGTGTCGCTTCGTTTGAGCAAGGTTGGTATCGGTTCAGGCAACTTCGTAGTCTATCTAGATGCGGCAGGACACGAACTTGGAAGAACCGCTATCACCTCGAGTACTGGCAGCGTGGACTATCACTTTGACGCGCCGCTAAACGGCGAGCCGATCGCCATGGTCAAATTGGAGTTCGCCTATTCGGAGGACAGCGTCATGCTTCTGGACTTCTCTTTCGACACCTTGATCGATCAGCAACATGCCGCCTTTGGGCCCTTCGTCGGCAACGATGAGAGCAACATCTTCACGTTCGGCTACCCTGAGCTGTTGGCGTCATATTCGGAGAAGGAGGGTTTGTCGAATTTCGAAGGTGGCGCCATCTCCTTTGATGGCCAAGGCGGTATCGACACGCTGAAGCTGTCAGGCGCAGGCTTGACCCTGGACCTGCTTAACGAGCATCACGGCAAGCTGTCGTCGATTGAAGTGTTCGACATCACTGGTACGGGCAACAACACGCTCAGGCTTTCGCTGGGCGATGTGCTCGATCTGGGCGGCAAGGACCTGTTCGTTGCCGACGGCCGCACGCAGGTGATGGTCAAGGGCAATGCGGGCGACAGGGTCGACCTGTCCGATCTGCTGCCGGACGGAGGCGACGTCGGCAACTGGATGCAGCAGTCTGGCACCACGACCGTGGGCGGCGTCGCGTATGACGTCTTCTACCACTCGGGTCTGAACGCCGAACTGCTGGTACAGCACGGTGTCGATACGACGCTGCTTAACCACTGAACTCCGGATGATCCGCGACGCATGACCTGCGTCGCGGACCCGGAATCACCAACCATTTAATCAGGCTCCCTGAACAGCATCGCGCTGCCCGGGGGACCGTTTTTGACGAACTGATCATGACTTTCAATCAAACCCTGATGCGTGCGCTCGCAGGCGCATTGCTCGTGACGGCGGGTACCTTGCCCGCCATCGCACAACAGACTTTCTCTAACCCGCAGCCGCCGGTCACCCAGGCAGGCGCACCCGGCACCGCGCCGACGGCCCGTGCCGGTACGCAGCCCGGCAGGGTATTCGGCCAGAGCTACGCGCCGGTCGGACAGGTCGGCCCCCAGCAGGCGCAGATCGTCTACTACCGTGATGCATCCGCGGGTGCGGGCCGGTCGGCCGCTGCCGACGTCTACGTTGATGGCGAACTGCAGACCGCATTGCTGCCCAATGGCTACAGCATCTTCTGCGTCAAGCCGGGCCAACACATGCTGGGCGCCTACATTCAGGACGCACCGCTGTACAAAGGCAAGACCACCGGGCGATCCGGCGCAGAACTGAAGGGCGGCATGACCTACTTCGTGAAGGTCGGGCCGGCTGGCAGCAATGATGCACCGATCATGGTGCCGCGCAACGAAGCCGAAGCCCAGTTGCAAGGCATGCGCGCCCAGATGCACGTGCTTTCCCGCGCATCGGCAGTGGAGGCGTGTGACCCTGCGTCAATTCCCGTGACGTCAGCCCCGGTGGCGCAGCCTGTCGCGGCGAAAGAATACACGCTCAAGGGCGACACGCTGTTCGCCTTCGGCAAGTCTGGCAATCGCGACATGACTGTCAAAGGCCATGCGGCAATTGCACATCTGGCTGAGCAGATTCGCGCGGAAAACACCTTGCTGCAAGCCGTGACGGTGATCGGCCACGCGGACCTGATCGGCTCGGACGCAGCGGCGCAGAAGCTTGGCGAGCAGCGTGCGATGACGGTTCGCCGGATGCTGATCGAGCAGGGTATTCCGGCGCAGAAGATCACCGCGGAAAGTGCGGGCAATTCCGATCCGGTGGTCGCCGACTGCAGCGGCACGATGCAGCAGAAGATTGCCTGCAATGAGCCCAACCGCCGGGTGGTGGTGCAACTGAGTCTGTCGGGCCCGGCCCGATAAAGGCATGGGGGGATGCTGAGCCCTGATGTTGAGTCCTGAGGCGCGATCTTCCTGAATCGGGAAGGTCGCGTACCTACCGGCCTTCACCGCATGCCCAGGCAAACGGTGAGGGCCTTCCGAGAACGGGAGTGTCGCGATGACCAGACAAACAGAGATTCCTGCAATCAATGTGCTGCTCGCCTATGCAGAGTTGCGCGACAGGGATCAGGTAT
>NZ_VZQN01000116.1:0-3882 GCF_014397645.1 Paraburkholderia sp. 31.1
CCAGCGAAAGTGCGGATGTGCAGGTGTCGGCGAAGTCGAAGATCACGCTCAACTGCGGCGGGGCCTCGGTTGTCATGGAGGGCGGCAACATCACGTTCCACTGCCCCGGCGCATACACCATCAAGGCTGCCTCGTTCACCTTCGTCGGACCCGACAACGTGCCCGCGCAGTTGCCCGTCCTGCCGAAAAGCGACCTTAAGCTCAATGACCGCCCACCCCATACGAACTGACACGCCATGATCATCAGCCCTCCTTTTCTGCCCGCATCGGGGCTCACGTCCACTGATGGCTCGAAGCCGGACCCCATGATGGATGCCGTCGACAAGTTCGAACTGGCGCATGGTATCTATCCGATTGCATATGACCGGCGCTGGCATTGCGGCGTCCATCTCGCGCCCGACATGCATGGCCCGATTTGTGCCATTGCTGATGGCGAGGTGGTCGCCTACCGGGTCTGCCAGCACGCGATGGACGACGGCAACGGTAATGCGGGCTTCGTGCTGCTCAAGCACTCGACCGAGACCGGTGACGGGCGCACGCTGACGTTCTATTCGCTCTACATGCACCTGCTGCCACTCGCCGAATACCATACGTTCGGATTTGATGGGACGGGCCTGGCTACCTGCCTACAGAAGCCGTCCGGTCCGGATGCAAAAGGACAGGTCACGCCAGCGGCGAAAGGGAGTGGTCAGAAGCTGCTGCGCAAGGACGTTGTCGGCTTTGTTGGGCGCTATGAGGGCGTCACGCATCTGCACTTCGAGATCTTCATGGCGCCGGGCGATTTCACGGCGTATTTCGGGCATACACAGCTTGGCGTGGCATCGCCAGCCACGGCGACAACGCCGGACTGCTGGGGCCACACCTATTACACGATTCCGGCCGGGCAGCAGTTCTTCGCGCAGCCGCCGGGAACCGGGGCGGACAACAAGCTGCACGGGATCAGGTTCACGCCGGGGCAGACGGACAAAAACGCGCTGCAACTCGTCGTCGAGATGTACTTCAGCAAGGGGGCGAAGTACACCAACGTCTGGAGCATCGCGACGGACGGTTCGCGCACGCTTCTGACGCCGGAGCCCGTCGAGGAAAAGGACTACGAATACGATCTCTACCATCGCGCGACGGCGCTCTACGATGCCTGCCCGAGCGACGGGTACGAGATGCAGCGCTTCGGGCGTGTCCTGTCCTCGGCCGTGACCCCGCCTCCAAACCCGCAGACCTGGGTGCAGGTGACCTACGCTGCGGGGAAGCAGGGATATATCGATATCAGCAAGGCGGAGATCAGGAAGTTATCCGATGCGGATTTCCCGTCGTTCATGGGCTGGCAAAAGCTCAGTGACGGCAATACGCCCTTCAGCAGCGACGGCTTGTGCGATATCGACGCGCTCAAGAAACTCGTCAAGGATGCTGCGGACAGCGAACAGCCAACGGTCTCGGTGGAAACGACAGAAGTGCAGAAGGCGGACGCGCTTTCAAGCTACGTCAAGGGCCACGATAACGTACGCCAGGCGTTGCGCGGGTTTATCTGCAATGCCCCCAGTGAATGGGATAGTACGAACAACGAGACGCGCTACGCGAAGCTGCTCGACGAGGGCGGCTTCTATCACGACAACGAACAGGGCTACAACGATTTTCTAAAGTACCTCAAGGAAATCCAGTTCTGGGATACGACCGGCTTGCCCGCAGGCGAGAAGCTCTGGTTCTTCCATCCGCTCGCGTTCATCCGGCATTTCAGGAAATGTGAGTGGATGGATTTGAGAGAGCAGACTCAGTTATTGCCGCGCAGATCAATGCCGGATGCCGGTGGCCAAATTTCGTGGACTTTGAGTAATACTCGATTTAGCCAGGGAGCTAATCACGAAGGCGGAAGTTCACCCCCGGATCTTTACTTGGCGCTCAATCATATGAGTCGGAAATATGGTTTCTGTAACAGCTTGCGTAAGGCCCATTTTCTTGGGCAGATTTTTAAAGAGACAGGTGCATTGCGTTCAACGGTTGAAAATGGTGACGCCAATTATTTTCGAAAAATGTATGAAAACTACACTGCCGCAGATGCGGCATATGATTTCGATCACAAGCATGAATGGCTTAAGAAACTCGGATTTTTGAAAAATCGCGATCGTGCTACGTATATTGCACAACGCCCAGGTGAGATTCACGATAAGGCTGTAGCAGGTGGAAACGTTCAGTCGGGCGATGGCGCTCGTTTTTGCGGTCGAGGTCTAATTCACCTTACATGGAGAAAGAGTTACGGCGAATACGGGAAATATCGTGCCAAAGATTTTACGACCGATCCGAACCCGATGCTACTGCAGACTGATGCAGAAGTGGCGGCGGATTCCGCTGGCTATTTCTGGGTCAAGACGGGTATCGATAAAAAAGCAGACCATGGTTCAAGCGACCAGGACGTCCAAGCTTGCTTTAGATTGGTAGGTGGTGCAGGAGGTTTGCCTGCGCGACAACAGTTCTTTCGGTATGCATATTTTATTCTTAACGATGTGCCAATTATCCCTGTAGAGATTGGTTTGGTGCGCCAGACAGAGGAGTAGTCAATGAAGCGACATATCATCTTATTTGGCTTGCTGCTGAGTTCACTGGCTTGTGCGCAGTCGGCATCTGATGCAGTGCATATCCACGGTGTTGGAAATAATCCTACTCGCCAGAAGGTGGTGGAGCAATGTGGGATGTCACTCGATACTCCAGATTTAAAGAGTGTTTCTGATCAAGTTATCGGTTTTGGATGCACAGGCTCATATAAGAACGGCGAAAAAGCCGTTATGGATATGGATTTTCAGTACGACCCAAATTTTAATCCGCGCGGAGGGGATAACGTTAGTTTTGTCGTCGAAGAAGTAGGTATTGATAAAAAGATTTCTGATGCGAAAGACAGTATATTCCGGTTGCCCCCTGGCGAAGGTCATCCGATTTTGGCTCTTGGGGTTGCATATAAAGAGTCAGATTGTGGTGATCCAGTAATTAAAACAACGATTTCACCAATTGAGGGTGGCAATTGGCATGGCTGGATTGCGGAGGAAACTTTCGCTAAGGCGCACGGGCGTTGCACGCCCAGTAAGGAATATACGGAGCGCTATAGATGTATTCATATGATGATAGGCAATGAAAAAATAACCGCCCAACTAAACGGTGTTTGTTTATTGCGCAAACGTCAATATAGCTTGGAGAATGGCCTAAGTTATGATTTATTTATGAATATGATCAAAACTCTTCGCTTCAAAGATAATTGACAATATGCATCGTCGATTTGTCATTTTATATGCATTAACGTTGATAAACTTTGTCCAGTGTGCGCCATTGAGTTTTGCTGCCTAGGCAACAGAAATTCCTGCAGGAGCGACTGATTCTCAGAATGATTCGGCATATAGGGGTTGTGCTTTCGAGCTTGATGTCGGGAGAGATTCTGGGCTTTTGGCGCTCGGCAATAAATTTCCACCTGGAAATGGGTCTAGTAAATGCGAGGCATGCCTCCCCGCGATGCGGCGGACCTGCTGGCCGATGCGGCGCAAAGCGTTCAGGACAGACTTGCGACTCCTGGCACTACCACGACGAAACACTAACCGGCCCTGTCAGCAATCGAACGAAGGCGGCTTGATGCCGTCTTTTTCAATTGCACGGCGAGAAGCAGACGTTTATTTGTTTTGCATATTGTGTCTGCATATGTTGTCACGCGCGTCCATCAGATAAATCATGTGCCTCCCGACCCGACCCGACCCGACCGAAACGCGCGAGGAGATGCTGGTCATGATTGAGCGCATCGCCGAACTTCTGGAGGCGCGCGCTCGCGGCGACGCCACGCTTCTCTCTACCACACTGCGCTATCACGAGCAGCAGGGCTGACCGTTTCCCGCGCGCGATCGACTCGCATGC
>NZ_VZQN01000117.1:0-3716 GCF_014397645.1 Paraburkholderia sp. 31.1
AGTATGTGCTCGACGTATTGCGGAGTTTGCGGTTGAGCTAGCGGGCTGTGTTACGTCGCCGACGCTTTCCGCCTCTCCTGCTCCTCGCGATAAAGCACGAACTCTTCCGCCAACGCTTTTGCAACGGAAGCCCTACGCGTGATTCAAGGCGGTGTCGCGGCGTGCTCAATACTCAGGTCTCGATCAGATGCAGAAACTGCCTTACCCGTGGACTGCTGCCTTCACCAAAGAAGGCTTGCGGTGTCGTGTCTTCGGCAACCACGCCGCCGTCCATAAAAACAACCCGATCCGCTACATCTCGCGCAAACCGCACTTCGTGCGTGACGATCAGCATCGTCATGCCCGCTTTGGCAACGTCGCGCATGACGGTCAGGACATCCTCCCGCAGCGCTGGATCGAGAGCAGACGTGGGCTCGTCGAAGAAGATGACCTCAGGATCCATCGCGAGCGCCCGCGCGATCGCTACGCGCTGCTTCTGACCGCCGGACAGCCGTGCCGGATATTCGTTGGCTTTTGCGGCCAGGCCAACCTGTGTCAGCAGGTGAATTGCGCGCTCCGACGCTTGCGCACGAGGGACACCCTTGACGCTGACCGGACCTTCCATCACGTTTTCCAGTGCTGTCCTGTGCGGAAAGAGGTTGAACGACTGGAACACCATCGCGGTGCGCTGGCGGATCGCGCGGATCTTCTTCTGATTCTGGCGTGACGGTTTTGACAAACCGTTGCATTCGACATCAATGCCGCATACTGTCACGCTGCCGGCATCCGGTACCTCGAGGAAGTTCAGCGAGCGCAGCAGCGTGGTCTTGCCCGACCCGGAGGGACCCATTACAACGACAACCTCGCCTTTCGATACGTTGAAATCGACGCCGCGCAAGACATGGTTGTCGCCGAACGCCTTCGAAAGTCCACGGACTTCAATCGTCCTGATATCAGTATTCATACAAAACGCCTCGAAATGCGATTCTCGAGGACGGTCTGGACGATCGTGAGAATCTGGTTGATGCCCCAGTAGATCAGGCCGACCATCAGGAACATTTCCATGTAGCGGAAGGTGGAGGCGCCGACCTGGTCGGCGACGCGGGTCAGTTCTACCACCGTAATTGTCGAAGCGAGGGATGTATCTTTGATGAGTGCAATCATGCGGCTGCCGACAGGCGGAATGGCGATGCGTAGTCCTTGGGGAAGAATAACCCGCGACATGGCTTTCCAGTAACCCATGCCCAGCGACATCGCAGCTTCCCACTGGCCCTTGTCCACCGCGTTGATGCCGGAACGGAAGTTCTCGCTCAGATACGCGGCCGAAAACAGCGTGAGCGCGAGGAGCGCGGCGGGAACCGGGTCAAGTGTCAGACCGTACCGGGGCAAACCGAAATAGATCAGCAGTATCTGCACGAGCAGCGGCGTGCCACGGAAGATGGATACATATGCGAATGCGAAGGCGCGTAGTGCACCTATGCTGGAGATACGAGCCAAGGCGACCAGCAACCCTAGCGTCGAACCGAGCACAAACGACAGCAAACCGAGAAAGAGTGTCATCAGCACCGCACTCTTTAACAGCGGAAGCGAGCGCATGAAAAGCTCGATCATGACTACTCCTTGTGTGCCTTCGCTTTGGTGATCGTGCCGGGCATATCGTAATCCCGCCCGACCCACTTCCTGGCAATGGCCTCGATCGTCCCGTCAGCCATCATGTCTGCAATCGCCTTATCGACCGCTGCGAGCAGGGCCGGTTGGCCTTTCTGCAAAGCCGGCGCTGATAGCTGGTAGATCAAGGGTTCGCCCACTTCCTTGACCGGTAAATGGTTGACGTTGGCGTACTTCATGCCGCCGAAGTGCGAGATGATGACCGCGTCGATACGTCCATTGCCCAGATCGCTGAAGACGAGTCCCCCGTTATCGTACGCACGGATGTCGGAGTCATGCAGGTGTGCTCGTGCCCATGTTTCATTGCTCGAGCCAGTGACCACTCCCACTCGCTTGCCTTTAAGGGTTTCCTTGCCCTTGATGTCTGTGTTGCCGGCAGGCACGAAAATGCGGAAATCCTCCACGCCGTATGGTTCGCCGAAATCAACCTGTTGTTGCCGTTCAGGTGTAGGCGTGAGATCGTTCATCACAAGGTCGTACTTGCCCGTCTTCAACCCTTCCACGAAGTTCTTGAACGAATCGGCGACGAATACTACGTTCGGCACGCCAATGCGCTTGCCGACTTCCTTTGCAATTGCAACGTCATAGCCGACAGGTTGATTGTTTTCGTCAAGCATGCTCCATGGGGGACTACTCTGGGTGTTGGCCACGCGCAATGTGCCATTCGCCTTCACCTGCGCGAGAAGATCCGCTGCCTGCACAGTAGCGGGTGAACTGAATGCCGCGGAAAGCGTCACGAAACTCGCTACCGTGACAAAGCGTCTCCATCTCTTGATTGATTTCATCTCGTACTCACTCATCCAGGTAAGTTGAATTAAAAAATCTACGCAGCGGTTGCCCGGGCGCGTCCGAATGCGTCAAGACCGGCATTCAGATCCGCAAGCAGCATCGCCGGGTCCTCCAACCCGATCGAAAGGCGCACGATAGGCTGGTCGGTAAGCGGGAACGCACGCTCGGCCTGCAACGGGGCCGGGTAGTAGGCAGCGAGGCTATGCACGCCTCCCCAGCTCGCCCCGATGGGGAAATACTGGAGCGTATCGAAGAATGCGTTGAACGCGTCCTCCGCCGCGGGCTGGAGGATCAGGGAGAAGAGACACCCGCTGCTCGCAAAATCCCGCTTCCAGATGGCATGACCGGCATCGGACGGCAGTGCCGGGAACAGCACCTTGCTCACTTCCGGGTGACGTTCGAGTTCCCTCGCAATCTGCAGCGTTGAGGCGCTCTGGGCAGCGAAGCGAACCTTCAGGGTTTGCAGGCCGCGCATGACGAGGAAGCAGTCATCAGGGCTGGTCTGCTGGCCGAGAACGCTCTGCGTCTCGCGCAAGGTCGCGTAGTAATCCGCGTCGTTCATGCTGATGCAGCCCGCCAGTAGATCCGAATGACCACCAAAAAATTTCGTCGCGGCTTCGACGCTGAAATCCACACCATGTTCGAGCGGTTTGAAAGCGAGCGGGCTTGCCCAAGTGTTGTCCATCATCGTCAATACGCCGTGACGTTTCGCGACTTCGACGATCGCCGGAATGTCGGGCATCTCCATCGTCACCGTCCCCGGCGACTCCATGCAGATCATGCGGGTGTTGGGCTTGATGTACTTTTGAATCGCAGCCCCGATTGCCGGCGGATACAGTTCGACCTCGACGTTGAAGTGCGCCAGCCACTTATGCGCGAATGTCTTGAGCGCGCCGTAGCAGGCAGCGGACACCAGCAGGTGATCGCCGCCGCGCACGAAGCCCATCACGGTCGTCATCAGCGCGGATTGACCGGAAGGCGTCACCACGCAATGCGCGCCACCTTCGAGCTCGGCGATGCGGTGCTCCAGTTCACGAGCCGTTGGCGTTCCGGTGATGCCATAGCTGTAACCGTCCGGTTGCCGCTCCTTGCGGCGCGAAAACTCGGCCAGAGAATCGAATACAACTGTCGATGCCCGCATGACGGATGGGGACAGGCTGCGGAACGGCTGCGGCGCTTTCTGGGGATTGCTTGTCATGTTGCTCCCGGCGATGCCTCGTGGTGGATTGATGATCGAAGTTTACTTTTACCCGGGATTGCATCAACATCGGAAATAATTA
>NZ_VZQN01000118.1:0-3666 GCF_014397645.1 Paraburkholderia sp. 31.1
ACCACGTGCGGCTCCGACGGCCTGCTTTCGTTGCCCGCGGGATCACGCTCCACCACCGTGAACTCGTGCTCGCCTTCGTCCAGCGGCGTATCAGGCGTGAAGCTCCAGTTGCCGTCCTCGTCGACCTGCGTCTCGCCAATCGGCGTGCCGTTGTCGATCACGACGATCGTGTCGCCCGGTTCGCCCTTGCCCACCAGCGTCGGCGTCGTGTCGTCCGTGCTCTCGCCATTGCCCACCGGTCCCTGGATCGGACCTTCGTCGTCAATCACTTCGCCAATGACCGGCTGGTCCGGCGCATCAACATCCGCATCAGCATCCGCATCCGTGTCGGCATCGGCATCGGCATCCGCATCGGCATCCGCATCCGCATCCGCATCCGCATCCGCATCCGCATCCGCATCCGCATCGGCATCCGCGTCAGCATCGGCATCGGCATCGGCATCGGCATCGGCATCAGCATCGGCATCGGCATCGGCATCGGCATCGGCATCGGCATCAGCATCGGCATCCGCATCCGCATCCGCATCCGCATCCGCATCGGCGTCAGCATCAGCGTCCGCATCGGCGTCAGCATCAGCATCCGCATCGGCGTCAGCATCAGCGTCAGCATCAGCGTCAGCATCAGCATCCGCATCCGTGTCGGCATCGGCATCGGCATCGGCATCGGCATCGGCATCGGCATCGGCATCGGCATCGGCATCCGCATCCGCATCCGCGTCCGCATCGGCGTCAGCGTCCGCATCGGCATCGGCATCCGCATCGGCATCCGCATCGGCGTCAGCGTCCGCATCGGCATCGGCATCCGCATCCGCATCCGCATCCGCATCCGCATCCGCATCCGCATCGGCATCAGCATCGGCATCGGCATCAGCATCAGCATCCGCATCCGCATCCGCATCAGCATCCGCATCCGCATCAGCATCCGCATCAGCGTCCGCATCGGCGTCAGCATCAGCGTCCGCATCGGCGTCAGCATCAGCATCCGCATCCGTGTCGGCATCGGCATCGGCATCGGCATCGGCATCGGCATCGGCATCGGCATCCGCATCGGCATCCGCATCCGCATCGGCATCCGCATCCGCATCCGCGTCCGCGTCCGCATCGGCGTCAGCATCCGCATCAGCATCAGCATCCGCATCCGCATCCGCATCCGCATCCGCATCCGCATCCGCATCCGCATCCGCATCCGCATCCGCATCCGCATCAGCGTCAGCATCAGCATCAGCGTCAGCATCAGCGTCAGCATCCGCATCAGCGTCAGCGTCAGCATCCGCATCCGCATCCGCATCCGCATCCGCATCCGCATCAGCATCCGCATCAGCATCAGCATCAGCATCAGCATCAGCATCGGCATCCGCATCCGCATCCGCATCCGCATCAGCATCAGCATCAGCATCAGCATCCGCATCGGCGTCAGCATCAGCGTCAGCATCAGCGTCCGCATCGGCGTCAGCATCAGCATCAGCATCGGCGTCAGCATCAGCGTCCGCATCAGCATCAGCATCCGCATCCGTGTCGGCATCCGCATCGGCATCGGCATCGGCATCGGCATCCGCATCCGCATCCGCATCGGCATCCGCATCGGCATCGGCATCGGCATCGGCATCGGCATCGGCATCAGCATCAGCATCAGCGTCCGCATCGGCATCAGCGTCCGCATCGGCATCGGCATCGGCATCGGCATCAGCGTCAGCGTCAGCATCCGCATCGGCATCCGCATCCGCATCCGCATCCGCATCCGCATCCGCATCCGCATCCGCATCCGCATCCGCATCCGCATCCGCATCAGCATCAGCATCGGCATCCGCATCCGCGTCAGCATCCGCATCGGCGTCAGCATCCGCATCCGCATCCGCATCCGCATCGGCGTCAGCATCCGCATCCGCATCGGCGTCAGCATCCGCATCCGCATCCGCATCCGCATCGGCGTCAGCGTCAGCATCCGCATCCGCGTCGGCATCAGCATCCGCATCCGCATCCGCATCCGCATCCGCATCCGCATCAGCATCAGCATCCGCATCGGCGTCCGCATCGGCGTCCGCATCGGCGTCCGCATCGGCGTCAGCATCAGCGTCCGCATCGGCGTCAGCATCAGCATCAGCATCCGCATCCGTGTCGGCATCGGCATCGGCATCGGCATCGGCATCCGTGTCGGCATCGGCATCCGCATCCGCATCGGCATCGGCATCCGCATCGGCATCTGCATCCGCATCGGCATCGGCATCGGCATCGGCATCGGCATCGGCATCGGCATCGGCATCGGCATCGGCATCGGCATCCGCATCCGCATCCGCATCCGCATCCGCATCCGCATCCGCATCGGCATCAGCATCAGCATCAGCATCAGCGTCCGCATCGGCATCAGCGTCCGCATCGGCATCAGCGTCAGCATCCGCATCCGCATCAGCATCAGCATCCGCATCGGCATCCGCATCCGCATCCGCATCGGCATCGGCGTCAGCATCCGCATCGGCGTCAGCATCCGCATCCGCATCCGCATCAGCATCAGCGTCCGCGTCAGCATCCGCGTCAGCATCCGCGTCAGCATCCGCGTCAGCATCCGCGTCAGCATCGGCATCCGCGTCCGCATCCGCATCCGCATCCGCATCCGCATCCGCATCCGCATCAGCGTCCGCATCCGTATCGTCGTCAACTGCACCCGGCGGCGTCTGTTCATCCACTACAGCAGGAGCGCTGCCGCCATTACCACCACCGCTCGCGGCAGCAATCCCCGCACCCAGCGCGGCAAGCGCACCCAGGCCCAGGAGGCCGAAGCCCACCAGACCGACACCCGGCGCGGCGACGAGATTCGCGCCGAAACCGTTCAGTTGCGCCGCACCCAGAACCAGAGGCGAGTCCGCGCCATCCACAAGAAAAGCGGCCTCATGATCATCCTCGCCGTCCGCAGCGATATATTCGTGATACGACCCGTCTTCACCCAGGCCGACCAGCTCGCCTTCATTGCCGTAGAAGTCCTCAATGATCAGTTGCGGCTGGTCCAGCTCCGCCCCTTCCAGGCTGACCAGAAGATTCTTGCCGGAGCGTCGCACGGTAATGTTTTCGGGGCCGTGGCCGGTCTTGCTCTCGGCCAGAATGAATTTGCCACCTTTGATGGCGCTTACACGAACGGGAGCGCCTTGCGCGGACCCGCGCAATTCAACAGTCTGCTTGATGGTGCTGCCGTCGACAACGGCAAGCTTCACTGAACTGGTACTCATAGTAGTGCCTCTTTAAGTGCGTATGCTGGTCCACCTGGCCAGCGTATAGATAGAAAATGGCGACATGGCAGTCGCAAGAATGCTGCTCTACCTCTATTCTTGATGGGTGAGCAATAAAACGAAATATGACGAGTTCGAATTTGGACGAGACAGGAACGAGGCATTTCCCGGCACGGGAATCGCGAGCAGCGGTGCCTATGCACGATTGCGTAAGGGCTAAACAGGCAGTTGTCCAATGTTTCTCGCCTCTGTGCGCCAGACGCAAAAAGGGCCGCCATCCAGAAAGGAAGGCAGCCCATCGCGAAGCCCTGTATCCGGTGCGGCTCTGATCCGCAACACCTAACCGCCGGAGCGCCCGGTCTCCAGCCAGTCAACCAGCGAACCCGCGGATGCGTGCTCCCGCAGTACCGCCGCGTAGCCATCGAACCGGTTCGTCACTTCGCTCACG
>NZ_VZQN01000119.1:0-3594 GCF_014397645.1 Paraburkholderia sp. 31.1
TGGCGCCGAATCTGCTGGAGCGCAATTTCACCGCCACTGCACCGAACCAGGTCTGGACGAGCGATATCACCTATCTGGCGACAGCCGAGGGGTGGGTGTACCTCGCGGTCATCATCGACCTGTTCAGTCAGTATGACTTCCCGTGAGGTGGAAGGCTGGCCTGACGTGTGAAATCAAACGCGGGTTAGCATGACTGCCAGAGCCGCACGGTGTGGACAGGGCCACACCCGGCGATTTCTGTCACGGAGGCCAGCAATGGAAAACGATAGCACAGTGTATGTAGGGCTCGACGTTCACAAGGACTCGATCGCAGTTGCCTATGCGCTGGGCACGGGTGAAGTGGAGCAACTGGGCAAGATCGGAACGACGAAGACCGATATTGACCGGTTATGCAAACGTCTGCAGTCCAAAGGACGACAGGTGCGCGTGGTCTACGAAGCCGGGCCAAGCGGTTATGGGCTTTACCGGGAGCTGGTTCAGAAAGGATTCGACTGCATGGTGTGTGCGCCGTCGCTGATTCCAAAAAAGCCCGGTGACCGCGTCAAGACAGACCGGCGTGACGCGATCAAGCTGGTGCGCGGACTGCGCGCGGGTGACCTCTCCGCGGTGTATGTGCCGGGCGTTGAAGATGAAGCATTCCGGGATCTGGCCCGCGCATGGGCGGCCGCGAAAGCCGATCTGCGGCAGGCACGGCAAAGACTGAAGTCATTCCTGCTCGCGCACGGTGTAGGTTATACCGGTACTGCTAATTGGGGACCGGCGCACCGGCGATGGATCAGTTCATTCTCGTTTCCCAGTCACTGGCAGCAAGTGGCCTTCGACGAACACCGCCGCGCGATCGAGGACAGGCTCACGCAATGTGAACGTATCGAGGCTGCCCTGCGCGAGGCCGTGATCGAGTGGCGGTTCTACCCGGCCGTGCTGGGCCTTCAGGCCATGCGCGGCGTACAGTTCACCACTGCGATCGGGATGCTATCGGAGCTTGGAGACCTGTCACGCTTTGAGCATCCGCGCCAGTTGATGGCATGGCTGGGCGTCATACCTTCTGAATACTCCTCCGGGGAGCGGCGGCGTCAGGGAAGCATTACGAAAACCGGCAACAGTTACGCCCGCAAACTGCTGGTCGAAGCCGCCTGGAGCTACCGCTTTCCCGCCCGTGTGAGTACAGATATCCAGCGCCGGCAAGAAGGCATACCCAAGCCCATCATCGATCGCGCCTGGGACGCACAGCTGCGGCTGTGCCGGCGATATCGCAAACTGGCAGCGCGCGGCAAGAATGCGAACATTGCTGTGGTTGCCGTGGCCCGTGAACTCGCGGGATTCATCTGGGACATTGGCCGACTGTCAATGTCCCAGGCTGTACCGGGCGGTGCACAGGGGGCAACACACCAGGTTCACCCTGCCGGCCACTGACGAACAGCAATCCGAAGGAGTTTCCTGAAGGCGGCGTAGCCCGGCACCCGAGCAACCCGCGCCCCGGCTGTGCAACGGATGTCATCCGATTTGCGGCTTCAGATAGCGGCAGGCTCATTGGGCGGAACACTGTAATGCGGTAACCAACCCGCGTATATCAGGGTGATCCACCGTCGAGACTTACTGCTACGTCGCCCTCAGGAAATTTAGCGTCCTGAAAAACCGAAAACCGATCTCTCTTGACACGGGAAGTCATATCAGCCGGCAGGTGGTGGGCTGGTCGATGCAGCCGCACATGAAGGCTGAGCTGGTCACAGACGCACTGCGTATGGCGTGGTTCCGGCGCCACCCGGAAGCCGGCGTAATCGTGCACAGCGACCGGGGTAGCCAGTATTGCAGCGGCCTGTTCCAGGACACGTTGAAGGCCTATGGCATGAGTTCGTCGATGAGCCGACGCGGCGATTGCTGGGATAACGCGCCGACCGAAAGTCTGTGGGGTTCGCTGAAGGTAGCACGCATGCATGGCCGGCACTTCGCCACGCGGCGTGCCGCAATGGATGAGGTGATCGACTGGCTGGGCTTTTACAATGCACGCCGGTTACACTCGACACTCGACTACGTCAGTCCCATGACATTCGAGAAAAACTGGTTCGCAGCCCAGCAAGGCGAGGCTGCGTAATTTCCTCGGTTAAGGGATTCGCCAAACAGGGGCAAGGTCACCTCTCCGGCCGAGAACTTCTTTCTGCTTTTCACTAGAATCCACTGCTTCCATCTCTCTACAGTCGCGGCGCCGAAAATGATCTGTCGGTAGGGATCAAGCGAGTTTACGTCGTCAGAAGCCCCACCAAGGAATCTAAAGGCACTCTTGTAGGTCAGTTCCTGATTGCCAATTGTCAGTGCTCGTTGGTCTCGTTCTTTTGGCGCAATCCGGATCCAGGCGTCAACAACTTCTTCCAGCGTGCCCGGGTATAGCGCTGGAATATGTCGCACCGCCCGGGACAGCTGCAAGAGTTCTTCTTTTGTTGGGGCGCGGGACTTTTGCTTTAGCGCAGGCTGTGGCCCCAGCAGGTTGGGTATTGGCTTCTCCCTGACTTGCACAGGTTTGCACTTCGGTGCACCGGGAATTATGGAGGACTCTGACGAAGGCGCCTCATCCGGACATCCGCTGACGTGTCTGGGGCGAGCGGCGAAATATGTATTTTTCCACGTTCGGGTGTGAACGTTCGTTAGGCAGATCTCGTGCGGACAGTAGAAAACCCAGTCCTCGGTAGCCCTTACTGCACGTGCGTACTCTACCGTGATCATCTTTTCGAGTTCCCAACACAACGCTTCGGTCATCAACTCGTCACGCATACTTCCCCCGAATTTCTCACAAAGTCAAAAAAAACATTCGCCGCTTCACTACAACTATATAGGGACTGAGGTTGAGTGACCGAAAGCGGCCGCACTGAGATCGACGACCTCACATCGTCTGTCGAACCAAGTCCTACCTTCTACACATGCAACTGACTACCCGGTAATGGCCACCATCCAGCTGTACAGAAGCCTCATCGATGCTCCGCGTCAATTTGCAGTGTGCGGTCCACTGCCAGCAGCCTCACTGGATCGGTCTTTTTCCACTGTGATTTCGGCACGAGCACGGACCATTCGGTGTTGGCCGTATTGTGGAAGAACGCCGCCACGCCTACGTAGTTCGCTGCGTCGCCGATCGGCTCCGAGATCTTCAATGTCTGCCCCGGTCCCAGCGTCACGTCCCGGCTCCAGAGCGTCGCGGCCTTCAGCGCCTCGTTGCCCGCGAGCAGTTGCGCGTAGGTCGCTGTTACGAAAGGCTTGTCGTCCTTCAACAGGTAGATGCGCAGCACAACCGGAAGCGACGCGCCACGCACATCCTCGTTCAGTGCGCCGCGTGCCGTCACCACGAGGTTCATCTGTTTGACTTTCGTCTTGAACACCGCGCGTGTGACATCCACGGTGCCGTCCTTCACCGACTGCCAGGTCCCGCATGCCGAGACGGCCAGCGCGAGGCCCACGCCGAGCGCACCCCGCAAAATCCGGACACTCATCACAAAGGTGCTCCCTCGAAGTCGATGCGAGGATAGACGGTCTCCTTGCCACCGATGCTCAGTACCAGTTGCATGGAAACATGAAGGCTCGCGTAGCGCCCCAGAAAGTGATTGAGCA
>NZ_VZQN01000120.1:0-3410 GCF_014397645.1 Paraburkholderia sp. 31.1
CGGGTATTCAGCGGAGTCCATTTTTCTGCGGAGTGGGATGGCGTAAGCAAGGAAATCCCTGTCGGCATCATGCCTTCCACTCCGCATAATATTGCGTGCGCCTACCCTGTCCTCAGGAGTTCAATGAGTTGATCGGGTGGGCGAAAGTGTCCCTTACGGAGGGTCGGCGGGACAGTGGAGTTCATGGTTTCGAGCAGTGTCGTTGTATCGGCCCGCAGATACATCTCCGTCGTTTGGGTACTGGCGTGACCCAGCCACAACGCGACTTTGCGGATGTCGCCGGTCGACTGCAGGATGGAAATGGCACATGAATGTCGGAGGCAATGGGGAGATACGCGCTTCGTCGAGAGACCTGGACAACGCTGTGCCGCCGTTTGGACATGTTTGTCCAGGATGTACTCGAACCCGGAGCGAGTCATCGCGGCTCCGCGTGCATTGAGAAAGACCTCCGTCGCTTGACCCGTAGGCCGCAGCGCCAACCAGGCGCGCAACGCGGTCGCCGTTTCTCGCCACAAGGGCAAGGCGCGTTCGCGCCGGCCTTTGCCGATAACGTGAATGCTGAGCCGAGGATTAAAATCCAAGTTCTCCAGACGCAAACCAACTAACTCGGAGACGCGTAACCCCGCTGAGTAGGCGACGTACAGCATGGCGCGATCACGAATACCGTCACGGGTGTTCGGCGACGGCGCATCGAGCAAGGCTTGCATTTCGTCGCGGTTGAGATAATCGACCAGGCGCGTGTCGGCACGTTTCATGGGGATCGCTCGAATGCGTCGGATCTGCTCGAAGGCTGACGGTTCTCGGTACTCGATGAATCGCATAAAAGTGCGAATAGCAGCCAGGCGAACATTGCGAGTAGCGGGACTGTTGGCACGCTCGGTTTCCAGATGGGTTAGGAAATCGAGGACCAGCGGTGCATCAAGCTGTTCCAATCCCAGCGCCGAAGGTCTGACCTTCAGTTGCCTGGCGGCGAACTCGAAGAACAGGCGCAAGGCCAATGCGTAAGTATCGCAGGTACGCTCGCTGGCCCGACGCTCCAAGGGAAGACGCTCGCGCAGGAAGACGCTGACATGGGTGGCAAGTGGCGTCATGAGGTGGCTCCTGTGAAGAAGTCCTCACACTGATTTGCGATGTCGCTGAGCAACTGTGGAGTGGTATGCAGATAGACAAAAGTGCCGGCGAGTTTCCCATGGCCGAGATAGGTAGACACCGCGAGTACATGCTGGCGGACGTAGTCGTAACCAGGCGGGCAGTTCTCCAGTGCTCTAACGGTCCAACTGTGTCGAAGGTCATGGATTCGAGGTCGCGGGTCAGGTCGGCCGGGATCCGGCTGCAGTCCTATCTCACGCACCAGAGTCCGAAATGTTTCCTGCACGGCTGAATAGCAAAGGCCACGCCGGCGCATCGAGATGAAGACGTGGTCGTCCCCTCCGCCGAGTTGTCGGCGGCGCTCCAGATAGCGCTCCAGCCCTGCCTGCGCGCTCGGATGAAGCGGTACCAGACGGCTCTTGTGGAATTTGGTTGTACGTATCACCAGCCCGTCGGCGGTGATATCCTCGAAGCGCAGCGCCAGCGCCTCCGAAATCCGCAGCCCCGTCACCGCCAGCAAGGAAAATAGCGTGCAATAGGTCCACGGCCGCGAGGAGTCGGAGGGTGGCAAGCGTGCAGCTTGCTCCAAAAGCTGACGGATTTGGACTTCCGTGAAGATGAAAGGGCGATACAGTAATCGCTGACGCGGAAATACGTTCTGGCGTGGGACTTCTTGCTGCGTGTCCTCGGCCTGTGCGTGGCGAGCAAAAATTCTTATCGCCTCGAGACGGCGAGCGCGTTGAGAGGCCGACGGAGCCAAAGCAGCCCATTCAAGCGCAGTCTGTTCGCGTACGTGAGTCTCGCCGCGTGCGGTGGCGAAGCGAGCGTAGTTGCGCAGGAAGCCTTCGGTGACCCGCAATCCGAAGCCTGCCGAGCGCCGTATGGCCAGATAGGCGTCGATGGCTGGGGTTAGCATGGCGAAACCTCCGGCCACGGTTGCGCCAGCTCGCGTAGCAACTTCACGTCGACCTTCGCGTAATGGGCCGTGGTATCGAGAGAACGGTGGCGCAACAGGACGGCGATGCTTTCCAGAGAAGCTCCATCAGCCAACAGTGCTGTGGCTGCAGAATGGCGCAGCAGATGTGCCCCATGGGTCGGAGCGCAGACACCGGCGCGGTGGATAGCGCGTTCAACAATATCGGAGACGGCCGAGCTGTTCTTTACAAAGGGACCTACCGGCGCGGCTACCCGCAGAAACAGGCAATCCGATTTCACCACTGGGCGCGCCGTTGCCAGGTAATGGGCGATTGCATCCCCGACCTGCTGAGGTAGCGGTAGTTGAACCATACGGCGCGACTTCCCCAGGACCTGGACAGTCGCCTCCGCCCAATCGATGTCTCCCAGACGCAGGGCATAGATATCGCTCGCACGCAGCCCCAGGCGCGCCAATAGCAGAAGGATGGCGCGGTCGCGGGCTCCGGTGACGGTTGCCGGGTCGCACGCGCCTAACACGCGTTCGACATCCGCTGCAGGCAGGTAACGTGGGAGCGCCGAAAGGCGCCAACCACCAATGGTTGGAATTGCAACGTCCAGGCCAACCTGGCACTGACCCTGGGCGATGAGAAAGCGGATAAACGCGCGTAGCGCTGTGATCACCACTCTGGCTTGCGACCTTCCGTGCCGGCTCGCCCGATCGAGAACGAAGGCGCGCAGGTCGGCAATCGAAAAATCCCGGGGATTGCTGCCGAGTGTTTGCAAAACATCAACAATAGTCCGCCGATAAGTCTCGAGAGTCGTGTCCCGCATTCCGTGATGCCGACGCATCCATTCGCAAAACTGCAAGAACAGCGGTGGCATCGTCGATCGAGTCACGACTTGCTCCACTGCGGGGATGACGCTCGCCCCATGGAGATGTCGCAAAAATGCGCGTGCTCCGCGCAGATCATAGTCGTTTACACGCTTGAACCGTTCGCACTTACAGGCACACAAGTGTTCCTTAAACTCGTCGATGTCGGCCTTCTCAAGATCGGCCAATGATCGCCCACGCCCCCGTTGCCAGTAGCTCAAGTGCGCCGCCGAACGTAGATATCGTTGAATTGTGCCCGGCCTATAGCCCGTGCCAATCAATGCTGCAACGAAGCCATCCAGATAAGGTTCGGCAGGCGTCTGATGGATAAAATTCGACGTGCCGGGGTTTGGAAAGTAGCTCGTCCACATGATGTCCTCCTTCGCTGTGTCGGTGATGGACAAGCAGAAGCAGAACACCAATTGTTATGCGCAGTCCGGCAACAAGCCGGCGACGCTATCTCATTGATATATCTTCCTGAACTGCCATGAGGTCGTGCCCACTCCGCAGAAAAATGGACTCCGCTGAATACCCG
>NZ_VZQN01000121.1:0-3232 GCF_014397645.1 Paraburkholderia sp. 31.1
CATCGCCAAATTGCTTAACGGGCGGCCTCGCCAGACGCTCGGCTGGGACTCCCCCGAGGAAGCAATGGCTAAAGAGTTAGAGAAGGCTGGATTAGCTAAACGTTGCACTTGACTCTTGAGACTGCCCAGTTATCGTCTCGGGTACCGGCTACGTCCCCATAGGCGAGTTAAGTCATTGCAAGACTGACACGCCTGTTCACGTGAGGCGCGCAGCCCCGCACGTGGGGTTTCTATCGGACATAAATATCAAGGCGGGTATTTACGCATCAATGGTCCCAGTTAGCGTTTCACCTTTGAGTTTTTTAGCGGTTGTTGGAAAAATCGGGAGCGACAGGAATTTTGTTGAAAAACCGGGATTCTATAGAACCACTGTGAGAAAGTCTAAGTTGGAAGAAGAGGCATCTTCGGATATGGATCCAGTCATATCACTTGATGGAAAATATATATCAGTAGACCGGCGTCAGTGCGGATCAGATCCTGATATTGACGTGATTGAAATTAAAACAGGAAAGACGATTGTAATCGACAACAAAGCCTGCAGCAGGTTGTTCAATTGGATTAAGTGATTGTTCAGCAGCCGGTGATGACTGCCACAATCAATTTATGGTCAATCGAAATGAAATCCCCTATCCGAAAAGGTGACAATCTTGAGAACGGCGGTGAAGTCACAGGCGGCTCGCCGTGGACTGAGTTCATGGGCCGCCCGCTCGCCCGAAAGGGTGACACGGCTATATGCAACCAGCACGGCCCGACCGTCATAGACGAAGGTTACGCGCGGTTTCCCGACCGCGATGGCAAGGAGGTCGCCTTCCATCATTACCACTGCGCGTGCGGTTGCCGGCTGATCTCGTCGCTGCAGAACGTCAATATCGCGTAATGCCAGTCGATCTTTCTCCAGCCGGACGCCCGAGCGCCTATCCGCGCCGCCCCAGGTTCTGGCCGTACGATGTAAAAAGTCCGCCCTTGCGTTGGCGCGAGACGCAAAATTCATATCGAGTATTGGGGGATCAGCCGTGAAAAAATATTTGTTTTTATTTTTCTTGATAATTTTTCTTGGTAATGCGTGCGCAGCTGTTGTCAGTTCCTGCGATGGAAATTATTTGGCAATGGACGATGTCCGCGGCCACGTAACAATAAAACATGATGGGCGAAATATCGGGTTGGCGAAAATCGATCACGCTATTCGTGGGGGAGTTTTTAGCCTCGATGGTTCGATGTTGGTTGTATTTGGGTTGCCTACAAAAATTGATGCGAATTATCCGCAAGTCACACATCTATCTATATTTTTGGTAAGGCCAAAAATGCAACTCATTGAAAGAGAGGTGTATGGTGGTGGAGTATACGATGCTGCCTTCAGTGTTGATCAAAATTTTATCGTTGTTGAGAATCAATTCGGGGTTGATGTGATAAACCTCAAGAAAAAAAAGGCTCAGTCATTCGATGCGGCGTATATTCCGCAATTCAAGACTCAGCGATGTTCAAAAAATTAATTTCCTAAAAATGCAATCTCCTGTCCGTAAAGGCGACAAACTCGAACACGGCGGCGAAGTGACCGGTGGTTCGCCCTGGTTCGAGGTCATGGGGCGACCGCTCGCCCGCAAGGGTGACGAGGCCATCTGCGAACAACACGGTCCGACTACAATTGACGAGGGCTACGCCAAGTTTCCCGACCGTGACGGCAAGGCCGTCGCTTTCCATCACTATCGCTGCGCATGCGGCTGCAGGCTGCTCTCGTCGCTGATGAACTTCAACATCGCGTAATGCCGGTCGATCTTTCTCCAGCCGGACGCCCGAGCGCCTATCCGCGCCGCCCCAGGTTCTGGCCGTGGTGGTTCTGCATCTGGCTCGCCTGCAATGTATTCGGCGTTGCCATTGCGATGCTGCTTTGGCCGAAGGGAGAAGCGGCGCGCGGCGCATGGTTCTGGCTCTGTTTCGTTGGCTTTCCTAACGGTGCGTTCGTGTTCCTGTTTGCCATTGAGCGCGCTGGCTTCGAGGCGCTCTGGTACCGCGCGCGCTGGCGCAACCATCATCGTAGCCGGTGGCTGGCGGATCGGCTGCGCATCGCGCAGAAGCCACTCCAAGTGCTCGGCGTTGGCTATTGCCTGCCGCTTGATGGAGATCCCGAACAGACGCTGGCCGGCGTGATAGCCGCCAAACAACGTCTGCCCGCTTCGCAGGTGCCGCGCGCCGGCTCGAAGCCCATCGAGCATGCCCGCTTCGAGGAGGCCGACTGGCTGGTCGACGAACCGGTTGTCGTCGATCGGCTTACTGACGACCAAGCGATCGCTGCTCTCGGTCCAGCGAAACAGGTTTCGCTGCTCGCGCTCAAGATGGCCAAGTCGCTTGAGTCTCTGGCGACGAGCCTGCGAGCGCTCACGTGCTATGAGCGGGTCTGGTGGCCGCAGGTCCGCGTGCTGGCCGCGCCGGGCAAGGAGAAGGCGGATGTCGCGCGGGTCATCGATGCCCTGCGCATCGCGGGCCTGCCGCCGCTGGTGGTCCAGGCGGCACCGGCGACGGACGGGTTGATGGTCGCCGACGCATGGCTCGATGCCAAGGAGCGCCGCCCGCTACTCGTCGTGGCAACGGCGTGGCATGAGGACGGGCCACCCGAAGGCAGCACGGAGGGATGTGTCGCCGTGCTGCTCGCGCCGGGCTACTTCCATCTGCCCGAGGAGGTCAGGGTGGCCGCATTGCTGCACCGGCCCGTTCAGGGTCTTCCGGGCGAAGCCAAATACGGCTTCGCCAATGCGGCCGTATGGGGCAACGCTGCTTACACCTCGCTCGTGCGTGCCTGGATCACCCGGCCCGCCGACGGCGGCGACAAGGCGCTCAGTGCTGCCCATATGGATGCGATTGCGAAGGACGACGCGCAGCATCGGCCCGACCGCATGGTGGGCGACATGGGCGACGCGAACGGCTGGCTGTCCGTTGCCGCAGCCGTCGAGGCCTGGACTGCCGATGGCCCGCAACTCATCATTGACGGCCTGCAGTCCGCAGTCCTGCGCGTCACGCCCGCAACAACCGATAACAACCGGATTACCGATGACAGACCCCAGGCTTTCCCTGCAACCGCTTGAGTCAGCAACCACAACGGAGGAACCGGCACCCCCGGGCCGTCTCGCGATCTGGGGGCTGCCCGTTGCGGCCCTGGTCGTCGCCCTGCTTGCGATCGGCATCGTCTCGGTGCGCGGCGACATGGTGGGCGTCGCGTCCGGCGAGCCGAAGCTGAAGG
>NZ_VZQN01000122.1:0-3135 GCF_014397645.1 Paraburkholderia sp. 31.1
CCCTTAAGCAGCGCCTGCTTCGCAATCAGATCGAAGTCGTAATCTCCATAGACTTCGCGCCCAGCAGCACTGAGCTGATAGGTGCGTCGCAACAGCGAACTGACGCGCGCGAGCAGGACACTTCCAGGGACCGGCTTGACGACGTAATCGTCGGCTCCGTGATTAAGTATTGACGCGATATCCGCTTCACTGCTGCGGCTCGTCATGAACAGAACAGGAAGTCGTTCAGAGAGCCTACCTCGAACCCAGCACAAGATCTCTTTGCCCGACATGTCTGGCACGTTCCAGTCGAGTATGAGTAGATCAAAGGTCTGCCGTCTCAGTTGCCGTGCCAGTTCCCGGCCAGAGGAAAACGCGTGGCAGATATGCCCTGCCGGCGATAACGTCTGAGAGCAAAAGTCGGTTTGTGCCTGATCGTCGTCTAGGACAGCAATTCTCATAGAATCCTCAAAAGTATTGTCAAGTTGTCGTTCAGCGCGAGTTCTCTAATGGACTGCCCGCATCATCGATGCCTCTTCGTAAAAAGGCCCCGAAAAAAATCGCATTTTCGTGATAAGTATGGGTAAATTAATAATGAAAATTACAAGGGCACTGATGAAATCATTAACTAATTCGTAGTCGATCGGGTGCTATATCGACATGCTTTTACTGCAGTAGGGTTGCGAATCACGGGAGTTCCTTTTGTGGACGATGCAGATGCCACCGCAGATCCCGGCTCATTCCCGTCTTGATGGTCGGTTAGATCTTGCCGAGCGCGTTAGTCTTGACGTCCCTGGTTGGGCGTCTCGTCTGGGATTAGGCTCCTGAAAATAGCTCGCCAGCCGGATCAACCGCAGACGCGTTGCTTGGTCGGCGGCAAACATCTTGATAGCAGCAGACCGATGCGGCCCGGATGGCCGTCGACCATCTAGTAGATCTTGCGCGTGAGCTGTTTGAGAAACCGCTTCGTGAGTTCGATGAAGGTGGCATTCATGAGCATTCCTTCGAAGATCATGAAGTTCAACTCGCCGCGGTTGGAGATCGCCGAAATCATGTTGCACCTTGAAGGGCTTTTCGGCCGCACGCACCAGCGTCTCGCCTTGCGGGGCAAAACTAGTACCGTTCACACGGTTGCTGTGCAAACCCGTTTCTTCGTTCCAATAGATCCCATGCGCGCATTCGTGGCAAGTGGGGAGGTCCACTGCATAAACCGTAAATTGTTCAGCGCGACCGGGGCTACAGTTCTGAGAATCATCGACAGCGCCTGTAAAAACATGGCGTCACGCCGGCGCTCGCAAAAATCGGTTCGCCACACGGCAGTGGTCTCGGCGAAACGCATTGGCCAGTCGAACGATCGATTGCGTGGCTTCGCTCGTTTTGACGCCTGAAGATTCGCTACGAACGATGCGCCCATATCCCATGAAGATTTCCTTTCTCTCGCTTGCGCTTTGATGTGTTGAGCGTGTCTCAAGCCGATGTTTAACTAATTTCGAAACAGCTTCTAACGGTAGAACTTGTCATCGCAAAAAGCGAGAGCGGTCGTCTCTGGCATGTCTATGCCGATGAGCTGTATTCGTCGCGGTCTGTCAATGCAAGCGCCATCGCCGAGTTAGCCGCGAGGGATGGCAGATGTGATCCGTGCATGCCCGTGCGCCTTTCCGAATCAGTTTTCACGATTCACGGCATTCAGCCAATATGACACGTATGAATTTTGGGGCTCTGGCGAATTAGAAGAGGCCCGTATTGGACTTTCTGTCAACGCGTGGCTTAACCGCCCAGATCGGGCGGAAACTTGCCACCCTTTGCGACAGCGTCGCCGTCACCTCGCTATGCAGCCAGATGTTCACGCTCGCCGAGTCATTCAAGTGTCCGGAATACCTCAGATCCTGCGTCAGCAGTTTGCGATATTCAACGCTTCTGTGCCGGATCAGGAGCAGGCTCAACTGTCGGCGTCCTCGCGTCGGGATTTGCCTCGTGGAACAGCTTGTTCACGATGTCACCGAAGATGCCCAATTTTTTCCCATGAGTCGAAATTGGCCTGCTTGCAAACCCGTCGGCGTCATGAATCGCGCGGGGATCAGCCCAGCAAGTTGGATGCACTAGCTTGCGCCGGCGATCCCGAGAAGAACAACCGATAAAAGCGAGGAGGTATAAGGCGCGCCGCTTTACAAGTCCGAAATTGCATGCCTCCGGTCAAAGCAAATTGGGCGGGCGAAGAGTCGAATCTCCATGAACCTCTGGCGCTCGTCTGAGGTCGTCGAGCTTCGTGATTGTGCCGTGCGCGGGGGCGATGCGACTCGCTGCCGCAGGTCGATACTTATGGGGACAGAGTTTTTTCGGATTGGTCACATAGGGCGAAATGGGGCGTCGCCTTACTCTATCTCTATCGCATTAACCCTTTTAGGACTCGCATGTAGATAGCGAAGGGACCCTTTCCAACGGTTTCTGACCGGATTGTGTAGCGCGGAAGGGTACCCAGACTGTTGGATTTTCGCTCTATCCCGTTTCCGCCCGCTGCCGCGCGTTTCAAGCACTGTCATTTACGCCTGCAGCCCTCTATTTTGACTGCGAGGTTTTGACATGATGTCGTTCCACTTTCTAGGTAACACCTTCCCCAAGGCGCAAGCCATTGCCATCGCAGTGGGCAATTCTATGCGTTCCAGATGTAAATCTCCAGCGAGTTCCATCGCGGGTGCAGGAGTGCTGTGTGGCATGGTCGCGATTCTCGGCCTATCAGTTTCGACTGCAGCACCAGAAATATTCAATCGCGTGAAGGCATCCAGCGCGACCTGGTCCGGCCTTGGGGTGACCGTGCCGGCTGCGCAACCCGTCGAGCGACCTCGGCAGATGTCCGAAGGTTCGGCCGATATTGCCGGCAAGTTCAGCGGGTTCGTTGGCGAGGCTCAAAATAGTCCGCTATCTGGCGCTGTGCCGCTTGTCGCGCCGGAGGCCGAAATCGGGTCATACGCTGGGCGGATCGAAGGCAACTTGCGCGATACTCTGGTGCGGGCCGACGTGCCTGTCGAGATACGGGAACAGATTGCACGTATTTTTGCCTCCCGGCTCGACGTTGCGGCGCCCGCGCAGAAGGGCGACACCTATCGCGTTTTCCACGGGCGCGATGCCGCGGCGCCACAGCGCAGGCGCGTGACGGCC
>NZ_VZQN01000123.1:0-3104 GCF_014397645.1 Paraburkholderia sp. 31.1
TCGCGCACCGATGACGTCAGCGGACAAATGGTGATCGTGAAGCCGCGATTTTGATTTCTTCTTCGCGCCATCTTCGCGACGACCTCAGCAACTGACAACGTCGCTCGAGCGCAACGGAATAGAGGACCTTCCTTCACACCGCTCAGCGTACGCGCACCTTCCGTGCCCGTGATGTCCACCGACTTGCCACCGGTCTCCGACGCCACCGTGATCGCCTGCGTTCCCGTATCCTGCTTCACCAGGCCAACTGCACTCGAGCTAAGCTGTTGCGTCAGGTTCGTCACCGAGCCTTCGACGCTCGATACGCGACTATCGATGTTGCTGATCGTCGAAGCGTTCGATGCAATATCCGACGTGTGCTTCGCGATGCTGTCTTCGGTTGCGCCGACGCGGGTGTCCAGACCGCCAATTGCTGACGTGTTGTTTGCGACATCCGCAGTGTCCTGCGCAATGTTGCTTTCAGCCGTACCGACACGAGTGTCCAGACCACCAATCGCCGTCATGTTCTGCGCAATCTTGCCTTCAGCCGTCGACACACGGTCGTTAGTAGCTGCCAGTTGCGAGCCGTTCACCGGCTTCCGTGCTACCGTCTGCCAGCTTGCCGTCCTTCACACCGCTCAACGTACGCGCACCTTCCGTGCCCATGATGTCCATCGACTTGCCGCCCGTCTCCGATGCCACCGTGATCGCCTGCGTACCCGCATCCTGCTTCACCAGGCCTACTTCACCCGAGCTCAGCTGCTGCGTCAGGTTCGTCACCGAGCCTTCGACGCTCGATACGCGACCATCGATGTTGCTGATCGTCGAGACATTCATTGCAATATCCGACGTGTTCTTCGCGATGCTGTCTTCGGTTGCACCCACGCGGGTGTCCAGACCGCCAATTGCTGACGTGTTGCCTGCGAAGTCCGCGGTGTTCTGCGTCGTACGGTCGTCGATGTTACTGAGCGCATCGCCCACGTTGTCGACCGTCGTGCCGCCCACGCTGTAGCTTGGCGCTGTAATCGTGCCGTTTTTGTTGATCACCACGCCACCGCCCAAAGCGCCCACCACACTACCGAGCGGGCTCAGGTTGACTGCGTCGCTACTCTGGGTACCTGCGGCAACGTTCACGATCTGGCGCTGGCTGGTGGCCGTACCTACTGAAGCCGTGTTTCCCGGTTGGCCACCGAATACGAGCCCAAGGCGACGCTATTGCTAGCGGTAACCGTGCTGAAGGGGCCTAGCGCCACAGAATTTTTGGCAGTCACGGTGGAAGCGGAGCCAAACGCAGCCGATTTGCTGCCGGTGACGATGGCGACCTCTCCAAATGCAATCGACGCACCTCCGCTCGCGGTCGCCCCCTCGCCGATGGCAACTGCCGAACTACCGTCATAACCAGTTTCACCCGAAGCGAGCGCACCAGCTCCGATCGCGATTGACCCAGTAGTCGCCGAGGCTGCTTTACTCACGGTAGTGATGTTACTACCACGAAGTTGCCGTAGGTGCCGATAGGGTTCGTCACATCCGCCTCAGCGACCCCACTGCATCCGACAATCACGCCCAAGGCCGCAACGATGCTGTCAGCCACAACTCGCGACTTGCTACGCTTGCTGCGCGCTCTCGTATGCTCCGATGCCGCCACCCACGAACCAAGGGATTCATTCCAAACGCTGACATATGACTTGTTCATGATGTATTCCTTAAGGAGTGCGCTAATCTGTATAACGTAGGATTGCTTATCGTATGGCGATCATTGTCGTCTTCCGACCCGGCAAACCTTTCGCAAGAAAATCGCGATGTTCACGCGCGCCGCAATGTGGGAAGTTAGTGATCGCTCAATACGGTTGAATCTGGAGAGAGTCAGATCGTCTTGCCCTGACCTCTGTAACTGATTTCAGTCTATATTTTTTGGGATGGTGACTATAGGTCCAGTACGATTTATGGCGCCCACCTTCCCCGCAGCAGGGCCATCTAAGTGAGTAGCCCACCCGGCGTGCCTGATAGCTCCGCAGTTCGCTCTGCCATGCGTGAGGAGCGACAAGACCGATGCGGCCGAAGCCGGAACAATCTGCGAGGCGGTAAATCGACTGCACATGCGCTTTTTACCGATCAAGACATAAGCGGAACAGACAATGCTTTCGCTGCGTCGGGCGCGCGCCCGACGCGTGAACGGGAGCGTCGCATGCGGCTGGGCCGAAAACCGAATCAGCCGATTGGGCTTACTCAGGGTTGAGCTTGGCCTACGAGGTCGCCGGATTTGATGTTGGGGCTCGTCAATGGCGACTCCAGACCTCTAGTCCGCGCACACCCTGAATCCCGACGAGCATACAAACGTGCTCTGCGTAGCCAACGAGCCGCACTTCGCCGATATCCCGCCGGCGGGGCATCATGCAGATGCTGGCTTACGAAGGCGTGTACTTCGCCAGCGAATCGACCTATGCATGCGTGTACTGCGCGAGCACGGCAAGACGACACGCCGTGGCCGCACCAAAACGTTTTCGCGGGACCGTCCGCCACACACGTCGCGAGGGCACCGCGGTAGGTCTAGTGCTGGGACATGACGTTTCTGCCGCCAACGGTAAGGCTTTAGAGCCGCGAGATCGTAGGCTGGGAGCTGTACAGCAGCAACGCATGGCGAACATGCAGCGCATCTGGTGTGCCGCACGGCGCCACGCCAGTGCTGCGCAGGCCGGCTATCAAACCGTTGTATTCGCCGCGCCGGGCCAGCGACGACAATGCCTATAGCCTTCCGGGAACATCAGAGTTCACCAAGGTTTTCCCCTGAAGTTGAGCAATGATTTCCCGCCGTCCTTTTGGAGAGGCTCGAAGCAGGAGGTTCATTGTTACTATAAATTCGCGCTCTTCATTCTTTTGGAGATTGACGAACGCGAGTAGCGCCTGAACAGTTCCGGCCTCTTTGTTATTCGACATTTCGATTTCCTTTGATCTTCACACTACATCGCAAGTTGTAAAACTGCCGAAGAAGGGAAAGACTTGGCGGCCTCAAATCTGAAGTGCAACACCTGTTTCGTATAAGGTGTTGCGATGCACGAAAGAACTCAGTACCAGCAACTTCAGCCTGAAGAGCGCCTGACCATTGCAAGTCTGCATCTGCAGGGTTC
>NZ_VZQN01000124.1:0-3039 GCF_014397645.1 Paraburkholderia sp. 31.1
TCAGCCAGAATCCCCTGTACAGACGAGTGGTTCCGGTCAAAAAGCTGGGCGATCTTCTGGAGAGACTCTCCCTTCCGCCAACGTTCCCACATCAGCGCTTTCTGCTTCTCGCTGTAGTAAATCCGGCGTCGCTGTTTCATCTGCAACACTCCCACTGCTTGCGCAGTCTTCAGTGTGTTGCATCCACCGGTTGAATCCGCCTCTTCAAACGGTCATTGGTCTTCCAAAGGCGCGCGTTGCCTGACCGGACCAGGACTTAACTCCGACGGAACCGGAGCCGAGGGCTCAACTCGATTGCGCTCGGTTTACGCTGCTCGGCAATTCGACAAAATCCTCGGTCTTGTCCAATGCATGCATCGCATCGAGCAGGGCGGGAGGTGGACACGTCAGCTTGCGCTTTTCCAGATCGAGCCAACCAACCGCTGAGGTCACGCGGGCCACCAGTTTGCCTTCGCGAAGAAACTCGTTGCACAACAGCGTACGGCTTCCATCGGCAGACAGGCCAGCGAGCGCAAAGCCTACTGTTATCCGATCAAGCAGATGGATCTCGCGAAAATATTCGATCTCGTCCTTCATCACCACCGGTCCGATACGGAGCTTCATGAACTCCGACATCGAAAAACCCTGTTTCGCGAAGTACAGCATCCGCGCATCGACCGACTTGTCGAGATAGGCGGTGTTGCGCATATGTGAGTTGAAATCCATGTCGCCCCAGCCGGCGAAGAGTTCCGTCTCGAACATAGTGTGGCCTTACAATAGGTGTTGCGTGATATCTTCCTGCCGGTCTTGTGTTCGCATCACGGGAGTGGAATGGCCTTAAGAACGCCTGAAGGGTTGAATTGCTCTTTAACGCTCGCTAGACGCGCGGCGTTAGGTCCATAGGCGCGCGCGATTTGTTCTGCGGACGTGTCGGCTAGCAGGTTGGCGTACCCGCCCGGGAGTGCTGTCGGGCCAAGCGCCGCGTTGAGCCTATGTGCCCACGCCCGATGGGGTTCAGCGTCATCCCTCTCAGGCGTCCAGGTCGCATAGATCAAGGCCGTAAAGTGAGGCTTGCGCATCCCAAACGCGGTATCCTCGGGAGCGACGTCGGTTGCTGCTCCGTGGCAGTGGTGAATGATGATTGACGTGAGCGGCGAGGTACGGGCCTCGAACGCAGAGACAAGAGCGTCGATTGTGGCCGGGCCGAGCGCGTCGAACCATCTGGTCGCGACCTCGTAACCGCGGCCTTGCGCGAGCTTCCCGTCGGTGAGAGACAAGAGGCTTGACGCCGGCATCGGAACGGCCTTGACGAGAAGCGGAGTTCCCACGGACCCGACCCTGGCCAGAATTGCCTCGCCGGTTGCCACCTCGCCTGACCAGACCATGGAAAACACGACGACCGGTTTGCCATCAGGTACAGGCGACAGGACGGCAGAGGCGAACAGATTGGCGGGTGCCTGACTTGCCACGTCCGCAAAGCGAGCCAACACCGCGCGCGCGTCTGCCAAAGGGAAGACTATCGTGCCACTGAGCACCGTTCCGGGATCGTACAGGCGCAGCCGCATGGCGGTGACGACGCCGAAGTTCCCACCGCCGCCTCGCAAGGCCCAGAACAGATCGGCGTTGCGCTCCGCGTCGCAGACGACAATCCTCCCGTCAGGCAGCACGACCTCCGCGGACAGAAGGCTGTCGCAGGCCAGGCCAAAGCGTGTCATGAGCGGGCCGTACCCCCCACCGAGGACGAGGCCGGTCATGCTGACCGCGCCGTCATTGCCGATCACTGCCGCGAGGCCATGCTCGCCCGCAGCCTGATTGAGTTGGGCTGCCGTGACACCGCCGCCGATCATGACCTCGCGACTATCGGCGTCGATCGCGAGTTTCGCCATCCTTGATATGTCGAGGATGACGGTGCCTTCGCGGAGTGAGCGACCGGCCCAGTCCTGCCCGCCGTTGTAGATAGATATTGGGACGTGAGCGTCGTTGGTTACGCGCAATGCACGACTCACCTTCTCGGTGGTATCGCAGCGCGCCAGGAGCAATGGCCGCGGGCAAAGCGCGCCGTTCCACCAGCGCGGCGAAACATTTGCCCAGTCGCTCGGTTCGACGACTTCGAATCCCACTTCTCTGAGAACTTCAGCCAACCTGAGGAGGTCAGCGCTTGTGTGGTTAGCATTCATTGAACTCTCCCGCTCACTGTTCCGAAAGTTGTAGCAGGGTCCGTGCCGCCTTGAGCGCGATGTGGCGGGTCCGAATCCATTGAGGGGCGACAACAGGCTGTCCCCGTGCCGAGGCCGTCCGGTCTCTTTCAATGTTACCGCTTTCCCCTGGGGGCATCATTGGACCGCGTGCGGCCAACTCCGGACGTTCGACTCGTTGCTGTGAACCGTTGACAATCACCGCGCTCGATCCAGCGAGTCGACGGCCCCAATATTTAGCGACCTCGTGGAGCATGCCGGAGCTCATTTCGCAAGACCGGATGTGGTCGCGATGCAAACCATCGGCATTTCTGCTGTCGCAACGGATTACTCGCGTTCCCCAAAATGCACGTCCACTATGCGGAGTGAACGGTTTGGGGTCTTGCATCTTTGCGCAGCAATAGATTGCTAATGTCATGAGTTATAAATTCGCTAAACAAGCAGCGAGCCGCAATCCCGCTGCAAATCATGAACGCTCATCGCAGGACGTTCGACCGCAGGTGGAAACACGCACCACACACCGTCATCGTGGAGGAAGAAATAGATTGCCAATGTGCCTGCTGGCCGCAATGCCTCCACACATACATAGCGCCGCTGATTTGAGTTCATGCGGCCGAACCGGGTCACCCGGGCCGACATGGCCGCAGTCGGCCCAAGCCATTTTTCGACCAGCAGACGTAAAGAGCTCTTTATCGTACTCATCGACCGCTCCTTCAACTTCGCATCTCGTTGATGCAGCTAGGGAAACGCTGATTAATGAACTGTCGGATCGGCTTGCAGATCAAGACGCGTCAAATTTTCTGGATAACGAATCGAATCGACGCTCATTTCGGTGAATTTGGCTCGCAAACGAGCCCCTCTTCTC
>NZ_VZQN01000125.1:0-2810 GCF_014397645.1 Paraburkholderia sp. 31.1
TCGCTGCTGCCCAGGGTCGTTGAGGACGGAAGGTCCGACATCTGGGCGTTGAGGCTCGACACCTGGCCGCGGATATCCGTCACCTGGTTCTGCAACGTCGACAGCTGGCCGTAGTTCACCGCGTCGTACTGGTTCACACCGTTCGCCACATTCGACAGGACTACAGGCCCTGCGCTCAGGCTCCCGCCCAGCGTGACTGAACCGAAGTTCATCGAACCATCTGCGTTGTGGTCGTACTGCACCGCGCCCGACAGTTGGGTCCCGACATCGCCGAGCTTGCCCTGGAGATTCGTGATGTCCTTCGTGTTGTCCGTCACCCGGTCATCAAGGTTGCTGACCGCCTCACCGACGCTGTGGACTGTCGTGCCGCCAACGCTATAGTTCGGCTGGCTGATCGAGCCGTCGGCGTTCACCATCGAACCACCGCCCAGCGCTTTGGACACGCTGTCCGCATTCGCATACAGCTGGCCGCCGTTGATCGCGTCCACGCTCGAGGCGTTCACCGTGCCCGCTGCCACACCCGTTACCGTGCGGTTGCCCGCCGTGCCCGCCACATTCATCACCGTGCCGTCCGTATTCCTGCCGACCGTGATTTCACGCGTGGTCGCGTCCTGCTGCACCAGACCGACCGAGCCGCTGCTGATCTGGTTCTGGACGTCTGCAATGCCAGTCGCGTTCGTTGCGATGTCCTTCGTGTTGTCCGTCACCCGGTCATCGAGGTTGCTGGCCACTTCACCGACGCTGTGAACCGTCACGCCGCCGACGCTATAGTTCGGCTGGCTGATCGAGCCGTCGGCGTTCACCGTCGAACCACCACCCAGCGCTTTGGACACGCTGCCCGCATTCGCATACAGCTGGCCGCCGTTGATCGCGTCCACGCTCGAGGCGTTCACCGTGCCCGCTGCCACACCCGTTACCGTGCGGTTGCCCGCCGTGCCCGCCACGTTCATCACCGTGCCGTCCGTATTCCTGCCGACCGTGATTTCACGCGTGGTCGCGTCCTGCTGCACCAGACCGATCGAGCCGCTGCTGATCTGGTTCTGGACGTCTGCAATGCCAGTCGCGTTCGTTGCGATGTCCTTCGTATTGTCCGTCACCCGGTCATCGAGGTTGCTCACCGCGTCACCCACGTTGTTGACCGTCACGCCGCCGACGCTATAGTTCGGCTGGCTGATCGAGCCTGTCAATGCATCATAGGTTGCCCCACCACCTATCGCTGCCGCTGCACTCGTGCCAATGTTGTTCGATTTCCCCGCTTCGTTTTTCAACTGGCTGACGTTCACCGCATCCGTGGACGCCGAACCGGCGGCAACGTTCGTCACGCGACGTTGATTGCCTGCCGAACCCACCGACACTTCGCCCTTCGCCACCCCTACCAGCGCTCGCGAACCTGCCGGGTTATAGGCCGCGGCACTCAGGTCAGCTGTCGTGGTCGAACCCGCGCCCAGCGCCACCGAGTTATCTGCGCTTGCACTGGCGTTCACGCCCAATGCAACGGAGTCGCTCCCTGCCGCAACAGCGTTGAAGCCAAGCGAACTGCTGCTTGTGCCGGACGCCTGCGCCTGGACGCCTACGGCAGTCGCCAGGTTCCCGGCGATGCTGCCCAGACCCACAGCCGTACCATAGTCACCAGTCACGGTCGTATTGGCCCCGTACACCGTGGCGCCCGTGACATTGTTGGCATTAGCCCCGCAGCCGGCCACCGTCGACCAGTTTCCGTTACCGTCGACCAGGGCCGTACCTCCGTAGCTGATACCGTTAGGTCCAACGCCGACCGTAGCAGAATTATTGGTGTCACAGCTAGCAGATCCTCCTGGCGCACCGCCTGTCCCCACCCCGATAGTACTCGCGTGACCAGCCTGTGCCGCCGTGATGAGCGCTACCGCCGCAATACCCTTGAGCACCACCGACCGACTCGCCTTACCTCGTGCGGACGCAAGCTCGGATGCCGCGATCCAGGTTCCCAACGCTTCATTCCATACACTTTTATATGACTTGTTCATGATGTCACTCTCGCTTGAATTTAAAAGGATGATCAATCAGTTATGCGAATCATTCTGGGATCGTGTATCTGCATTTGCCTTGCCAGATCTCGCCAGAAACGGGACAGTTGGTTCAGTTGCGCTGCCCGGAGCGTGCCAACATCTAACAAGTCAGATTTTCTGCCGCGTATCGGGGCAACCACTTCTTTCCTTCGCCTTGATTACATTCTATTTTTTTGATGACTCAAGGAAAGGTGACTGAAAATGAATTGCTCAAAATAACGTAAGACCAGTCCTAATTTCGATGCCCGGCAAACTGGGCGAATCGTCCAGAAAACCGGTGCCCGTGCCGCCCGTTCACTAGAAGCTGTTGCGAAATTAGTTAAATGACTTGCCTGAGACGCGTCCGGTAAATCAAGGCACAAGCAAGAGACAGGAGGGCCTCATGAACGTGAGCGTAGCGTTCGTAACGAATCTTCCGGCGTCGAAACGAGTGAAGCCATGCAACCGGTCGCTCGACCGGCCAGCGCGTTTTTCCCGACCACTGCCGTGGGGTGAGCCGATTTTTGCAAGCATCGGGTGATGCCACGCTCTCTCAAGCGTTGCCGATGAGGTTCGGAACTGTAGCCTCGGTCGCCCTGAACAATTTGCGGCTTATGCAGGGGACGCCCTCGCTCGCCTCTGACGTGCGGAATTACCTCATTCAGAGCATCAAGTTGGGTGATGTTGTGTCAGTTTGTTGCGTTCAGGATACCCACGAGCGGAATGCCTTGCGCCTCGACGATGGGGGGTGTTTGCTGCCGGGCTTGCGCCGGTCCGTGGGATTCG
>NZ_VZQN01000126.1:0-2419 GCF_014397645.1 Paraburkholderia sp. 31.1
GACACTCATCACAAAGGTGCTCCCTCGAAGTCGATGCGAGGATAGACGGTCTCCTTGCCACCGATGCTCAGTACCAGTTGCATGGAAACATGAAGGCTCGCGTAGCGCCCCAGAAAGTGATTGAGCACTTCGCCGAATAGCGCAGCATCGCCCGGCCCGTCGAACGCGGTCGGATCGAGTTCGACATATGCGCACGCAATACGTTGTACGTATGCCCGCTCCACCTTCTGCTTCTCGGAGAAACGTACGTCCCTGATCGCGTCGATACGACGCGAGACCCCGTCGTCTGGCGTCCAGTCGTAGAGTTCCAGCGTCTCACGCAGCGCCGGTGCGCCCTCCATATGGATCCGGTTCAGTTCGTTCGCGCCACCCGCCGTAAAGTGCCCCAATACGCGCCAGTCGTAGCCCGGGTAATAGCGCGGCGGATAGAGCGGCATGGACGGTGCCGTGAGGTTGCGCACCGATGCAATCCCGGTGAAGTCCGATGCGGTTTCAGTGATCGTCGCCTCGGCCAGTGCCATGCGCGGGAGACGCCCGTTATTGGCGAGCGCGCGTACCGTCAGGTAGCGGTCCGGATCGGGACGGTCCTCGTCGTTCTCTGCGTGCCGGTACGTTCCGGCCCATAGCTGCCCCGCCAGCGTGACCCAGAGTTCCCGCCCAAGCGGACCGAAACGCGTCGACGTATGGAAGTAGCGCTCAGGCTTTTCGTAACGCAACGCCCAACCACGATGCCGGAAACTCGTAAACGCCCGGTAGTCGTGCCGTGCGCTGTCCTCCGGCTCGGCGGCGATCACCGCGAGTACATCGTACGGCTCGACATGAGAGGCGATGCCAGGCTGTACGCGGATGCAGTGCTCCCTGTCGTGCCAGCCGACAGGTTCCAACGGCAACGCATCGACCTCAAACAGGTTGATGACAGGCGTGCAGAACAGGCGGAAATTCTCGCGGCTGACGGGATAGTCGCCAGGCATCCGGGCATCGAGTTCAATCTCGAAGGTCATCTGCGCTTCACCCGCCGGCAGCGCCGCAGCATCGAACCCGCACAGGTCGACGAAGTGAAACTTTTGCGGGAACACAAAATACTCCAGCATCGTCTGCTCGCGGTCCAGTTGCCCGTCGCGCTTCGCGTCTGTGACTGGCCATAGCCGCGTCGACGGGCCGAAGCCTGCCGCCTCGACATGCACCCCGTCCAGCGGCTGCAAGGCGCCGTCCCGTACTGACGGCAGACGCAGCCCGATTGACGCAACCTGCCGCGTCAGCGCCGCGTATAGCGTAGCCGCAGCGGGCCGGTCGCCATGCAGGTACAGGCGGATACGCGACAGGTCCATGCGCTCGCGCTGCTCCCCGAGCCAGAGACCAAACGTCAGGCGGATCACCGTACGCCCGTCGGCATGTACGGCGACGACGGCATCCTCGGCCGAGAGCGGTAACAGCTCGACGGGCTGCGTCGTCCGGTACACGCACTGAACCTTATCGGGACCGACGGGCGTTGAGCGTACGACGGCTCCGGCGGGAATCGGCACCGCAGTTGCGCCCGTTCGGTTCAGCGGCGTGCATTCGATGATCGACAGCGACGGGATCGCCCGCGCCATATGCTCGTAAAGGTTGTCGAGCATCCCTTCGGTCACTTCCGGCATGCCGTCGTCGAGCTTCATGCGTAGCCGCGCCGAGAGAAATGCAAAGGCTTCGTTCACCGCGCGCACAGCCCCCTCAGGTTCGCCGTAGAGCATCCCCATGCGACGCGCGGCGTCAGGCTGCGCCTGCGCAAACTCGCGGCCTGCCTCGCGCAGGTAGCGCATCTCTTCGTCGTAGTACCTGAGGAACGGATTCTCGTGCTCAGTCGGGTTTTTCTTCCAGGGTGCGGTCATGGTTGCAATTCCGGTGGCAGGGGAGGAAGCATCGGTGCGGCACCAGCCTTGCCGACAACAAAAATCCTTTCGGGCATCTGGAAGCCGCGCAGCTTCAGCAGTTCGAGCGGACCGCCTCCAACCTGGGTTCGCAGCACGTAGCGCAACGGGTCGCCATTTGCGTCGTTCCACGTGAGCTGGTAGCGGGTACTGTCCAGCTGCTTCACATCGGCTTTTGCGAGCAGGCGCAGGAATGCCCAGTCGCCCGTCGAATCGAACGCCTGCCTCAGGCCCGCGTTGAGTGTCTGCCACGTCAGACCCGCGTGCCCGTTCAGGCCGTCGCCGGGCCAGGCGAGCGGCGTCCAGCTTTCCTGCTGGTTAAAGTAGACGATCTGCTTGCCGTCCACCGACAGTTCCGAGCGCGTCACGTCCGGCGTCGGCAAGGCCATCATCTCGAAGCGCTCGTTTGCATCGCCCTTTATGTAGAGTTGCGCGCCGACCGTCGAGAGCTGGCGCAGGCCTGCAAGGAACTTCGGATCGAACTGGAGTGCCTGTGGTGCCAGTTCGTTCGG
>NZ_VZQN01000127.1:0-2379 GCF_014397645.1 Paraburkholderia sp. 31.1
GAAACGGCCCCGCTAAACGTTGAACAGTTCGCTACGCGCCGCGTCCATGATCATCGCGACAGCCGGGTGGCTGATGTGGCGCTCGATAGAGATTGCGAAAAATTCCTCGACGATCGAATTGATCTGCCCGACTATCGTCAGGTTGTGCTCTGTCTGCAACTGGCTTTCGAGCACGGTTGGCGCGAACAGCAGGCCGCGGCCTTCGCGGCCGAATGCCATGGTCATCGCTCCGTCGTCGAACTCGCCGACGATGCGCGGCGAAATGGCGTGCGAGGCGAGCCAGTGATCCAGCTTGCGCCGCACGGCGGATTCCGTGCCGGGCAGTAGCACAGGCAGCTTGTCGAGCGACATCGGGAAGCGTTTTTTGCTGCCTTGAATCAGCGCCTGGGTTCCGAAGCAGCTTAGCGTCGAACGTCCGAGGCGGTGATTGAACGCCTTGATGTTGACGTCGACGGGAATGGGGGCGTCCGCGATGATCAGATCGAGGCGGTGCACGGCCAGTTGCGCGAGCAGCGCGTGCAGTTTGCCTTCGTGACAGATCATGCGCAGCGACGCCGAGGCGCTCAGCGCGGGTTCCAGCAGCCGGTACGCAATCGCCTTGGGGACCGAATCCGCGATCCCGACGCGAAACCGCGTTTGCGCACCGGATTCGCTTTCGCGCCGCACAGCGCTTTCGAGTTCCGAACCTAACGAAAATATCTCGTCGGCGTAGTCGAGCGCGAGGCGCCCCGCATCGGTCAGTTCGAGCGTGCGGCCGGTTTTCCTGAACAGCTTCTTATCCAGCGCCTCTTCGAGAAGCTTGATCTGGCCACTCAGCGTTTGCGGCGTGATGTGCAACTGCTCGCCCGCGCGCACGATGCCGCCCGCGCGAGCCGCGACCCAGAAGTAATAGAGATGCTTGAAATTCACGAACCCTCCACCGCTTACGGAAAGATACGTTTTTCTCGAAGTATCAACAATAAAAATACGAATTTTGTGTTGGCATGGGTTCAGTTAGATTGAAACCTCGCCCCGAAGCGTCGGCGGGCGTTTCATGACAGCTGACAGAGGTGACATATGGCATCGGTTGCAGAATTGCTGCGTGCGAAAGCTTCCCGGACAGTATGGTCGATCGAGGCATCCGCTTCGGTTTGCAACGCGATATCGATCATGGCTCACAGGGAGGTTGGAGCGCTCATCGCCACGCACGACGGGCGCATAGCCGGCATCGTGACGGAGCGCGATTACGCCCGGAAGATCGTTCTGATGGGACGCTCGTCAACGAATACGCCTGTGCGCGACATCATGTCGACGGCGGTGCGTTATGTCAGTCCGGAGCAGACGACGGACGAGTGCATGGCGATCATGACAGAACATCGGATTCGCCATCTGCCTGTGATCAGGGCAGGGCAGGTGACAGGAATGGTGTCGATCGGCGACCTGATCAAGAACCTGATTTCCGAGCAGGAACACACCATCCGGCAACTGGTGCACTACATCCACGGCAACGGTTTTCACGCCGCTTTTGATGGATCGAAGGCACCACCGGCGGCGAGCTTGCGTAGCTAAAAATATTACTGTTCGTAATGTATTTGCGCGCGCAAATGGAGCGCGTTGCGGGCAGTTTCGCGACTCATCGAAAGAGGTTTTTATGTACACGCAAATCATCAGCAAATTACGACTTGCTGCCGGTGCAGTCACGCGCGGGACGGCCGCGCTGGGTCTGGCGGGACTGCTGGCGCTGGGCGCCGTGGCGTCGAACGACGCCGAGGCGAAGCGCGTAGGCGGGAGTCAAAGCATCGGGCGGCAGTCGCAGACGGCGTCGCCGTCTGGACAAGCGCAGCAAAGCCAACAGGCACAACAGGCACAGCCGGCACAGCCGGCACAACAGGCCGCGCAGGCGCCTGCTGCGGCAGCGGGTAACCGCTGGATGGGCCCGCTGGCCGGTCTCGCTGCGGGCCTTGGGATTGCAGCATTGCTGTCGTCGTTTGGCCTGGGCGAAGGGCTGGCGCAGATGCTGTCGAATGCGTTGCTGATCGGGGCGGTGATTTTCGCCGGCGTGATGCTATTCCGCTTTATCGCCAACCGGCGTCGTCCGGATCTTGCCTATGGACACGGTCCCGTGAACCGCCAGCAAACGAACGGCACACGGTTTCTGAATCAGATCCCGCAAGCGCGGCCTGAAGCGAACTTGCGGGGCTGGCCGAACGCGGCGATGGGTTCGACGGGAGCAGCGGACACGGAGAGGACAACGGGACTACCACTCGAGCAAGATCAGGCGGCGTTTCTTGTATCGGCAAAGACCTTGTTCATGCGCCTTCAAGGCGCATGGGACCGGAACGAGCAGGGTGACCTGTTCGAATTGACGACGCCGGAGATGTTCGCGCAAATCAAGCGGGA
>NZ_VZQN01000128.1:0-2300 GCF_014397645.1 Paraburkholderia sp. 31.1
TCGGTCAGCGCCTGCGAGGGTCGTCCCGCCTGCGCCTGGTACTGCACCGACTTCATCAGCGCGATCAGCGGCGAGGTCTGCGCGTCGGCGAGACGGGTGAGTTGATCGATCGCCCCGTTCAGGTTCGATGCCGGTTGCCACTGGAGACTGTTGAGCATGGTCTGCCAGGCGGCGGTGTACTCCGCGAAGTAGCGCGCTGTCAGTCGCTGCTTCAGTTCTTCGGCCGCCCGCTTCTCGTCAATTGCGGCGCTGGTGCGGATCGCACCCTGTGCGAGGGTGTTACCGATGGTCTGCGATGGTTGCGCGCCGGTCAGCACCCAGTCGCCGCTCACGCGTCGCTCGCTTGCGGCCCTGTCGATCGCGTCCGCGATCATGCCGTCCCACGCCGCGCGCGTGTAGATGCCAGGCACCGCCTGCGACGTGCTGAAAAGCCCCTGCGCGTCCGCGCCGTTGAGCAACGTCTGGAGTGATGCGTCAGCGTACTTGCCTTTGACCTCGTCGAGGATGCTCTGGTACACCGTGTCGTCGGCCGATGCGAGGCCCATCTGCGTCACCAGCATGTTGCGGGTCGTGCTCACGAGGCTCGCGTCGGGCGTGATGCGCCATTCGGGGTGGGCCTTCAGGTGGTCGGCGTAAAACGCGGCGAGTCGGCGGCCCGTGTCGTCGCGCTCGCCCTCGGGCATGTCCACCGGGCGTCGCCACAACGCGACAAGCGAGCGGCGCAGAAATGCGGCGTCGGCGCGGGCAGGGTCCCCAAGCATCAGGTAGGTTTTGAGCGCGTTGTAGGTGCTGCCGCGCGTGTCCTGCGATTGCAGTGCGTCGGCGCGGGCCTCGCCTGCGGCCTTTAGCAGGTCCGTGATCGTTCGCACCACGGGCTCCTGCAGGTTATGCGTCGCGGCGATCCGGTACGACTGCCAGAGCGCCGCAAGGATGTCGTCGTTGCGCGAAAGACCCGCGCGCAGGTACCACGGCGCGCCGTGCTGCTGGCGGTATTCGAGCCGTTCCATCAGTTGCTGGAGCGCGAGTTGGGCGCGCCAGGAGTCGCCAGTTTGCGGTTTTGCATCGACAGCGGTTTGCGCTGTCTGATTTGCTTCGCGTGCTAGCTGCTGGTTGCCGACGAAGGAGACCGTCATCCACACGCACCACACAATCGCCGCGGCTATGACGAGCATCGCGAGCGCGTTACGCCAGTAGAAGCCGACGCGCCGCCCTCGGTAGTTAGACGATCCGCCCGCGATCTCGCGCCACACCGGCAGCAGCGCAGCGGGCTGTGCGCGCATGTCCGTTACTGCTGGCGGCGCGTCGACAGGCTCGCCAGGCGTCCCGTCGCCGTTGGTAACCGGTACAGGTACGACGGTCGCCCCCGGAAAAACCGGCGCGAACATGACGCCCGCGAGCGACGCGCGCAGCCAGTGCGACGCAGCCAGCCCCCGCAGGCCATCGACGATGCGCTCACCATGGTCGCCGACATACTTCGAGATTTCCATCAGCCAGGTCACCCGGAGGTTGTTGCGGGTGCAAAGGTGTACGCCCGCGTCCGCAGACCGCTGCTCGACCTCGTGCAGCAGATCCGGCAACCTGGCGGCGGCTTCCTGTGCCTGTCTGCGCGAATCGTTCGGCATGAAGGTGCCGACCGCGTCGAAGCGTTCGGACGGGCTACCCTTCGCCTCAACCGGGTGCAGGAACGAAACGGGCGCGGCCCAGCCGAGCGCGGTAGCGATGCCCGAGAGTTTGCGGGGCAGTTCGGTATCCCTGTCGTCCGCGCGGGCGACATGCACGACGCCATCGACCGGGTAGCGGCGGCGCAGCCGACGGACCTGGCCCAGCCACTTCGCCGCCTCGATGCCGTCCGGCGACGCATGCACGAGAATGGTTTCGGCCACGTGCATGACTCCCGCCTGCTTGAGACCGGGCGCGACCTGATCGACGCGTTCATCCGTACCGTTCACCAGCAGCCAGCGCAGGCGGCGTTGCCAGCGCCAGCCGTGCGAGACGCGCAGTTCCTCGTACACGCGCTGCAGCCGCGCATCGCGCCTGAGCGGCTTGGCTGCCTTCGTGTGATCGCCGGTTTCCCGGTGAAAGAGGCGTCCCGCGAAGGCGTAAGCGCCGGTTGCGAACAGGACGAGATGGGTCACGACGACGATGGCGAAGGTGACGAGGATGGCAATGATCGCCTTCAGCTTCGGCTCGCCGGACGCGACGCCCACCATGTCGCCGCGCACCGAGACGATGCCGATCGCAAGCAGGGCGACGACCAGGGCCGCAACGGGCAGCCCCCAGATCGCGAGACGGCCCGGGGG
>NZ_VZQN01000129.1:0-2144 GCF_014397645.1 Paraburkholderia sp. 31.1
TAGTCGGACCTGCAAAATTCATTTAGCGAGTTGAAGGAAGCCGCGTGCGGAGCGTGAAAGCAACGTTATCGACGTGAAGTCAACGAACAGGCGCAGAACCATGAGAACAAAAAAGGCAGGCTTGATGCCGAGCCGGGCGATTGCGCGCAGCAGCCAGCGCAGGTTATAGCCGACGGCGCACAGCACCGCATGCGGGGCGTCGCCAGTTTGCCCCTTCAGCCAGCAGCGTCGCATGCCGTGATCCTGCTTGACATGGCCGATGATCGGCTCGATGGCCTGTCGCCGTTTGAGCCAGCGGCGCTGGGGTGCCGACAACGTCCTGCTCTTGCCGCGATGCACGACCTGTACCGGCGCCACGTCGGCATCGACGCCGCGAAACCCGAGATCGACCAGCGCCGTCTTCGCACGGGGTGCGCCCGGCACCTCCTGCAACAGGATCGATGTCTGCTCGAGCTGTTCAGCCAGGGTGTGGCCGTCGTAGGGGTTGCCCGGGAACGCCCGTGCGCCGACGATCAGGCCTTGCTTCTCTGTGATTGCCAGGCTGACCTTGACGCCGAACTCATAGGGCTGCCGCGCCTTGCCCTTCCCGATGCACTCGACTTCCGGGGCATGCAATGCGTACAGTTTGTTCTTGTCCTTCGGGCGCTGGCGGCAGATTCGCCACGCCCGTTCCAGCCAGACGCGAAGCTTGACCTGCTGTGACTCCGAGGCGTCAGGCAGCTTGCGCTCGATGTCTCGCAGCAGTCGTCCCAGCACTGTGCGCTGTCGTTTGAGCACGCGACGCAGGCGCTTGAATTGTTTGGCGTGCGCGTAGCCGCCAGCACGGCGACGCAGACGCTTGCCCTCGCGTTCGTAGGTCTGCTTCAGACTCAGACCCGCGCGCTGCGCCAATTGCACAAGTTTGGCCCGCGCCACATCAAGCAGGCGACTGTCGGTCGGATACGCGATCGCCTTCTCCTGGACTGTGGTGTCAACAATCACGCGTTCGAATTCGGCGGGTGTTACCGCCTTCATGTGCACGGCGGCGGCGATCGTTGTGGCCAGTAATTCCTCGACACCCGCTTCGCCCAGCGCTTGCCGGAAACGCACCAGGTTGGTTGGGTCGCACGGCAGGCGGGGCTGAAAGTACTCTTCGCCGCAGAAGAACTGGAAGTACACGTCCTGCGCCCAACGCTCGCATACCGACTCGTCACTTTCGTTGTACGCGTGCTTCAGGTAGAGCAGGCCGACCATCAGGCGAACCGGCAGGCGCGGCCGGCCTGCCGCGCTCGGGCCAGCCCCCGCCAGCGTCGCCGCACTACCGAACAGATCGACATCATCACTGACTCGTCCTTCGCGAGCACGCCGCTCGAACACCGGGGTCAGCGTTGCTTCGATCGACGCCCACGGCATTTGCGTGGCCAACACCGCCAGCGGGTGACGAAGATCAATCATCGCGTCCAGACGGCTGCGAAAAAAATCGGGCGTGCTCATCGGCGAGGCTCGCAAACTCCCGGAAAGAAAATCAGATCGATATTGCTTCTGGGAGTTCGACAATCAACGAACTTCTTCCGATCACTTGCTGCAGCTGGCTCTGCGCAGTTCTGAAGGGGCGACTAAATAGTACCAGGCATTGGCTGACGATTAGACACCCGTATTTGGGTATAACCTGACATTCGCGTCGATATCCTCTGCGTGAATCGCGGAGGCCGAAAAGCCGCTTTCATATGCAAACCTGAATAAATCAGCGTCACGTTCTATGCCCAGCTTGCGCATCGCCGCCCTTTTCTGTGCGCTCACTGTCTGCTTCGTCCGATTCAACTGGGCGGCTATTTCGTTAATCGTGACGCCGGACACGTACAGACGTACAACCTCGGCTTCCCGCCCCGAAAGATTGCGCGGGGGTATGGCTTGCGTTGGGCCGACTCTTCCGGGTTGCTCGCGTGAAGTCGGTGAAAAGTAGGTTGCACCCGCGTGAACTGCATGTATGGCGGTAATCAGATAGTCAACATCTTTCGATTTGTTCAGTACGGATTGGATACCAATTTTCCCCATCTTGGAAGCAATGGCGAAATTGTCGATCGTGGTGAAGACGATTATCTTAAGGTCGGGATATCGGCGCTTTAAGAACGAAAGCATGGCCATCCCGTCACCGTATTCTCCCC
>NZ_VZQN01000130.1:0-2110 GCF_014397645.1 Paraburkholderia sp. 31.1
CAATCACCCTACCGATCCACTCGCATTGACGAGCCGAACTGGCGCTTCGCCGCTTACGGCCAGTCAGCGCATCGCGTTCGACGGTATGACGGGCGCCATGCGTGAGCAACTGGCGGCGTTAGCGGTCGACGCCCCGATGGTCAGGACAGCATCGAACGCCGGACGCACGCTGAACCACGCAGAGAATCCTAAAGACTCGTTGGTCTGAGTTACGACACTATCTCCTTACCGCGACAGAACCGAAAATCGTCGCCGGGTGTCTCCTGCCTTTCCAGCAGCGGACCCGTGAACGTCTCGATTTGCATGCGCAATTCGTTCCGAAATTCTTTCAGAATACTTTCATGATCCGCATCCTCCAAATACATATCGACGTCAGGCGCGGAAAACCTCGCAACGCTATTCAGATAAAACCTGATCGCTTTTTCCTCGATGTGACTGGCTCGGAGTTCATCAACTCGCTGGAATTCGGTTATCCGTTGGTTTGACGGAAAGCAGTTGTCCGGTGCTGGCCTCCCATGTCAGATCGCGTGACCTGTACGGTATCCATGGAGGAAGCGCGCGATCCGGTCGATCGAATCCGCGAGATCGTCCACGTTCGGCAGGAACACCACGCGGAAATGATGCGGCGTTTTCCAGTTGAACCCGGTGCCCTGGACGAGCAGCACGCGCTCTTCGAGCAACAGGTCGAGGATGAACTGCTGATCGTCCTTGATCGGATAAATTTTCGGGTCGAGGCGCGGGAACATGTACAGCGCTGCTTCAGGCTTCACGCAACTCACGCCAGGAATGGCCGTCAGCATGTCGTACGCGAGTTCCCGCTGCTTGTACAGACGCCCGCCCGGCACGATCAGGTCGTTGATGCTCTGATAGCCACCCAAGGCGGTCTGGATCGCGTACTGGCCCGGCACGTTCGGGCACAGGCGCATCGAGGCCAGAATGCCGAGTCCTTCAAAATAGTCGCGACCGTTGCGGCGATTCTCGCCGGTCAGACCCGAAATGAACATCCAGCCTGCGCGGTAGCCGCACGCGCGGTAACTTTTCGACAGGCTGTTGAACGTGATGGTCAGCACGTCTTCCGACAGCGCGGCCATTGCCGTGTGCTTCTTGCTGTCGTAGACGATCTTGTCGTAGACCTCATCGGCGAAGATCACAAGGCCGTGCTGACGCGCGATTTCGATCAGGCCGAGCAGCAGTTCGTCCGAATACAGCGCGCCGGTCGGATTGTTCGGGTTGATGACGACGAGCGCACGCGTGTTCGGCGTGATCTTGGCGCGGATGTCGTCGAGGTCTGGCATCCAGCGGTTCGCTTCGTCGCAGATGTAGTGCACCGGCGTGCCGCCCGCGAGGCTCACGCCGGCCGTCCACAGAGGATAGTCGGGCGCCGGTAGCAGCACTTCGTCGCCATCGTTCAGTAGCCCCTGCAGCGCCATCACGATCAGCTCGGACGCGCCGTTGCCGATGTAGATGTCGTCCAGCTCGACCCCACGCACGCCTTTTTGCAGGGCGTAGTGCATGATCGCCTTGCGCGCGGCGAATACGCCCTTCGAGTCTGAGTAGCCGGACGAGCCCGGCAAGTTCAGGATCATGTCCTGGATGATCTCGTCCGGGGCATCAAAGCCAAACGGCGCGAGATTGCCGATGTTCAGCTTGATGATGCGGTGGCTTTCTTCTTCGAGCCGCTTCGCATGCTCGAGGACAGGCCCGCGGATGTCATAGCAGACGTTCATCAGCTTGGCGGATTTAAGAATCTGTTTCACGGCAGCCACCTCATCTTGGACAAATAGTTGAGCAAGTCAGCAACGTGCAGCATAGAGGCACAAACGACAGCGCCTTACCCATGCTCGTTTAGGGAATCGTCATAGAGCCGTCGCAGTTATGACCATGGTTGCACCCTTCGCTATGTCATTGATCCGGTCTTGAGCACCGGCAATACGTTGATCTGCGTAGTCGTAGTCATTGGATTCGCCTCTTGCTCGTTCAACCCATCTCCTTATACAGAAGTATCGTAGCCGTCGCGCAGGATCTGGATGGTGATCACCGCATCCATGACACGCTGCATGCCAATCCACAGTGTCTTCGCGCCGGGTTCACCATCACCCTTGCGTCCGAG
>NZ_VZQN01000131.1:0-2106 GCF_014397645.1 Paraburkholderia sp. 31.1
ACACGATCATCGTGATCGACAACGGCACGCCGATTGGCGAGACGACGGTCGACGAGGAGGGCAACTGGAGCTTCACGCCTGAGACGCCGCTGGAAGAGGGCGAGCATCAGTTCACGGTGGTGGAGCGTGATCCCGCGGGCAACGAAAGCAGGCCGTCGGAGCCGCACGTGGTGATCATCGATACGACAGTGCCAGCACTGGTACTGAAGGCACCTGAAGTACCGGAGATGGCAGACGGTGTAATCGACGCGACAGAGGCCAGCGATGGCACGTGGGTGTTGATCCCTGCCTATACGGGCATGGTCGCGGGTGACGTGATCACGATTGACTGGAACGGCAAGAGCTACGAGCACGTGGTGGGGGCGGTCGACGTACTCACCGGGATCAAGGTGAAGATCCCGGCAGACGATCTGATCGGGCAGGACACGGCGTTCGACATCTCCTATACGGTGACGGACGCAGCGGGCCACGTCTCATCGCCGAGTCCGACTACCCATGTGAGGATTTACACGATGGGACTGGACAAGCCAGAAATTGACGAAGTCATTGACGACGTGGGTCCGGTTCAGGGTCCGGTGGACAATGGGGAGAGCACGGACGACACGACGCCGACGCTGGTGGGCAAGGGCGAACCGGGTGACACGATCATCGTGATCGACAACGGCACGCCGATTGGCGAGACGGAGGTCGACGAGGACGGAAACTGGAGCTTCACGCCTGATACGCCGCTGGGCGAAGGCGAGCACGAATTCACGGTGGTGGAGCGTGATCCCGCGGGCAATGAAAGCAAGCCGTCGGATCCGCACGTGGTGATCGTGGATACGGTAGCGCCGACTGCTGAGGCGTCCATCACATACATGGGCAAGGACAGCGGAATGGACAGCGGCGACTTCCTGACCAATGATGGCTCAGCAGGCCGTTTGATTATGGGCGAGCTGACGACAGAACTCGCGGCCAACGAGAGGGTTCAGGTGTCAGTGGATGGCGGCAAGACCTGGCAGGATGCGATGGTCGACAACAAGGGACGTTGGGTATTCCAGGACAATACGGCGCACAACGCCTCCTGGACGATCCAGACGCGCGTGGTCGATACGGCTGGCAATATTGGCAAGGTGGCGTCACAAAATGTAACGCTGGATACGATTGCCCCGTCGTCGATACTCGGGGTCTCGTATGACATGGTGGGTGAGATTGGCCGCCTCACCGTGACGCTTTCTCCGAGTGCCATGGCGGGCGATACCCTACTGGTTGCAGTGGGTGACGTGCGATTCCACATCTACGTGACTAGTTCGGATATAGCTCGCGGATCGGCCAGCGTGGAGATGACGTCCGGTGCTATAGCAGCGATTGAGTCAGGTGCTGCATATGGGGTTGCGGTTATGGATGCTGCTGGCAATAGCTCTAACTATATCGTTGGGGAAAGCGGTACCTCTATCGAGACGGAACAGCTACATGTCGTGAATCCGGGAACCCTCCTCTCGGGTCGCGAGCCCTTCGACACCTACGTCGGCACCGATGCAAATACCGTCTTTACGGTGGACGACGTTAATGAAGTGATGGACGCCGGGTTCATCTTTGGCAACGGCGGTCTAGACACGCTGAAGCTGGCAGGCGCTGGCCAGACCTTGGACTTGGGCAAGGTTAGCTTTGTGGTGTCGTCGATCGAAGTGTTCGACATTACCGGCACGGGTAACAACACGCTCAAGCTTTCGCTGGGCGATGTGCTCGAGCAGGGCGGCAAGGACCTGTTCATTGCTGATGGCCGCACGCAAGTGATGGTCAAGGGCGATGCGGGCGACAAGGTCGAACTGTCCGATCTGCTGCCGGACGGAGGCGACATCGGCGACTGGACGCAACAGTCTGGCAACACGACTGTGGGTGGCATCGAGTATGACGTCTTCTACCATTCGGGTCTGAACGCCGAACTGCTGGTGCAGCACGGTGTCGAGACGGTGCTGAACAACCACTGACCTCCGGATGGTCCGCGACGCATGACCTGCGTCGCGGACCCGGAATCACCAACCATTTAATCAGGCTCCCTGAGCAGCATCGCGTTGCCCGGGGGACCGTTTTTGACGAACTGACCATGACTTTCAATCAAACCCT
>NZ_VZQN01000132.1:0-2073 GCF_014397645.1 Paraburkholderia sp. 31.1
CACCGCTCTGCACCGTGCTGATCCCCGTCGAGGCTGACGTCGACAGCGAGCTCATACCCGTGGACAGTGAAGAAATGCCGGTCGAGGTCGACGTCGACAACGACGAGATACCCGTCGACGTGGAGGTCGACAGCGAACCCAGGCCTGTGGACAGCGAATCCACACCGCTCTGCACCGTGCTGATCCCCGTCGAGGCTGACGTCGACAGCGAGCTCATACCCGTGGACAGTGAAGAAATGCCGGTCGAGGTCGACGTCGACAACGACGAGATACCCGTCGACGTGGAGGTTGACAGCGAACCCAGGCCTGTGGACAGCGAATTCACGCCGCTCTGTGCCGTGCTAATCCCCGTCGAGGCCGACGTCGACAGCGAGCTCATACCCGTGGACAGCGAAGAGATACCCGTCGATGCGGAGGTCGACAGCGAGCTCACGCCCGTGGACAGCGAAGTCACGCCGCTCTGTGCCGTGCTGATCCCCGTCGAGGCCGACGTCGACAGCGACGAGATGCCCGTCGACAGCGAAGAGAAGCCCGTCGACGTGGAAGTCGACAGCGAACTCATACCCGTGGACAGTGAAGAGATGCCTGTCGAGGTCGACATCGACAATGACGAGATACCCGTCGACGTGGAAGTCGACAGTGAGTTCATACCCGTGGACAGCGACGAGATACCCGTCGACGTGGAGGTCGACAGCGAACTCATACCCGTGGACAGCGACGAGATACCCGTCGATGCGGAGGTCGACAGCGAGCTCACGCCCGTGGACAGCGAATTCACGCCGCTCTGTGCCGTGCTGATCCCCGTCGAGGCCGACGTCGACAGCGAGCTCATACCCGTCGACAGCGAAGAGAAGCCCGTCGACGTGGAAGTCGACAGTGAGCTCATACCCGTGGACAGCGACGAGATACCCGTCGATGCGGAGGTCGACAGCGAGCTCACGCCCGTGGACAGCGAATCCACACCGCTCTGTGCCGTGCTGATCCCCGTCGAGGCCGACGTCGACAACGACGAGATACCCGTCGACGTGGAGGTCGACAGCGAGCTCACGCCCGTGGACAGCGAATTCACGCCGCTCTGCGCCGTGCTGATCCCCGTCGAGGCCGACGTCGACAGCGACGAGATACCCGTCGACGTGGAGGTCGACAGCGAACCCAGGCCGGTGGACAGCGAATCCACACCGCTCTGCACCGTGCTGATCCCCGTCGAGGCTGACGTCGACAGCGAGCTCATACCCGTCGACAGTGAAGAGATGCCTGTCGAGGTCGACGTCGACAACGACGAGATACCCGTCGACGTGGAGGTCGACAGCGAACCCAGGCCTGTGGACAGCGAATCCACACCGCTCTGCACCGTGCTGATCCCCGTCGAGGCCGACGTCGACAGCGAAGAAATACCCGTCGACGCAGAGGTCGACAGCGAACTCATACCCGTGGACAGCGAACTCACACCCGTCGAGAGCGACGTGACTGTGCTATTAGTCGCGCTCAGCCCCGTCGACAGCGACGAAATACCCGTCGACGTGGAGGTCGACAGCGAGCTCACGCCCGTGGACAGCGAATTCACGCCGCTCTGCGCCGTGCTGATCCCCGTCGAGGTCGACGTCGACAGCGACGAAATACCTGTCGACGTGGAGGTCGACAGCGAACCCAGGCCTGTGGACAGCGAATCCACACCGCTCTGCACCGTGCTGATCCCCGTCGAGGCTGACGTCGACAGCGAGCTCATACCCGTGGACAGTGAAGAGATACCCGTCGATGCGGAGGTCGACAGCGAGCTCACGCCCGTGGACAGCGAAGTCACGCCGCTCTGTGCCGTGCTGATTCCCGTCGAGGCCGACGTCGACAGCGACGAAATACCCGTCGACGTGGAGGTCGACAGCGAACCCAGGCCTGTGGACAGCGAATCCACACCGCTCTGCACCGTGCTGATCCCCGTCGAGGCTGACGTCGACAGCGAGCTCACGCCCGTGGACAGCGAATTCACGCCGCTCTGTGCCGTGCTGATCCCCGTCGAGGCCGATGTCGACAGCGACGAAATACCCGTCGACGCGGAGGTCGACAGCGAGCTCAGGC
>NZ_VZQN01000133.1:0-2068 GCF_014397645.1 Paraburkholderia sp. 31.1
CGCAAGCGCTGTCAACCTACGTGAGGATGAACGATCCGGTGCGTCAGGCACTACGCGGATTTATCTGCAACGCGCCGAGCGAATGGGATAGCAAGAACAACGAGACGCGCTACACGAAGCTGCTCGATGAGGGCGGGTTCTACCACGGCAACCAAACGGGTTACGACGATTTTCTCAAGTACCTCAAGGAAGTCCAGTTTTGGGATGTGACCGGGTTGCCCGCCGGGGAGAAGCTCTGGTTCTTCCATCCGCTGGCGTTTATCCGGCATTTCAGGAAGTGCGGATGGTTGAGCAAGGACGAGTTTAAGCAGATCTACTCGGATAGGCGCTACAGTAGAAATCAGCGACCATCTCCGGATCAATTGCGTAATACCTACTTGAGGCCGCTAAATCTGGCAGCACGAAAATTTGGTTTAACGTCCCCTGTTCGGCTTGCCCATTTTCTTGGCCAAGGTGCCGTTGAAAGCGCATGGCTCGCGTCGATGCAGGAAACGAGCATGCTAGGGCACCTCGCAAGTGATGGATTTCATGGAACGGTGATAAATCCGGCGTCGGAAGTTGCCGAATCCACGTCGGGGCATTGGTACGGTCAGATTCCTACTGAGGACGATGCCTGGTTCCGCTCGGTAAAACTCAACAGACACGGGGTGCGCATTACGGGTTCATACGACTGGCGGAACGGCAACTGCGATCGAGAAGATTCCCAGAAGTTTCGAGGACGGGGTTTCAAGCAGCTTACTGGGCGAAGCAATTACGCAGATTACTGGACGTTCAAGGGGTGGATTTTGAGTACGTCGTTTACCGCATCATGGTGGACCGACCCAGCGTATATTGCGCACAATCGCAGCGGTATGACAAAAACCCCCGCGATGATTGATGCCCCTCAGAGAGTTGCCCTTCCTGAGAATAGTCTGGATAGCGGGGGATTTTATTTGCGATTCGAAAGGCCAAAAGTAACCAGACATATCGACATGGATTCTTCGCAACCGGCTATCTCTGATTCGGACAAGCAAAAAGAACGGCAAATCTCGCGCGACGTTACATATGCGATTAATGGTGGTTATATTGACTGGGATCGACGGCTTGATTTCACTCGTTCGGCTAAAGAAATTATTTCGTGAGAGTTCGGAAATGCCTAGAATCGGATGGGGTTTGGTTGTGCTGGCATCAGTCTTTTTCGCAGGAGCCGCTCACGCAGATGATACCTATGAGGTAGCTGGTTCCTCAATTACAATCGACAGCTCTAGAAAGTGCTTACTTGACAAGCCTCCGCTTTATGCAATCGAGAGTTTCGACAAATCGGCGGTAATGGTCTCAGAAACCGGCTATATCCCAAAACAGGATCTAGCCACTTGTCAAGCTGGGCGGGTAGTCCACGTCCTCTCGATCCCGTCAAATGTGGGGGTGCTGTCCGACATAAATCTCTCAAAGGATATTTATGTTGCCCTTGATTTTGTTAGCGTGCGGCCATTCACATATCTGGCTACCGTTGCACATATCGGAACATCGCGAAACCTTGTCTCGATAAGGGGGGCGTATATTCCGGGCCACAGACTTAGTGAACTGAGGGAATCCGCTTTTGGTGGTAGTGGCGAGGCGGGGACTGCGATTATCTCTCCCAATGGACACTATGTCGCGCCAAGCGGCGAAATGGACTGTTCACAAGACGCCTATCCGGGCGTGTGGGACGTTCGGGGCAACCGACGTGTCGTAGCGACGGACGACGCCTGCGCGGCGCTCTTCAAATAAAACGAATCCCTCGAAATGAAATCTCCCATCCGAAAAGGTGACAAACTTGAGAACGGAGGCGAAGTCACAGGCGGCTCACCGTGGTTCGAGGTCATGGGCCGCCCGCTTGCCCGGAAGGGCGACGAGGCGATCTGCGAGCAGCACGGGCCAACCACGATTGACGAGGGCTACGCCAAGTTTCCCGACCGAGATGGCAAGGCCGTCGCTTTCCATCACTATCGCTGCGCATGCGGCTGCAGGCTGCTCTCGTCGCTGATGAACTTCAACATCGCGTAATGCCGGTCGATCTTTCTCCAGCCGGACGCCCGAGCGCCTATCC
>NZ_VZQN01000134.1:0-2042 GCF_014397645.1 Paraburkholderia sp. 31.1
AGGGTTTGATTGAAAGTCATGGTCAGTTCGTCAAAAACGGTCCCCCGGGCAACGCGATGCTGCTCAGGGAGCCTGATTAAATGGTTGGTGATTCCGGGTCCGCGACGCAGGTCATGCGTCGCGGACCGTCCGGAGGTCAGTGGTTGTTCAGCACTGTCTCGACACCATGCTGTACCAGCAGTTCGGCGTTCAGACCCGAGTGGTAGAAGACGTCATACGCGATGCCACCCACAGTCGTGTTGCCAGACTGTTGCGTCCAGTCGCCGATGTCCTCTCCGTCCGGCAGCAGATCGGACAGGTCGACCTTGTCGCCCGCATCGCCCTTGACCATCACTTGCGTGCGGCCGTCAGTAATGAACAGGTCCTTGCCACCCTGCTCGAGCACATCGCCCAGCGACAGCTTGAGCGTGTTGTTGCCCGTGCCGGTGATGTCGAACACCTCGACCGACGACAACTTCTCCCCAACGTTCGCCAGATCCAGAACCAGACCTGAACCCATCAGTGTCAATGTGTCCACGCCACTTTCAGTGTGAATATCACCATCCACACCAGCGGAAGGCTCGATGCCCTGAAGCTCGGAAACCGTATCCGGGTTTCCATTCGAGGTTCCAGCTATGGACTGATCGTCGCTACTATCCAGTGCCGGGTCTGAACTGTTCAGATGCTGCACGTCCACGCCACTGGCGGGAACATCACCATCTGCATCAGAGGCACACTCGATGCCCTGAAGCTGGGAAGCTATGTCCAGAGTCCCAAGGTCATCGGACATGTCGGTTGTGGGTTGATATCCAACGGTGTGGACAGAGAAGTTCGATACCACAATATGCATATCCCCATTTTCGACCTCGAAAGACAGATACGCCAGGGTCCAGCCTTCCGGAAGGGTGTATTCGTGCTCAATGTGATTTTCGCCGATCTGCAGAGTGAAGAAATCTAGAGTCTGGTATCGGCCGAATTGATCCAATGCCATGACTTGCAGAGTCCGCGAGTGCCCCACATTTGTGATATCGACGGAGAATCCAGTGACACCAACCATACGAACACCAGAGTTGCCACACCACAGGTTAAGACGATTAGGCGCCGCCCCCGCAAGGCCAATCACAGACACGCTACCATCAGGGTTGACGACCGTCTGATATTCACCAATGTTGTTGATACTAAAGACCAAGATTCCGTCCTCCGCGAAATCGACCTCATAGTCTGTTCCGGGCTCAACATCGGCATCGGCATCGGCATCGGCATCGGCGTCCGCATCCGCATCCGCATCCGCATCCGCATCCGCATCCGCATCCGCATCCGCATCCGCATCCGCATCAGCGTCCGCATCGGCATCGGCATCGGCATCCGCGTCAGCATCCGCATCCGCATCCGCATCCGCATCCGCATCCGCATCCGCATCCGCATCCGCATCCGCATCCGCATCCGCGTCAGCATCGTCTGGTTCCATCGTACCGAGCCTCACATGGGTAGTCGGGCTCGGCGATGAGACGTGGCCCGCTGCGTCCGTCACCGTATAGGAGATGTCGAACGCCGTGTCCTGCCCGATCAGATCGTCTGCCGGGATCTTCACCTTGATCCCGGTGAGTGCGTCGAACGCCCCCACCACGTGCTCGTAGCTCTTGCCGTTCCAGTCAATCGTGATCACGTCACCCGCGACCATGCCCGTATAGGCAGGGATCAACACCCACGTGCCATCGCTGGCCTCTGCCGCGTCGATTACACCGTCTGCCATCTCCGGTACTTCAGGTGCCTTCAGTACCAGTGCTGGCGCTGTCGTATCGATGATCACCACGTGCGGCTCCGACGGCCTGCTTTCGTTGCCCGCAGGATCGCGCTCCACCACCGTGAACTCGTGCTCGCCCTCGGCCAGCGGCGTATCAGGCGTGAAGCTCCAGTTGCCCTCCTCGTCGACCTGCGTCTCGCCAATCGGCGTGCCGTTGTCGATCACGACGATCGTGTCGCCCGGTTCACCCTTGCCCACCAGTGTCGGCGTCGTGTCGTCCGTGCTCTCGCCATTGCCCACCGGTCCCTGGATCGGACCT
>NZ_VZQN01000135.1:0-2028 GCF_014397645.1 Paraburkholderia sp. 31.1
TGGGCTTCGGCCTCCTGGGCCTGGGTGCGCTTGCCGCGCTGGGTGCGGGGATTGCTGCCGCGAGCGGTGGTGGTAATGGCGGCAGCGCTCCTGCTGTAGTGGATGAACAGACGCCGCCGGGTGCAGTGGACGACGATACGGATGCGGACGCTGATTCCGATGCCGACGCGGATGCTGACGCTGATGCGGATGCCGATGCGGATGCCGATGCTGATGCCGATGCTGATGCTGATGCCGATGCCGATGCCGATGCCGATGCCGATGCCGATGCCGATGCCGATGCTGATGCTGATGCCGATGCCGACGCTGATGCGGATGCCGATGCCGACGCTGATGCGGATGCCGACGCTGATGCCGATGCGGACGCCGATGCCGATGCCGATGCGGATGCTGACGCCGATGCGGACGCGGATGCCGACGCTGATGCCGATGCCGATGCCGATGCCGATGCGGATGCGGATGCGGATGCCGATGCCGATGCCGATGCCGATGCGGACGCGGATGCGGATGCGGATGCCGACGCGGATGCTGATGCGGATGCCGATGCCGATGCAGACGCTGACGCGGATGCGGATGCTGATGCCGACGCGGATGCGGATGCGGATGCGGATGCGGACGCCGATGCCGATGCAGACGCTGACGCCGATGCGGATGCGGATGCCGACGCGGATGCGGATGCGGATGCGGATGCCGACGCGGATGCCGATGCGGATGCGGATGCGGATGCCGATGCCGATGCCGATGCCGATGCAGACGCTGATGCGGATGCGGACGCCGATGCGGATGCGGATGCCGACGCCGATGCCGATGCAGACGCTGACGCTGACGCTGACGCCGATGCGGATGCGGATGCCGACGCGGATGCGGATGCGGATGCAGATGCGGATGCGGATGCGGATGCGGATGCTGACGCCGATGCGGATGCGGATGCTGACGCCGATGCAGATGCAGATGCAGATGCGGATGCTGACGCCGACGCGGATGCGGATGCGGATGCGGATGCGGATGCGGATGCGGATGCTGACGCCGATGCCGATGCAGATGCGGATGCTGACGCGGATGCTGACGCGGATGCCGATGCTGATGCTGATGCTGATGCTGATGCTGATGCTGATGCTGATGCTGATGCGGATGCGGATGCGGACGCAGATGCCGACGCTGACGCCGATGCGGACGCTGACGCGGACGCCGATGCGGATGCAGATGCCGACGCGGATGCTGACGCTGACGCCGACGCGGATGCCGATGCGGACGCGGATGCTGATGCTGATGCTGATGCTGATGCTGATGCTGATGCTGATGCTGATGCTGATGCTGATGCTGATGCTGATGCTGACGCCGATGCGGATGCCGACGCAGATGCCGATGCGGATGCCGATGCCGATGCGGACGCCGATGCGGATGCCGATGCCGATGCCGATGCCGATGCCGATGCCGATGCGGACGCTGACGCCGATGCGGACGCGGATGCGGATGCTGACGCCGATGCGGACGCCGACGCGGATGCAGATTCCGATGCGGATGCCGACGCTGACGCCGATGCGGACGCTGACGCCGATGCGGATGCGGATGCGGATGCGGATGCGGATGCGGATGCGGATGCGGACGCGGATGCTGACGCCGATGCGGACGCGGATGCGGATGCGGATGCGGATGCTGACGCCGATGCCGATGCGGATGCGGATGCTGACGCGGATGCTGACGCCGATGCGGACGCGGATGCGGATGCGGATGCGGATGCTGACGCGGATGCCGATGCCGATGCCGATGCGGACGCGGACGCGGACGCGGATGCCGATGCGGATGCTGACGCTGATGCGGATGGGGACGCCGACGCCGACGCCGATGCCGATGTTGATGCGCCGGATCAGCCAGTGATTGACGAAGTCATTGACGACGCGGGTCCGATCCAGGGTCCGGTGGGCAATGGTGAGAGCACGGACGACACGACGCCGACGCTGGTGGGCGAGGGTGAACCGGGCGACACGATCATCGTGATCGACAACGGCACGCCGATTGGCGAGACGA
>NZ_VZQN01000136.1:0-1982 GCF_014397645.1 Paraburkholderia sp. 31.1
ATGAGGGCGGGTTCTACCACGGCAACCAAACGGGTTACGACGATTTTCTCAAGTACCTCAAGGAAGTCCAGTTTTGGGATGTGACCGGGTTGCCCGCCGGGGAGAAGCTCTGGTTCTTCCATCCGCTCGCGTTTATCCGGCATTTCAGGAAGTGCGGGTGGCTGAGCAAGGAAGAAACGGCTCACTGCATCCGCAAAACGATCAGAGACCATAACCACGAGGTGGTCGCCGTCTCAAAATCAGAAGTAATCGCACGGCTTACGAACGCGACGGATAGGCGACCGGCAAATTTACATCCAAATTTTTCTATCGTTGCGAGGAAGTACGGAATATCGTCCAGTCGTTTGCGCCTCGCTCATTTGTTCGGTCAGTTAACGGCGGAAACAGGTCGCCTGGAGTTTATGCTTGAAGGTGGGCCGCCTTCATATTTTAATAAGTATGAGCCCGGTCACCCGGAAGGGGATAAGCTGGGCAACACACTAGTTGGCGATGGCATTCGATTCAAAGGCCGGGGATTAATTCAAATTACCGGAAGGACGAACTACGAGAACTACGGAAACTATCGAAGCAGCGTGTTTAATACGGATGCAACCAGCTCGTTGCTAATAACTGATTCCTATAATACGTGTGATGCGTCAGGCTGGTATTGGGCATCAAAGCAACGAATGCAACTCATTCACGACCCGGTGACGCATCAAGCGAAATTGGTTCCCCTCGGCAAACTCAGTATTAACTATTGGGCCGATCAAGGATCGGGCGATGATGCGACGCTTCAGGTTACAAAATGCATAAACCCAGCGGGCGTGGCTGTGGATTGGAGAAGACAAGGGTTCAAAAATGCACTATACGAACTAAATGATGAAACAGTAGCGAATTCTGATTACAAGCCCGTAGTGTGAGGAATTATGAAACGGATCGTTTTGCTGGTCTTGAGTATTTTGAGCTGCATGGCATGGGCGGGCTCGGCGAATGCCAAAGAATCTGAGGGAGTGACGAGAAATGATTGCCATTTGTCATTTCTTGTTCCAACCAATCTTGAATATGTAGAGGTAGAAGACGCCATAACCACCGGGAAGGATGAATGTTATTTGGCATTTAAATATTCGGGGGATATGCGGATTAAACCGGAGGGGCACGTTTTTTCCGTGCCAGAGGATTGGCGCGCAATGACTGATTTTGCTCTAACTGTGAAAAGCATTCCGTTATTGGAAAATATCGCGCAAATCGAGTCAGACGATGGAGCGAAACAACATGGTCTATTCAAGTTGGAAACTAAAGAGCATATCCCATTGCCAGGGGGAGATTTATATATATCCAAATATTCAGCAGTAAAGCCGACACAAAAAATGGTTAATTTGCATCAATTGGAGGAAACGGTTTTTGTTGCGGGTAACAGCGTTCATTCAGTTGCTTTTTTCTTGTATTCCGGAAGCCGGCTAACAAAAAAGGATCGAGAGAAAGTGATGATTTTTAGAGATCTTTTTTCCTCATTTCGTTTTTTTTGATCGATTTTCGACTGGATTGTGCCCTTCTATATAAGTAGGAACCGGAATAGTTTTAAATGAAATCTCCCATCCGCAAAGGCGACAAACTCGAACACGGAGGCGAAGTCACAGGCGGCTCACCCTGGTTCGAGGTCATGGGCTGCCCGCTCGCCCGGAAGGGCGACGAGGCGATCTGCGAGCAGCACGGGCCAACCACGATTGACGAGGGCTACGCCAAGTTTCCCGACCGAGATGGCAAGGCCGTCGCTTTCCACCACTATCGCTGTGCGTGCGGCTGCAGGCTGGTCTCGTCGCTGATGAACTTCAACATCGCGTAATGCCGGTCGATCTTTCTCCAGCCGGACGCCCGGGCGCCTATCCGCGCCGCCCCAGGTTCTGGCCGTGGTGGTTCTGCATCTGGCTCGCCTGCAATGTATTCGGCGTTGCCATTGCGATGCTGCTTTGGCCGAAGGGAGAAGCGGCGCGCGGCGCATGGTT
>NZ_VZQN01000137.1:0-1955 GCF_014397645.1 Paraburkholderia sp. 31.1
CATGATTGAGCGCATCGCCGAACTTCTGGAGGCGCGCGCTCGCGGCGACGCCACGCTTCTCTCTACCACACTGCGCTATCACGAGCAGCAGGGCTGACCGTTTCCCGCGCGCGATCGACTCGCATGCGTCGTTCGCCATTAGGTGTTGCTGCACCCGTTTATCACGCATTTCCATCTCGAAAAAGCAAAGGATTCCGATTTAACGATCATTCACAAAATCGTTGGCAATTTCGCACAGGGTGAGTGGAGTGATTGACGGGCAGCGGGTACCGCCCTAGATTTTTTCGGTTGAAGGTTGCTGACGCAACAGTTGTGCCTCGTTTCTTTAACCATACAGGGATGTGTGGATGAATGCTGTCACGAAAAATTTTACCGCCGCGCTCAGCCATCCGAGCGCGCGCCTGACCCAGCACCTCAGGATCTGGATCGGCTCCCAGCCCCATGACCTCGACGTGCTCGATTTCAAGGCCAGCGGTGGCTTCTGCAAGGACTACCGCGTCGACGTCACGGTTACGTCGCCACGGCTGGAGATCGACGGCAAGCAGTATGTGGGCCGTCGCGCGGGCCTGCAGATCGACGAGCAGGCGGCGGTGCCCTCGGTGAGCTACGTGCAGCCCGTCAGTCACGACGCCGCCACCTTCAACGGCGTGGTGACGAGCTGGAGGCGCATCCGCACGAGCCGCGACGAGTCGGCTTACCAGATGCGCATCGAGCCGCGCTTTGTGGCCCTCTGCAAACGCATCATCAAAAGCGACACATTTAAAGATGTGACTTTGCAGGAACTGATCACCCAGGCGCTGGTCGACCGCAAGAATTTCGATGCCTTCGATGTCGAATTCCAGATCGAAGGGCTGCAGGAGAAGATGGAGCAGGTGGTGATGCTGGAGGAGTCGCTCTGGAATTTCATCGCCCGCCATTGCCGCCGCCTCGGCGTTTTCTGGTTCTACAAGCAGGGACGCGGCAAGGATGGCAAGCTCGACACCATCGTGTTCGCCAACAATCCGCGCGCCTATATCCGCTCGGTCGACGTGCCGCTGCTGGATGCCTCGGGCCTGCACGCGAGCTGGCACGAAGCGGCCCAGGCCGTGCATGAGCAGCGCGCGCTGGTGCCGGCCACCATCGAACTGTGGGAGCGCAACTACTGCACGCCGGACGATCCCCTTCGCGCCACGGCGAATGTCTCCAGCGAGACGGATGACCGCTCGTCGTTCGGGCAGATCAGTCGCAGCGTCGAAGGCCATCTGACGCCAGCGCAGGCCGAAACGTTCGCACAGACCCGGCGCGACGGGCAGATCGCGCGTCAGGCGACGCTGGCGGGCAGGACCGACGCCAAGGGCATCGCGGCGGGCGTGGTAATGAAGCTCACCAATGCGAAGATGCCGAGCGCCGAATACGGCTTCGTGATCACTTCGTTCAAGATGAAGGGCAGCCGCACCAAGCCGGCCTATACGCGCTTCAAGGCGATGCCGGCGAACCTGACCTATCGGCCGAGGTTTGACTTTGAGCGGGACTGGCGTTTTCTGCCTGGTCCCGCTGTGGGCGTGGTCACGACGAGCGACTCCGCCCCCTACGGCGACATGGACGACCACGGGCGTTATAGCGTGCTGCCGAAGTTCCTGCAGGGCACGGGCAACACCGACAACAAGCTGCTGAAGCTGCGCCTGCTGCGTCCGTCATCGTCCTACCAGGGCGGCTTCCACTCGCCCCTGCTGCCGGGGACCGAGGTCCTGCTCGACGCCGAAAATCGCGACGTGGACCGCATCTACATAGCGGGGGCCATGCACGACTACGCCCACCCGGACGTGGTGCGCGGAGACCAGTCGCTGTTTAGCTATGCCATCTGGCGTTCCCCGCTGCTCGGTGCGGAGGTGGTGTTCAACGATCTGCAAGGAAAGGAGAGCGCCCGCATAGCGACGGTCTACAGCCAGACGGCCTTCAACCAGGGCTACCTGCTC
>NZ_VZQN01000138.1:0-1950 GCF_014397645.1 Paraburkholderia sp. 31.1
GCATCGAACCACGAATGCGCAAACGAAGACCGAAGTCCTACCCATGGCTGAAAGAGCCTCGTCACATCGCACGTGAGCGCGTCCAAAAATATGGGCACGCTCCACGGGCTTAAGTAAGTGCCATTCGACTTAGAGCCTGTTCGTGCCACCGAGGCTAGTCAACCCCGCAGCGCAACATCGCGGAGCGGGTTTTGCCCATTCGGGGTGTCCCGCGCCGCCGGACGGGACGCCAAGCACTTCGCCGGCGAGCGGTTACAGGGGATAATCGGTTGGAAGCAATCGATCTAAAAAAGCGGAGAAGGAATGGACAAGCAAGGTTTCACCACTGGCATCGTTCACGGCGACAGAATTGCGGGCACCGAGCACGGTGCCTTGCGTCAGCCAGTTCATACGTCCGTGCAATATGGTTTCGAGCGCGTCGAGGACCTGATCGGCGTGTTCCAGGGCACGAAGAAAGGCGGCTTCAATTACGCACGGCAGGGCACGCCCACCACCGCCGCGCTCGAGCGCAAGATCACCAGCCTCGAAGAAGGCGTCGGCACGGTCTGCTTCAGCACAGGCATGGCCGGCATCACCGCGACGTTCCTGACGCTGCTGCGCGCAGGCGATCATCTCGTATCGAGCCGTTACGTGTTCGGCAACACCAACAGTCTGTTCGGCACGTTGCGGGCGCTCGGCGTCGAAGTCACGACCGTCGACGCGTGCAACGTCGACGACGTGAAGAACGCAATCCGGCCGAATACGCGCATGGTGTTCGTCGAAACCATCGCGAATCCGGGCACGCAGATTCCCGACCTGCAAGGTATCGGTGACGTGTGCCGTGAGCGCGGCATCGTGTACTTCGTCGATAACACGATTACCTCGCCCGCATTGTTCAAGCCAAAGGCGGTCGGCGCGAGCCTCGTCATCAACTCGCTGACGAAGACTATCGCGGGTCATGGCGCGGCCCTCGGCGGCGCGGTGACGGATACCGGTCTGTTCGACTGGAGCGCGTATCCGAATATCGCCGACGACTATCGGCGTTCGGCGGCGAAGGATCAGGGGCTGCTGCAGATCCGAAAGAAAGGCCTGCGAGACATGGGCGCGGCATTGTCGTCCGAGCAGGCGCACTCGATCGCGATGGGCGCGGAAACGCTCGCCTTGCGCGTGAAGCAAAGCAGCGACAATGCGCTCGCGCTCGCGCAGTTTCTCGAAGGGCACGAAGCGATCGGCAACGTGTTCTATCCTGGCCTGAAGAGCCATCCGCAATACGAGATCGCACAGACGCTGTTCAAGGGCGCGTCGTGGCTGTTGTCGTTCGAATTACTCAACGTGGATCGCATGGTCGAAGTCGTCAACGCGCTCAAGCTGCCGGTCAAGGCGACCGGTCTCGGCGACACGCGCACGCTGATCATTCCCGTCGCGCCGACGATCTTTTTCGAAGCCGGGCCGGAAACGCGCAAGGCGATGGGCATTTCCGACGGCATGCTGCGGCTGTCCGCGGGCATCGAGGATATCGACGACCTGATTGCGGATTTCGCACAGGCGCTAAAGTTCGCGGCGTAGTTTTTCGGGCCTTCGAAATTCTGAGCGAGGCTGGTGCGCCGGCCTCGCTTGTTTAGTTCCTGGCAGTGCAATCGGACGTCGGGGTATCAGTCCAGAAATTCCCGTATTCGATGGAGTGTTGAATGCAGGTGACATGCTCTACATTCCACGAGGATGGTGGCACGAGGCCGCTCCGTTAATGGGAGAGCCGACTTTTCATCTGGCTATCGGCGCCCATACCGCGAAGTTGGTTGATTACTTGGTATGGATAGCAAATGAAGTCTTACCAATGAATCAGCTAGGGAAACGCTGATTAATTGACCGGGCTGCCGAGCTTGCAGATGGGATGGCGCGGAATTTTTCTGGATGACGAAGTAAATGAGGATCGGTTTCGGTGAATTTGGCTCTGGAGCGAGCCTCACTTAT
>NZ_VZQN01000139.1:0-1928 GCF_014397645.1 Paraburkholderia sp. 31.1
TCTACAACTCGGCGTACCCGAATAACGGCTGGAAACCGCCCGCGGGCAGCGAGCTGATCCAGGCGACCGACTACATCAAGGCAATGGGTAACAACACGAAGAGTGCTTCCAGCCCGTTGAACACCACGATCGACGTCGTCGACGTTCACCCGTACTTCAGCAGCGCCGACTACCAAACGCTGATGCAGTCGTTCAAGACGACCGTTTCGAATCTGGTCGCTAGCGGTCCCAAGCCGATCTGGATCACGGAAACCAACAACGGGGCGACCCGTACGGACGCCGGACAACTCGCGGCATTCAATCAGTTGAAGGTGCTGATGGACAACGGTTCGGTGGCAAAGGCGTTCTGGTATGTCGTGCGTAACGGCGATCCGAGCAACGGGGAAGGCGACGGCTATTCGATCTACGATTACAACCGTAACCTGATTTGTCCGCAGCTTGCCGCCGCTATTCGGGCCTACACCGCGAGCATCCCGCGAGCGCAGCGATTCCTATCGGGTTTCTACCTGACCCCGGTCCAGTGAAGGCGTCTAATTGCAATCGATGAGATGAACGCGAACGCCGACTCCGCCGTTTGCGTCATTTTGCTGTTCTGCCCTGCTCCAACGTGCTTGATGGTGTTGCAAAGAGGAAGCAGCGCACATCCGCAATGACGGATGGATCATAAGAGGGCGATGAGACTAATTCTCCTCCTTTGATCCTCTCGCGCGCGCAACACAAAGCGCACACGCGAAGACCCCAATCGCCACGCCGATCAGCAGACAGGCGGCATGCGTCAAGAAAGTTACCATCTTCCACTCCCTTTACGACCACATCGAATTTTCGAGAAGTTGAACAGCACGATGTCATCGGTGGCGTAGCTATGGCTTGAGCTCTTCCCTAGCGGCACCGGACAGTGTGATGAAGGCGATCCAAAGTCCGGCAGAGATTGACAAGGGCGCAATGTCCCGCTTGCGGATGGATGCCGACCTAATAATCGAACTCACTATACCACGGGTTTAGCCACGCTTTCGGCGCCAAACTTCAGAATGGCAAGCGCATTGCATCGCCGGCGGCGCGCGGGTTCAGAAGAAGAACGTGACGTACGAAAATAGCCGACGCGGTAGGCGAGCGCGAAGCTGCCGGCGTCGCGATGGACGAATATCATCAGCATCAAAATGGCAGACGCCGGCCGGCACAAACAGAGAGGTCGGAAAGATCCCGCCATAGATGAAGACGCCGGTGCCCGTGCGCTCAGCTGGTCAGCGCTTCACCCAGCGTCTGTTGCAGAAACACGCCGAATGCGAGGGCGATCACCGGGATCGAATCGGAGGGGCCGGAAATGGTCGTGGCCACCAAGCGCGGGGCCGATCGGTATGGCGACGGCGCTGCAACTCGTCATTGCACGCACGGCTTGGGCCTTGTCCGCCGCCATGCACGCAACCTCCAGACGCAAGCCGATTAACGAGCGGATAAAAAGTACCCGCGAGCCGTCGGCCCGCAGAACTTCCCGATCAATAGAATCGAAACGAAATTGAGCGCCTGACTCAGTACAACTCCAGCGACACTGACGAATGAGTCTTTGATATCCGCCAATCATCCACGCCGAAAGTCGGCTGATTTTTCATCGCCATTCGTGACGACGGCCCTCGCGCCGTGAAGGCTAGTCTTTCTTTGTCTCTCCACTGGCCGGCAGTGCATCGAGATAGGAAGCACTGCGATAGAGGTCTGCGCGCGCGCCGAGACTATAGCGATAGACATCCGTATCGATCCCGTTGAAGATCACGCCCTTCACCCGGGCATTCGCCTGCTTGAGCTGCGCGGTCGCCTCCAGCACCTGCGCAATGGAAGTGGTCTCGAAGCGGGTCACCAGCAACACCGTGCCGCAGCTATCCGCAAGCGCGGTCGCGTCGGAGACGGCGAGCACCGGCGGCGTGTCGATCAGCACG
>NZ_VZQN01000140.1:0-1896 GCF_014397645.1 Paraburkholderia sp. 31.1
CAGGCTGCGGAACGGCTGCGGCGCTTTCTGGGGATTGCTTGTCATGTTGCTCCCGGCGATGCCTCGTGGTGGATTGATGATCGAAGTTTACTTTTACCCGGGATTGCATCAACATCGGAAATAATTAACTCAATAAGTCTAGGTTATGCGGATCAGGGATATTGAAGTGTTCAGGGCGGTCATGAACGCAGGAAGCACGAGCAAGGCGGCGGCCCTGCTCGGCATTTCGCAACCGGCTGTTAATATCCAGAAACACCCAATCCGCGGAAATCGTAGAAACGATTCGCGAAGTTGCTACGGCGCGACATCGCGTCTGATGGCGAAGGTCACCGTGCCCACGTGCATGGAAAAATTAACGACAGCACCGAAGTGCAAGCGACAGCCCTGTGACGGCGCCAATCGCAACGGAAGCGGGCAACAGAAGTGGATCGGGAAATGGAAGCGGAATAATCGCGAATGATGTCGACTTTTAAAAAATTCACATCGCGCTATTGGCCTTCTGATACCTTCGGGCCTGCATCAAACGCTTCGCCACCTACTCATGATTCGACTGCACGCACGATATGACTGGACCATGATCGCTCCAGTCTCTAGAACCATTCCTTGCTAGCGTTGAAATCACTTGAGCAGTATCTGACGGTAGGCATTGCTGATGCCGCATATCGTTTGGCACACGTATAAATTGAATGTCAGATATTGAAAAGTAGCTGATGCTGACGATAGTCTCCCATACGCGTATCGGAAGCGCTGTGCCATTCGCATGACCACGCCACTGCCCACCTGTGTCCGCATATGTGTGGAAGCAGTTATCCTCCGGGATTCTTCGTTGTGCGCAACGCGACGCGCTTTATACAGCAGTCCAGACACTTTGCTGGGAACCGCGACGCATTGAGCAGAATGCCGTCTTTGCTCTCACACTGAAGGAACCTTGCACGGAAGTCGTGACGGATGAGCCATCCGCGTCTCGCCATTCGCAAGCGCGTCGGCGTGCATTCGCCGGACCTGCGTTTCTGATTGGTGGGGTCGCCGTATGCGCGTGGATCGCGCTGGGTCATCCTCCGCTACGTGAATCCTGGTTTCAGGCTGATGTCGTCTCTGACCCGGCCAGGCAGCGAGCGGTGGCGCCCCGCAAACTCCTCAGCCAGTGCAAAGTCCCGCAGCCGCGCAGCACGGCGCTACCCGTGGCGATTGAAACGCATCGCATGCCTGCGCGGGTCACGATGAAAACGAAGGTCGTTCGCGCCGGACCACAACCGGTTGGCAACGGCACGTCTGACGTGTCACGCAAACATCGACAGCATGACCGTCAGGCAGCGCCGCACACATGGCTACCGTCGGATTCGATGGGCGGGCAAACCCGCCTCGAGGCCGCGCATCGGCCGCACGCCCGTGATCGCGCCGCGGATCGACACCGGTGGGCACTACCGTCGATGAGCGGCGCTAACCAGGATGCGTCGTTTGGACATTGGCCCGACGAACGACCCGCCACTGCGGTGACACGAGGATTGACAGCCGCCCCCAACCCGGATGCAACCGACTGGATGAACCATATCGTGCAGCGCCGAATCACAGACGTAGCCGAACAGCTTTCCGGGTCCAGGTAGCGTTGCCAGGCCCGTGCTCTCAGAGCGTTCCGTCGCATAACGAGCTGATGGCGCGCGTCGCGCGCAGAGTCCGCGACAGCCCGCCGATGCAGGGCCGGCTTCAGACCAGACGCAAGGAAACGCGCCCTGCTCCGATCCGAAGTCCTGGCCGATGCTGCTCTAGCAGGAATGGCACTTACTTAAGCCTACATGGAGGAGAAGACGCGGGTAAGTGCTTGAAGAGAAAGGGAGGGGGCTGATCCAGGGATTGATACGATGGTTGTTACCAGGCAAACACCGTCTCATTCCAAAG
>NZ_VZQN01000142.1:0-1782 GCF_014397645.1 Paraburkholderia sp. 31.1
GACGATCTGCACCTCGACGTCAGCGCAAAGCCGAAGCGCTTTCCATTGATCGGAGACTGGTTGGGCCGGCAAGCCCGGAGTCTTTCCGAGCCAGGGATCTTTGGATTTGGCGGATATGCATGGGGCGATGAAGCGATCAAGGTGTCCAGCTTCGACGTCCCGGAAGCATTCGAAGGCGAGAAGTTCGTTCTGACGGTTCTGGACGGCGGACGCTACCGGCTGGAGCAGTCGGATCTCAGCGAGCCGATCGAGGGTCGCGTGGGCGAAAAGCTCGACACGAAACTGCCCGATGGCGCGATCACGCTGCAGGTCGATTCGCTGAACGCAAAGCCGGGCACGCAATTCATTCTGGAGAGACAGTCGCGCGAGAAGACGGTGGAAAGCCTGCAAAACCGGCTGACGGTCTCGCAGAAGGGTAAAGACAGCGGCATCATCGGCGCGTCGCTGATGGGCTCTGAGCGGCTGCTGACGGCCAGCACGCTCGCCGAAATCGGCAATGCGTATGTTGACCAGAATCTGAAGCGCAAGGCGGCGGAAGCCGAGAAGTCGCTTGCGTTCCTGAGCGCGCAGCTGCCGCAACTCAAGAGCGACCTGGAGCGCGCCGAGGGACGCTATAACGACATGCGCAACCGCATGGGCGTGTTCAATCTGAGTGAGCAGGGCAAGGCCTATCTGGATCAAAGCGTAGCCACGCAGCGCAGCCTGCTCGAACTGAAGCAGAAGCGCGCGGAGATGGGCGCGATCTACGCGCCGGGTCACCCCGCGATCCAGGCGATCGATCAGCAGATCGGCATGCTGAGCAGCAGGATCGGAAGCTTGTCGCAGCAGGAACAGGCGTTGCCGGACCTGGAGCAGAATGCGGTGCGCCTGACCCGGGACATGAACGTGAACAACGAGCTTTACGTCGGCATGCTGAACAACATGCAACAGCTCAGACTGGTTCGCGCCGGCAAGGTTGGAACGGTGCGGTTGATCGATAACCCGGTGGTGCCGAAAGAGCCGATCAAGCCGAACAGGCTTCTGGTGATTATCTATGCTGCGTTGGGCGGCCTGATTCTGGGCGTGGGTGCGGCGTTCGGGCGTACGGCGCTGTATCGGGGCGTGACCGACGCGCAGGAGATCGAGGAGCAAACGGGCCTGAACGTCTATGCGAGCGTGCCGCTGTCGCAGGCGAAAGTCGCGCGAATCGGCAAGACGCCGAAGCTGCCCGCTGGCGAGAAGTTCCTGCTGGCGAGCGAGTTTCCGCGCGACCCGTCGATTGAAAGCCTGCGCCGACTCAGAACCGCGCTTCATTTTGCCATGCTGGAATCGGAATCGGGCGACAATCGCGTGCTGCTGACGGGGCCGACGGAACAGGTGGGCAAGTCGTTCCTTTCGGCGAATCTGGCGGCGGTCGTATCGGCGGCCGGCAAGCGGGTGTTGCTGATCGACGCGGACCTGCGCAAAGGTCATCTCGAGCAATACTTTGGTCTCGACTCGACCCCCGGCCTGGCTGACTATCTGTCGTCGGAGGTGACGTCCGACCCGGTGATCATGCGTGACGTGCGTCCGGGCCTCGACTTCGTTGCGCGCGGAGCGATACCGGAGAACCCGGCCGAGCTTCTGGTGAGCGAACGCATGCAGCAATTCCTCGCGAAGACGAGCGAATACGACATCGTGCTGATCGACACGCCGCCGGTGCTCGCCGTCTCCGACGCGACCGCGCTTGCGGATAGCTGCGGCACGGTGTTGCTGGTGACCCGCTTCGAGACCACTTCCATTGCGCAGGTGCTGGAGGCGACC
>NZ_VZQN01000143.1:0-1717 GCF_014397645.1 Paraburkholderia sp. 31.1
GTTCACGCAAAAAGCAAGAGTAAACGCGACGCGCCGAAAGTTTACAAGCCCCGGTCGATCTCATTGCTCGACGACGGTTTGTTCCGGCCTACGGTTGCGGAGGGCAGACTTGTGTATAAGACGATGCCTTAAGCCATCTCGTTATACAGAAGTGGCGCAGTAGGAGACGTTTGTCCGAAAGCGCATTGAGCAATGAACATGCGTGATGGGGGTTGTTAACGGCCTGAATTTCGCGTAATGAGATGGTCACCCCCTCCTCGCAGCGGAGTACGCTGCAGGAAATTTCTTCGCGGAGGTGTGCCATGGAAGACGTCACGCTGGTCGGCATTGATCTGGGTAAGCACGTATTTCACCTTCACGGCCAAAACAAGGCCGGAAAGGCAGTGTTTCGCAAGAAGGTAAGCCGCAAGCAACTGGTCGAGTTCTTCGCCACGTTGCAGGCCTGCACGGTGGTCATGGAAGCCTGCGCCGGCGCTCATCACATGGCCCGCAAACTCGCAACCTTCGGGCACCAGGTCAAGCTCATCTCGCCGCAATTCGTACGGCCCTTCGTCAAGGGTAACAAGAACGACTTCGTTGATGCCGAGGCGATCTGCGAGGCGGCATCGCGCCCGTCCATGCGGTTCGTCACGCCGAAGACCGAATCCCAGCAAACCTTGTCGGCTTTGCACCGCGTCCGCGAATCCCTCATGCACGATCGGGTGCGCGCGACCAACCAGATTCACGGGCTTCTGCTTGAGTTCGGTGTCAGCCTGCCAAAGGGCGAGGCTGCCATCAAGCGCCTGGCTACCGTGTTGGCCGAGCATCTACTCCCGCCGCGCCTGATCGCGGTCCTGGAGCGGCTGCACGCGCACATCAAATACCTCAACGAGGAACTTGACGAGATTAACGAGGAGCTGGCGCGACAACTCGCCGACGACGATCTCGGCCAGCGCCTACTTACGATTCCCGGCGTCGGTCCGGTCACGGCGAGCGTGCTCACAGCGGAGATGGGCGACGGAAAGCAGTACGGATGCAGCCGGGACTTCGCCGCCTCGCTCGGGCTGGTGCCACGTCAATACAGCACCGGCGGCAAGTCCAACCTGCTCGGTATCAGCAAGCGCGGCGACAAACATCTTCGATGGCTGCTCGTCCAATGTGCGCGGGCCGTCATGCGTCGGCTGGATAGACAGTGCGGCCCAATGGCCGACTGGGTGCGCTCAATGCTGACGCGACGGCACCCGAATGTCGTGGCGTGTGCGCTTGCCAACAAGCTGGCGCGAGTCGCCTGGGCGCTCGCCACCCGCAATACGACCTTCAAAGCCAGACCGACTGTTATGTCGGCCTGATCGCCTCCACCACTCCCTGGAGTTTCACCCAACTCAACTCATCTGGTTTTGCGACTGCTGATATGTGATGACGTGAACGGCACACCGGCCTGACAGACATCCTGGAGAGTAAACCAGCTCCTGAAGCTGCTCGCGTTATCAGGGCTGTCAGGCGCGATTCTCATCGTGGCGCGAGGAGCGATCCTCAACATGACGCCGGATAGATTTAGGCAAACCAATCACCGATCAACGTCGGGGTTGCAAAAACGGGGGTGACCATAGATTTACTCTCGACTTTTCGAATGCAGATTCGTAATGAGCCGGGAGCGTGGGTGGACGAGGAATTTGAAACATTGGATCTTGGTGACCCGCGGCGGGACCGTCGGGCGAAGGAATTGCTGAAGCGGTTT
>NZ_VZQN01000144.1:0-1658 GCF_014397645.1 Paraburkholderia sp. 31.1
CCCCCGGCGTCAGACTACTTGTCGTGTTATCTGAATCTTATAGACATGGTCCGGGGGCGGTAAAATCAGGGTGAATGAAAGCCTACTCAGCAGAAAGAAAAGAAGCGCTGGTGCGTCGCATGATGCCGCCGGAAAACGCGTTGGTCTCAGCGCTGGCCAGAGAAACGGGGATTACCGAACAGACGTTGTACACGTGGCGCCGACAGGCGAAAGGACAAGGGCTGGCCGTGCCGGGCGATGGGAAGAATCCCGAGGGATGGTCTTCGGAAGACAAGTTTGCAGTAGTGCTGGAAGCCGCCCCGCTCAACGCAGCGGAACTGGCCGAGTACTGCCGGCGCAAAGGACTCTATCCCGAACAGATCGCGGCGTGGCGAGCGGCCTGCCAGGCAGCCAACGCGAATGCCACCGAGCAGGCACGCGAGCAGCGCCACCAGTCGAAAGACGACAAGCAGCGCATCCGGCAGCTCGAGAAGGAATTGCAGCGCAAGGAGAAGGCGCTAGCGGAAGCGGCGGCGCTGCTGATTCTGAGAAAAAAAGTCCAGGCGATCTGGGGAGACAAAGAGGACGATTGATCAACGTCCCGGATCGCCTGTTATGTATATCGTTGATACGCGAGGCGGCGCAGTCAGGCTGCCGGCTGGAGAAGGCTTGCGACGAGTTGGGCGTGAGCCTGCGCACGTTTCAGCGCTGGGTCGGTGACGGTGACACGGTACGTGCCGATGGTCGTACCACGACCGAACGGCCGCCGCCGGGCAACCAGTTGAGTGAGGCTGAACGGCAACAGATTCTTGAGGTAGCCAATAGTGCGGAGTTTGCCAGTCTGCCGCCCAGCCAGATCGTGCCGAGGCTGGCCGATCGCGGCGTGTATGTCGCATCGGAATCGAGCTTTTACCGCGTGCTGCGCAGCGCCTCGCAGCAGCACCATCGTGGTCGTGCGCGCAAGCCCTCGACCCGGGTAGTGACCAGTCATTGCGCGACGGCGCCCAATCAGGTCTGGTCGTGGGACATCACCTGGGTACCTGCGGCGGTCAAAGGACAGTATTACTACTGGTACATGATGCTGGACGTGTTCAGCCGCAAGATTGTCGGTCACGAAGTGCATGAGGCCGAATCGGCAGAACTGGCCGCGTTGCTGATGCGGCGTGCCAGTCTGGCAGAGGGCCTGGCAGGACGTCCCCTGGTGCTGCACTCGGATAATGGCAGCCCGATGAAAGGTGCGACGATGCTTGCCACCCTGGAGAACCTGGGGGTCGTGGCCTCGTTTAGCCGACCACGCGTGAGTAACGACAACCCGTACGCAGAGTCGCTGTTCCGGACCTGCAAGTATCGGCCCGACTACCCGCGCAAGCCGTTCGGCAGCGTTGATGAGGCGCGGGCCTGGACGCAGCAGTTCGTGCGCTGGTACAACCATGAGCACAAACACAGCGGCCTGAAATTCGTCACGCCGGCCCAGTGTCATAACGGCGTGGCGAATGCAGTTCTTGCGCAACGTGAGATCGTTTATGCGGAGGCCAGGCAGCGCAATCCACGGCGTTGGTCCCGATCGACGCGCAACTGGAAATTGAAGGATGAAGTCTGGCTCAATCCGGAGCGCATGCAACCGGAAGAACTAAAGCAGTGCGCATGAGGTGACGCGACAAGTACGTTGACAACCGCCG
>NZ_VZQN01000145.1:0-1640 GCF_014397645.1 Paraburkholderia sp. 31.1
ACGCTGTTGCCGTAGTGATCGTTCTCCGCAAGGAGCACATCGAGCAGGGTTCGTTTGCCCAGGTGGTACCACTGTTCGAAGAAGGCCTTGCGCACCTGATCGGTTTCAGCGGAGAGGCGTTTGTACTGCTCCGCACGGCTGAGCATGGTGTGCGCATCCTGATCCGCGGTGCGAATGCCATACTCGAGGTCACGCCGCTGCTGGTCGAGGCGCTGCCACGAAGCCTGTGCCCGGTGCCCTGCCGCAGCCGTCGCCGCCTGCGTCGAACCGCCGCGGAATGCGGCCCAGTTGAGCGTCAACATGGTTTGCCATGGCGCACGTTGTCCCGCGCCCGTGCCTCCGATTCCGGCATTCGCACTGACAACCCAATTCACCGACGGCAGGCCCGACGCTTTCACCACTTTGGCATTCAGGTCGGCCGCATTTGCCTCGGATTGAATCTGATGCAAGCTCGGATGAGCATTCACCCGCTCCAGGAGTTGCGGCAGATTGCCCGGTTGGAGCGGCCAGTCGCGCGCGTGCGGAATCGGCGGTACGCTTTCGCCCAGCAGCTTTTGCAACGCCAGTTCCGCATCACGTGCCTTCGCTTGCGCTGAATCGCGCGCAGCTTCAGCCTGCAGCAGACGCGCCTTGGCCTGCGTGAGTTCGCTGCCGCGACCACGGTCGACAGCCACAATTTCGCTGAGCATCTTCACGAGCGTGGCCATACGCTCAACAAATTGCTGGCTCACGTCAACGATCGTGCGCTGCTTGCCCAGTTCAACGAGCGTGCTCGTCACCTCGAACGCATTCTGATTGCGGGCCGCTACATAACTACTGAGCGCGGCATCCGAGAGTTGTTCACGACTTCCGATTGTGTTCTTTGTGCGCCCCCAGTCGTACACCGTTGTCGTGACGTTCGCCGTCACTACGTTCCCGTTGTTGTAGCCATTTCGATTACCGGGACCAAATTGCACACCCTGTGTCTGCGAACCGATGTCGACTTGCGGCCACCGCAAGCCTTTCGCTTCGTCGACGTCTGATTTCGCGGCTTCGTAGGCGGCATACGCCTGCCCGACTTCGGGACTGCGCTTCTCCGCTTCCTCGACGGCGCTCAGGAAGATACGGCGCAGCGTGGCGGAATCCACCGGAGGCCCTCCCTCGCTACTGGACGGTTGCGTTTCGAGCCACTGTGAGAACGTCACCGGAGGAGCATGGCTTCCCGGGGTCGACGGCTGTTTAATCTCGACCGGAGTCGATCTGCTTGCAGTTGCTGCATCGCTCGCCAGCGCCAGATCAGACTTCGTTTGAGCGCCCGCAATGGCACTCGCCGGCAAGGCGAGCACGACCAGCAGCGACGAAACCAGCCATGACAGGGGGCGGAGCCGCAAACCGGAGAGGCCGTCCCCGTTGGTGATAAGCGCGGTAGCCTGTACGTCAGGAAAATCGTTTCGAGTCATGATCGTAACCGGTTAGATTGAAGTATGTGGTGCGACACCCGAACCGCAATCCAGACTCAGAAAACAATGAAGCAATGCTCGTCGTTTAAAGGATCGATTCAGCTAATTCGGGTGACCTTGGCGAACGAAACACGAGATTTCGTACTGGCTCCAATTGTCCGGATATCGGTGACCCCGCGAAATCAGACAGCCGCGACAACA
>NZ_VZQN01000146.1:0-1640 GCF_014397645.1 Paraburkholderia sp. 31.1
GAAATGTCCGGGTTTAAGGGTTCCGGCTTTGCTTCTCATGGGTTAAAGATCACGCAGTGTCGAAGACACCGTTCTGAATGGGCAGGGCGCTTACGCCTGTTCCACTGTCTCTTGCAGACCGTCGGCCAGGTTTGCTGGGTTGCGGTTGTGCCTGTCTTTGCCGGGCAAGATCCACGATCGTATGTTCGACGTCGGCCTGCGTGAACTCGCGCTGTTTCTTCTTGCCCGGCGAACGACTCTGGATTTTGGTTGGAGCGCCCAGATGCGTTCGGGAGGGCGCCTTGCCGATGCGCTGGTTGTCGCGTTGTGCCTGAATCGCCTGAGAGACCTGAAGCACGTGGCCCAGTCGCTTGTGTTCAACGACCGCGGCCTGATCGATCTCGGCCAGCCGGTCGTACTGCCTGCACGTCAGAACACGGCCGTCCACCCGGAGTTCGATCCGTGCATCCGGGTACTCCCAGACCTCGATATATCGATCAATCAGCTTGCGGTGCTCCGGCGTATCCTCCAGCAGGTACATGACCTTGTCGTATTGCACCGTCAGCGACTTCGTCACTTTGCGCGGCTCCCGCCAGGTGAGTACCAGATCAAGGCTCTCGTCAGCGCGAAGCGGCCGATGTGCGTCGAAACTGCTCCTCGGCGGCTTGGCGAAACGCGCGTTGTAGGCCGCCATGAAGGCAGGCGCCCAGGCATTTGCCGCTTCCATGGTCTGGATGCCACGCAGCCGGAGCTCCTTCACGAGACGATCCTGCAGCGTCAGATGTGCGCGCTCGACGCGGCCTTTGGCGGGGCTCGAGTTCGCGCAAAACGTGTCGATATTCAGTTCGTACATGGCACGGCCGAAGTGCGTCACGCTATTGCCATCCTTGTTCGCGCCAGTCTTGCGAAACACGCTGTACTTGTCGCTGTACAGCGCGCCGGGTTTGCCATGCTGTTCGATGTACGCACGCGTCGCTTCGAAGTAGCTGAACGTCGATTCCGTGGCCGTGAAATGCAGCGCCATCAGCCGGCTCGTCGCATCGTCGACGTACACCAGCAGCGTACAGGCCGGTGCCCGGTCCTCGAACCAGCGGTGATCGCTGCCATCGATCTGGATCAGTTCGCCCAGACAGGCACGACGGGCTCGTGGCTGATGGATCTTCGGCGGACGTTGACGGCGCGGCACCCACAGGTGGGCATCCATCATCAATTGCCGGACCGTTTCCTTCGCCAGGCGGATGCCATGGCATTCACGCAGCTTCTCGCACGCCAGCGTCGGGCCGAAATCAGCATAGCGCTCGCGCACAATCGCCAAAGCGCGTTGGGCCAGGTCGTCGTCCAGCCTCCGGTTCCCAGGCATGCCGCGCTTGCGCGAGACCAGTCCAGCCACGCCAGCTTCGCGAAACCGCGTCGTCAGCCGACGTATCTGCCGCGTCGTTAGTCCGAGTCGTTCCGCTGCACGCCACGGCTTGAGCCGTCCTTCCGTCACGTCCTGAATGACCTTGAGTCGGTCCAGTTCCCGCATCGTCATAGTTATCCGTTCTGTCACAGCCATCGAGGTCCCCAGCGCCGGAAAAACGGCAGCTGGCTAGCATACGACGGCATCAAAAGCGGACATTTCTATGCGGCTAAAAGCGGACATTATCATCTAGCCGCTACAA
>NZ_VZQN01000147.1:0-1622 GCF_014397645.1 Paraburkholderia sp. 31.1
CCCACTCCGCAGAAAAATGGACTCCGCTGAATACCCGTTAGGTGCTGCAGCGCCTAACGGGTAATGCCGGTGGAGGAAAGGGGCCTCAGTTCAAGACAAACGCAACACGTAGTGAGGGACCTGGAGATTGGGCAACCTATCAACTCCGATCAGTGTTCAGAAGCTGCAGATGGCGTTACACGCGAAAGCGAAGGCAGAAGCCGGGTACCGCTTCTATGCTCTGTACGACAAGATCTATCGTGAGGATTTGCTGGCGCATGCGTACGCCCAGTGTCGCTCGAACAAGGGCGCGCCGGGTGTCGATCGGCAAGACTTCGCGCAGGTCGAGGCGTATGGGGTGTCAAAGTGGCTCGGCGAACTGGCGCTTGCGCTCAGGCAGGAGACTTACCGGCCGGACCCTATCAGAAGAGTGTATATCCCGAAGGCCAATGGCAAGCTGAGGCCACTGGGCATCTCGACCTTGCGAGATCGGGTGTGCATGACAGCAGCGATGCTGGTGCTCGAACCGATCTTCGAAGCTGACCTCCCACCAGAGCAGTACGCTTACCGCCCGGGGCGAAATGCCCAGCAAGCGGTGATCGAGGTGGAAGAGCGGCTGCATAGAGGGCAAACGGACGTCGTAGACGCCGACCTGGCGGACTACTTCGGAAGTATTCCCCACGCCGATTTGATGTTGTCGCTTGCGCGACGCATCGTTGACCGGCGCGTGCTGCATCTGATCAAGATGTGGTTGGAGTGCTCCGTTGAAGAAACCGATAACCGGGGTCGCCAGACACGTACGACCGAGGCCAAGGATAGCAGGCGAGGCATTCCGCAAGGCTCACCCATCTCACCACTACTGGCGAATATTTACATGCGCCGGTTTGTGTTGGCATGGAAGAAGCTCGGGCTTGAGCGAAGTCTTGGCAGTCGAATCGTGACCTACGCGGACGATCTGGTGATCCTGTGCAAGCGGGGCAAAGCTGAAGAAGCGTTGTCGCGACTGCGCGAGATCATGAGCAAGCTGAAGCTGACGGTCAACGAGGAGAAGACACAAATCTGTGCAGTTCCGGAAGGGGAATTCGACTTCCTGGGTTACACGTTTGGGCGGATGTACTCAGCAACGACTGGCCAGGCCCGCATGGGCATGCGTCCGTCGAAGAAGAGTATCCGGCGCATGGTTGAGAAGGTTCATGCGCTGACCGCCGCTTCTATGACGTGGCTGGACACCACGGAGCTGGTTGGCAAGTTGAATCGCATGCTACGCGGCTGGGCGAACTACTTTAAGGTAGGGACGTTCAGACGCGCGTACCGGGCGCTCGACAGCTATACCGCTGCGCGGTTGCGCCGGTGGTTACGGAACAAGCATAAGGTCAGGCGTCGCGGGGGCGGGAGCTATCCACTCCAGCACCTCTACGGGCACTTCGGTCTCGTGCGCCTGACCGGTCCTTGGCTGTAACCTGCCGTGTTCGAAGGCGTGATGTCCTGTCCGAGAGCCGGATGCGGGAAATCTGCATGTCCGGTTCGATGAGCGGGGTGTGGAAACGGAGTTAGGGTGAGGTTACTCGGGCACCGCCAGACGAAAGGGGCGGAGAACAGACAAACCGAACCTACTGCCACCGCGCCACATCTCGACTCTACCG
>NZ_VZQN01000148.1:0-1619 GCF_014397645.1 Paraburkholderia sp. 31.1
CCCGCCGACTACGAACGTGAGTCACTGGTCGGACAGGACCGCGTACACGGCTATGCAGAGAAGCCGCGCGCGCCGTTCATTTCCGCGACGCTGCGCGACGCAGGCACGCTGACGGTCAAGGACTTCAACGCCATGACCAACGTTACGGTCACGCTCGAACTGGCGAACGGCAAGACGGTCGTCGGCCGCAATATGTGGAGCACCGAGGCGCAGGAAGTCAGAACCCCGGAAGCGACGTTCGAAATCCGCTTCGAGGGCTTCTCGGGCAGCGTCACGGAGCAATAAGCGAACAGTAAGGGGCGCGCCATGTACGAAGTCATTACGCTACTGAGCCCCATCGACGGACTGACTGAGATCACGCTGCGCGAACCTACGGTCGATGAAATCGCGAAGGTCAACGACGACGCAGCGAAGTTCGGCAACGTGCGCGCGATGAAGAACCTGATCGCAACGATGGCAAAGATCGACGTTGCGACCGTGGGCCGCATGGGTGCGCGCGACTTCAACGCGTGCAACAAGTACCTCTCCGGTTTTTTCGAGTAGTGCCCGCGAACGTGCGCGATATCGTGGCCGATGTGACGCACTTCTATGGATGGGGGCCGCGCGACGCGGGCGCGCTGACGTGGGCTGAACTCGCGCAATGGCTCGCGCAGGCGCGACGCATCCAGCACGTTGCGCAGCAGGCCGCAGAGAAACGCCGCCAGGGGTAAGGCGATGGCAGCGCAGGCAATCCAGTTCACCATCTCGACCGTTGACAAGGCGACGAGGACAATCAACCGGATCAACGATTCAGTGTCGCGCATGACGCGCCCATACCAGAAACTCGCGCGCAGCGTGCAGCGGTTCTCGAAGGCGTCGGGGCTGACTGAAGTTGGCAGGCGGCTGGACGCTGTCGCGCAGAAGGCAGGCAAGGCGGCGGCGAGTGTGACGCGCATCGGTGCGCCACTGCTCGCGCTGGTCGGCGGCGGGACGCTTGCGGGTCTGGCTGACCTCGTTGTGCAGTGGGAGCGCATGGGCGCGGAAACGGAGCGCACCGCGCGACTGCTCGGCATCACGGCAGGCGAACTCACGCAGATGCGCAGCGCGGCGACGCTGATGGGCGTCTCGGCCGATACGATGACCTCGGGCTTTCGTGGCTTCGCAGACACGTTGCAGGATGCACGCTGGGGACGCAATCAGGCTGCGTTCGCGACGATCCAGGCGCTGGGCATTACGTTGCGCACGACGAAGGACGGCGCAACCGATACGCAGGCCGCGCTCCATGACCTCGCGGACCGTATCCAGAGAATCCAGCGCGCGGACCCGGCTGCGGCGCGCAATCTGGCGCGCTCGCTCGGCGTCGAGCAGCTTCTGCCGGTCCTCGTTCGCGGTCGCCGGGGCATGCAGGCGTATGAGGCCGAAGCGCGGCGGCTACGCGGTGACTTTACGCCGCAGATGGCCGCGCGTGCGCAGGCGTTCGCCCTGTCGCTCGACCGGATGAGTGCGGCAGCCGATGGGCTCAAAGCATCGATTGCAGACAGTCTCGCGCCGGTGTTCGGCCCGATGATTGACCGCTTTACCGAATGGATTGCGAAGAACCGCGAACTGATCGCGCAGCGGATTGTGGAGCTTGCGCAACG
>NZ_VZQN01000149.1:0-1463 GCF_014397645.1 Paraburkholderia sp. 31.1
CACGACTACCTGAAAAAGACCCTGACCGCGCGCGTCTACGACGTGGCGCGCGAGACCGAACTCGAACGCGCGCCGAACCTGTCGGCGCGGCTGCGCAACCCGGTCTATCTGAAGCGCGAGGACAACCAGCCGGTGTTCTCGTTCAAGCTGCGCGGCGCATACAACAAGATGGCGCATATTCCGGCCGAGGCGCTCAGTCGCGGCGTGATCACCGCGTCGGCGGGCAATCATGCGCAGGGCGTGGCGTTATCGGCGGCACGCATGGGCGTGAAGGCGATTATCGTCGTGCCGGTGACGACGCCGCAGCTCAAGGTCGACGCGATCCGCACGCATGGCGGGCCGACCGTCGAGATCGTGCAGTTCGGTGAGTCGTATAGCGACGCCTATGGTCACGCGGTCAAGCTGCAGGAAGAGCGCGGCCTGACCTTCGTGCATCCGTTCGACGATCCGTACGTGATCGCCGGCCAGGGCACCGTCGCGATGGAAATCCTCAGCCAGCACCAAGGGCCGATTCACGCGATCTTCGTGCCGATCGGCGGCGGCGGTCTCGCGGCCGGTGTCGCCGCATACGTGAAATCGGTGCGCCCCGAGATCAAGGTGATCGGCGTGCAGACCGATGATTCGTGCGCGATGGCCGCGTCGTTGCAGGCGGGCGAGCGTGTGACGCTGAACGAAGTGGGCCTGTTCTCCGACGGCACCGCGGTGAAGCTCGTCGGCGAAGAGACCTTCCGTCTGTGCCGCGAATATCTCGACGAAGTGCTGCTCGTGAACACCGATGCGCTGTGCGCCGCGATCAAGGACGTGTTCCAGGACACGCGCAGCGTGCTCGAACCGGCGGGCTCGCTCGCGGTGGCCGGCGCCAAGCAGTATGCCGAACGGGAAGGCATCGAGAACCAGACGCTGATCGCGATCACGTCGGGCGCGAACATGAACTTCGACCGCATGCGCTTCGTCGCCGAACGCGCGGAAGTGGGCGAAGCGCGCGAAGCGGTCTTCGCGGTGACGATCCCCGAAGAGCGCGGCAGCTTCAGGCGCTTCTGCGAGCTGCTCGGCACGCGCAGCGTCACCGAGTTCAACTACCGGATCGCCGACGCGAACTCGGCGCATATTTTCGTCGGCGTGCAGATCCGCAATCGCAGCGAATCGGCGCAGATCGCCGGCGCCTTCGAAGCGCACGGTTTTGCCACCGTCGACCTGACCTTCGACGAACTGTCGAAGCAGCACATCCGCTACATGGTCGGCGGCCGCTCGCCGCTCGCGCGCGACGAACGACTGTTTCGCTTCGAGTTTCCGGAACGTCCGGGCGCGCTGATGAAATTCCTGTCGTCGATGGCGCCGAACTGGAACATCAGCCTGTTCCACTACCGCAACCAGGGCGCGGACTACAGCTCGATTCTGGTCGGCATTCAGGTGCCCGGGAGCGACCACGCGGCGTTCGAGCGCTTCATCGAAACGCTCGGCTA
>NZ_VZQN01000150.1:0-1460 GCF_014397645.1 Paraburkholderia sp. 31.1
TGGACACCGGTTGGTGCCGTGACGCTTAACCCCGAACGCGACTCAGTCGTCGAGATGGCGTCGATCAGCGCAAATAAACAGCCTCTGGCTGCATGAGTGAGGCGACAACTTGCTTGACGCGCGCCGACGCCTTCGAGGCCTATGTGGGCGATTCCCTTCGTCTGTGCTGTACTCAAGTATTGAGCGAACAGGAAATCGTTGAACGGTTCAATGTCAAAGGGCCATGCAACGACTTCGCTGTCCTCGGCGACGACTACGTTGTGCTAGTAGAGGCAAAGAACAAAGCCTTGACACATGCATTGACTGCAACCGGTTCTGCCAAAACCTACCAGTCGAAGTTCAAAGCCACAGTAGTGAAGGCTGCGAGTCAAATCGAGAATGTAGCTCAGCATGTCCGCGCAGATGCCGAGTACACGCACGCTCGCATCTATCGGGTCGTCGTCACCTATGGTGACCTAATGCTTGGAAACGCAGAGTTTCTCTTCGATGCTGCGGACGATGAGGAGGTGCCGCTTGTGCTGAGTGTTGACCAAATAGACCGACTTACGGAAGCTGTACGTATCGGCCGCTGCACATTTGGTGCGTTTTCGAAGATTATCGCAAGCGTCAGGGGGCGCCGCAGACACGGCTCTTCTCACCTGCCCATCTTAACTGAACCCAAATACTGGCTAGACGAACAACCGGTGCATCTTCAATGCATTTTATATCCGTTCTTCGATAGCATCTCGGCTTTGGTAGAGGAGTACGTCGCCTAGTATCTTTGGGTGTCATGACACGTTCAGAGCCAAGGAAGCAGGGCCCGGGAGAACATACAAAAGAGTTGGGACCGTGTCGAATTCTCAACCGAAGAATTCGGTGAAATCATCGGCACAAATTCGATTCATAAAGTCATCGTTTCGCAGCGTTGTCAATCCATTGAGGGAAGTAAGAATGTCCGAATCTGGTGCAAAATATCGTCCGGATATGCAAGTGATGATACTTCCCGCATACCTCGAAGCCGCGTTGGACGAAAAGCAACCGGACGCTTTGTTGACCGCCTCCGAGAAGGCATTCATCTTCCACGAGTGGATTCACTATCTTCACAACGTCTCAACGATTCACGGCTTGGCGAGTCTCACTACGCTACTGAAGCTCTGGTCGAATTTCCGATATATCTTTTGGCGAGATGACGCGAGCGACGATGAGCCTTCGCGGAAAGCCGCTATGCTCTTGGACCTCGATACAGATGTTAGATACATGGCGGGCTCTCGGGGTGCGCAATCAAATGACTTGCCAGAAAAGCTACACATAAGTGACGTTCGATTCAATGAAGTGAACCTTACTTCCCTTCCGTTCCCCCGGCGTCAGACTACTTGTCGTGTTATCTGAATCTTATAGACATGGTCCGGGGGCGGTAAAATCAGGGTGAATGAAAGCCTACTCAGCAGAAAGAAAAGAAGCGCTGGTGCGTCGCATGATGC
>NZ_VZQN01000151.1:0-1453 GCF_014397645.1 Paraburkholderia sp. 31.1
ATACCAATTTTCCCCATCTTGGAAGCAATGGCGAAATTGTCGATCGTGGTGAAGACGATTATCTTAAGGTCGGGATATCGGCGCTTTAAGAACGAAAGCATGGCCATCCCGTCACCGTATTCTCCCCCAGGCATGGAGTAGTCTGTGATGAGAATGTCACATTCGACATTTGACAGAAAATTGACGATTTCCGTCGAATCCTGCGCCGTCCCAAGGACGCTGAGAGTATGGACTCTGGATAGTTCGTATTTGACGCCAGTGATTAATGCCGGGTGGTCGTCTGCAAGTATCAGCTTGATTTTCATTGCTCGCTCGATCGGTCAACTGCATTTATGAATCGAATTTTGGAATGCTTAATGTAACGGCGGCCATCGAGGGCGGGTATCTTACTAGCCTCATTCAATCCACCAAACTGCCTGACTGATCCGAAAAACAAACGGGATATATCTGGAGATAGCGCATTGTCGTCCGTATGATCCGACGACGGAGTGGTTCGTTTTCAACGAGCTTCGGGCGGCGAGAGCGTCAGTCGGATATTGCTGGGACGGTATGGAATTCACATACGAAACGGTGCGACGCTGGTCGGTGAAGACCCAAGGGTGTCTTCGAGGCGCAAGAAGCTGCAACCGGAAATCCGATTCTGGATCGCTTTTTCTACTAGATTAGTATAACTAACGTCACTCACTTTATCATTCACGTCATTCTGGCAATTTGACAATTCCTCAATTCCACATCGCTCGAAGATTCCAGGTCTTCTAAACCATCGTGGTTACCGTACAAGTTGGTCAAACGCCCGCACTGTGATTCTGAAAAATATTGCAGGCGGAAAAAATGCCAGCTCTTTCTCTCGCTCATTGAACTTGATGTGAGACGTTCTTCTCAGACCAATCCTCATCCTGTTTTCATCGTAAGCGCGCAATTCAGCACACCGCAGCGATCGGCGAATCCGCACGAATGCAATAGTTATGAATCAGACGGGGTGACGTGCTGCAGGCAGGAGCTTCGCGAAGTTGAATGGCAGCAGATCGGTGACATCGGCATCCGGGGAGCGTTGCGGCAGTTCGGTGAGTACATGCAGGAGATAGGCATACGGCTCGACGTTGCAGGCGCGGCACGTGAGCATCAGACTGTAGACCATTGCACTGGCTTTCGCGCCAGCGACTGTGTCACTGAACATCCAGGAGTTTCTGCCTGTGCAGAATGGACGGATGTCGCGTTCGATAACGTTATTGTCAACCGGAGCTCGTCCGTCGCTCACATAGCGGCTCAGGTATTCCCACTGATTGCGTGTGTACGAGATCGCGCGACTCAGCAGGCTTTCGGGTAGCCCCCCCGCGTCACAATGGTTGTCGCCTGGATAAAATTGGAATCTGGGGGCGATAAAGAGAGAACAAGTTGGCGCGTTACGGAAAGACATTCAAGGACAGAGCGGTGGCGCGGTTGCTGCCGCCGG
>NZ_VZQN01000152.1:0-1438 GCF_014397645.1 Paraburkholderia sp. 31.1
GCGCTAACGTGGGTCGACACAGAGACACACCCGTTATAGGGTCAAGCGAACAAGTGCATGTGGTGGATGCCTTGGCGATCACAGGCGATGAAGGACGCGGTAGCCTGCGAAAAGCTCCGGGGAGCTGGCAAACGAGCATTGATCCGGAGATGTCCGAATGGGGAAACCCACTCCTAATGGAGTATCCGTAGCTGAATCCATAGGCTACGTGAGGCGAACGCGGTGAACTGAAACATCTAAGTAACCGCAGGAAAAGAAATCAACCGAGATTCCCAGAGTAGTGGCGAGCGAAATGGGATCAGCCGGTACACGTTATCTGTATTGTTAGTCGAACGCTCTGGAAAGTGCGGCCATAGCAGGTGATAGCCCTGTAGACGAAAACAGCATGGAAGAACTGGGTGTACGAGAAGTAGGGCGGGACACGTGAAATCCTGTCTGAAGATGGGGGGACCATCCTCCAAGGCTAAATACTCGTGATCGACCGATAGTGAACCAGTACCGTGAGGGAAAGGCGAAAAGAACCCCGGGAGGGGAGTGAAACAGATCCTGAAACCGCATGCATACAAACAGTCGGAGCCTCTGCGAAGGGGTGACGGCGTACCTTTTGTATAATGGGTCAGCGACTTACATTCAGTGGCGAGCTTAACCGATTAGGGCAGGCGTAGCGAAAGCGAGTCCGAACAGGGCGTCCAGTCGCTGGGTGTAGACCCGAAACCAGGTGATCTATCCATGGCCAGGTTGAAGGCACGGTAACACGTGCTGGAGGACCGAACCCACTAACGTTGAAAAGTTAGGGGATGAGCTGTGGATAGGGGTGAAAGGCTAAACAAACCTGGAAATAGCTGGTTCTCTCCGAAAACTATTTAGGTAGTGCCTCGTGTATCACCTTCGGGGGTAGAGCACTGTCATGGTTGTGGGGTCCATTGCGGATTACTACGCCATAGCAAACTCCGAATACCGAAGAGTGCAATCACGGGAGACAGACATCGGGTGCTAACGTCCGGTGTCAAGAGGGAAACAACCCAGACCGCCAGCTAAGGTCCCCAAATATGGCTAAGTGGGAAACGAAGTGGGAAGGCTAAAACAGTCAGGAGGTTGGCTTAGAAGCAGCCACCCTTTAAAGAAAGCGTAATAGCTCACTGATCGAGTCGTCCTGCGCGGAAGATGTAACGGGGCTAAGCCATATACCGAAGCTGCGGATGCACAGTAATGTGCATGGTAGGAGAGCGTTCCGTAAGCCTGCGAAGGTGCACTGGAAAGTGTGCTGGAGGTATCGGAAGTGCGAATGCTGACATGAGTAGCGATAAAGGGGGTGAAAGGCCCCCTCGCCGTAAGCCCAAGGTTTCCTACGCAACGTTCATCGGCGTAGGGTGAGTCGGCCCCTAAGGCGAGGCAGAAATGCGTAGCTGATGGGAAGCAGATTAATATTTCTGCACCA
>NZ_VZQN01000153.1:0-1422 GCF_014397645.1 Paraburkholderia sp. 31.1
ATGCTGCCGCCCTTTTGATGTTCGATCATGATCGCCGCGCGTTCTTCCGCACTCAAATGCTTGTAGTTCTTCTTCATCGCAACACCCTACCTCATTCAAGGTGTTGCACTTGGAACTAGAGACTAAGCTGCCTCACCATCCGAACTCAGTGCAACGTCAATGGGTTCTTCGTCTATCAAGCAGTGAAAGTCACCGGCCTTGGTCTGCACAGACAAATTAAAAGATGCTGCCGTGTTCGTGGAGTTAGTAGTATTGCAGTAGGCTTGGACTGATGCAGCGAGCAGACCTACAAATACGAGAAAATTTGTTTTCACAGAAGAACCCCCTTGATCATGCGAGTAAACTTAATTCGCTTATCAAGCCCGATAAGCGCACCATTGATACCCCTTGTGACATCTTTTATTATCTGCTCTTCTTTTGCGAGTTCAGCTGCAGTTTTCGGTATGTTAAAACTGTCACTATCAATGGCACGAACAACCTTCGGCCTGAGGCAGGTTATGTACCACGCCCCAGAGTCCAAGCAATTCTCTGGCACTGTCGCGATAACTTCAGGATTATCAACGCGCGCAGGAATTTTCGTCATCAGTGCGCGATGTTTCGCGTGATATTGTGGATCGCTCCACCACGACGCAGTAAAACTCGATTGCTCAATCCATGCTCGATATAACCAATAGTCCGCGTAATTACTTCTGAAGGTGAGTTGCTTAAACTCGCGACCGCGAAATTTTTGGGCATCCTCTCGGTCGCAGTTCCCACCTCTCCAGTCATATGATGAGGTGATTAAACCACCATTTGAACTATATTTTGCCAATCTGTAGTACGGGTCGTCTTCAGACGGAATTGCACCATACCAATGCCCAAGATCTTTCTCTGATTTTACCGATACTGGATTTATGTGAGTACCGTAAACAGCGGTTGCCGTCACGTTACCCACCATACTCGACTCCTGCATAGTACAGAGAAAGTTAGATTCCACTGCACCCTGCCCTAAGAAGTGCGACTGCTTCAGGTAATTCAACATCCCGTATTTTCGCAGAGAGAAGTTCAGAGGTTTTCTGTACTTCTCTCGAATAACGGCCGCGTTGCCAGACATGTGACTGTCCGGGTAAATCAACGCGAACTCATCCTTGGAGAACCAAGCACACTTCCTGAAGTGCCGGATAAACGCGAGCGGATGGAAGAACCAGAGCTTCTCCCCGGCGGGCAAGCCGGTCACATCCCAGAACTGGACTTCCCTGAGGTACTTGAGAAAATCGTCGTAACCCGTTTGGTTGCCGTGGTAGAACCCGCCCTCGTCGAGCAGCTTCGTGTAGCGCGTCTCGTTGTTCTTGCTATCCCATTCGCTCGGCGCGTTGCAGATAAATCCGCGTAGTGCCTGACGCACCGGATCGTTCATCCTCACGTAGGTTGACAGCGCTTGCG
>NZ_VZQN01000154.1:0-1404 GCF_014397645.1 Paraburkholderia sp. 31.1
TGGCAGCGATATGAACCTCTTTGAGTCCCAGCCAAATAGCTTTCGCGCCGGGTTCGCCATCGCCCTTGCGGCCGAGGAATCCGCCCAAGCGCGCGATCAAGCGCAGCACCTCGTTGAGCTTGGGCCTGGCTGGCTGCTTGACGTCGGTCAGCAAATACGCGCCGCGAATTTCATCGACATCGAAGAACAGTTCGGCATCCAGATCGGGGCAACTGCGGCCCATGTGCATCAGATGGACGATTCGCCAAGCCACGACCAGAAACAGCGCCAGCGCGCGTTCGAGCCGTTCGATCGCGCCCAGTTGCAGCGCCTCGACTCGGCAACCGTTCTTCAGCACGTTGAACAGGATCTCGATTTCCCAGCGCGCCCGATACCAGTCGATCAGTTCAATCGCTTCCTGCAGCGTCGTGGCTTCGCGGTTGGTCAGCAAGCGCCATTCGATCGGCTTGACGCCGTCTGGTGCATCAAACTCACGCGCCACCAGACACGTGGCCGCTACGCTTTGACCAACGCCTGCCGGCAGTTCGATGCGCCGCAACCATACGTGCTGGCGCACCTGGCGCGCCTTCACGCCGTGACGCGAGCCCATCGTGAAGGCAATCTCGCCGAGCGGTGCGCCTTCTGTCGTCGCCGTCCAAAGCTTAGCTCCCTCGGGCAGCGCGCGGTCGTGGGTCGAGCGAATCAGCCAATCCGCCGGCGTGCCCAACTCCTGCGCCCGCACCATCAGCGCGAGCATGTCTGCCTCGCGATCAGCGACGTACACCAGTCGCGTGTGCGGCAGGCTCGATGCCGTTTCCGCTACCCGCTCGTAACCCTCGATCCAGCGCAGGCTTTCCTTGAGCCCGCCGCGCTTGCCCTGCGCGTCCTTGGGCTCACGCGCCCACATCCACGCGTCGAGTACACCCAGCGGCACCCGCTCAGGCGTCACCGCATAGGTCGGATGCAAATACATTCCGCGCTGCATCTCGTAAGACAGTGGCCCAAGGCCCGCGGCCTGCCGGCCGTTGAAATCCAGTTCTGTGGTGTCCTGCAGGCACAACACGACCGACTGGGCGGCCATTCGTTGCTCGGTCTGCCGCCAGTGCGGCTCCAGAATCGCACTCCACTGGACCTCGTCGTTGTCGAAGAAGCGGTACGCCGCCATCGTCTCGCCCCAGCCCCGACACGCCTGCGGCACGCCAGCCGTCGGCTTGGCCGCCAATCGTTCCATCAATGTCCTTGCTCGCCTGTTCAAGCGCGCGTCGCCAAGGTCGAGGTCAGCAAATTCGGTTTCCGTCCAGCACGGTGCTTCCAGGGCCAAGGCGTTCACGCAAAAAGCAAGAGTAAACGCGACGCGCCGAAAGTTTACAAGCCCCGGTCGATCTCATTGCTCGACGACGGTTTGTTCCGGCCTACGGTTGCGGA
>NZ_VZQN01000155.1:0-1373 GCF_014397645.1 Paraburkholderia sp. 31.1
CATCTCCTTATACAGAAGTATCGTAGCCGTCGCGCAGGATCTGGATGGTGATCACCGCATCCATGACACGCTGCATGCCAATCCACAGTGTCTTCGCGCCGGGTTCACCATCACCCTTGCGTCCGAGGAATCCGCCCAGTGATGCAATCATCCGTATCATCTGGTTAAGCGTCGGTGGCTTTTTCGGGCGGGGTTTCTTGGAGAGCACGTGAGCGCCGTGTATCTCGTCAGCCTCAAAGAACAGCGAAGCATCCAGCTCCGGGCAGGTCCTGCCCAGCCGCATAAGCCGTGCGATACGCCAGGACACCACCATATACAGCACAAGCGCCTTCTCCACGCGCTCCATCTGCGAGAGCTGCAACGTTTCAACCCGGCAGGCGTTCTTCAGCACGTTGAAGAACATCTCGATCTCCCACCTCGCGCGGTACCAGTCGATCAGTTCGGTGAGCGCATGTGTATCGTGCACTTCGCGGTTGCTCAGCAGGCGCCAGACGACGGGCTTCACGTCAGTGGGCGCATCCACTTCACATGCCTCAATGCAGCTCAGCTCGACGCCGCCGCGCCCGGGTAACGTCACGCGCTGTGCACGCAGCTCCTGCTTCACTTCACGCGCCTTCTGGCCACCCCGCCCGGGCAGCACGAAGCTGATATGACCGAGCACCTCGCTCGCGTGTACCGTTTCCCACAGTTTTGCTTCATCCTTGAGTGCGCGGTTGTGCTGGGAGCGGATCAGCCAGTCGGCCGGTTCGCCCAACTCCTGCGCACGCTGCATGAGCGCCGCGATATCACCCTCGCGATCGGCCACATATACCAGCCGCGTGCCCGGCAGGGTTGCTGCCTGCTGCGCCACGATCTCATAACTTTCGATCCATCGAACGCTCTCGCACACGCCGCCACGCTGGCCGTTTTCGTCGCGCGGCTCGCGTGCCCACATCCAGGCGTTCATGACACCCAGCGCCTCGCGATCCGGTGTGACCGCATAGGTCGCGTGAAGATACATGCCAACCTGCGCTTCATAACTGAGCGGGCCGGCCCCCTCGATGTCCTGGCCGTTGAAGTTCAGCTCCGTTGTGTCAGCCACGCACAGGACTACCGGTAACTCGCCCATGCGCGCAGCGGTGCGCTCCCAGTGCGGCTGCATCATGTCGCGCCAGTCGATGTGCTCATTGCCCAGAAAGCGGTACGCCGCCATGGTCTCGGCCCAGCCCTCACAGGCACCCGGAATACTCGCAGTGGGACGCGCGGCAAACCGCTTCAGCAATTCCTTCGCCCGACGGTCCCGCCGCGGGTCACCAAGATCCAATGTTTCAAATTCCTCGTCCACCCACGCTCCCGGCTCATTACGAATCTGCATTCGAAAAGTCGAGAGTAAA
>NZ_VZQN01000156.1:0-1323 GCF_014397645.1 Paraburkholderia sp. 31.1
CTAGATACACGGTCATCCGCAATGGGTAACCCGAGGGCGTTCCGGGCGCGTTGACCTTTACATGCTGTCGCTGCAACTCATATGGTTCAGGCCCTCACGGTGTTAGCCTGTCCCGACTTGAGTATCGCGCCCTCGGGGATCTCGCCGTGCTCGAGAAATCGCCACAGGGCGATTGCCAGACGCCGTGCGAGCGCCACGATACCGATGCGCCGCAGCCGCTTGCCGGTTCCGGCAAAGCGCTGGTTGAACCAGTGGCTGAGCTGGCTGCCGGGCTGCAGGCGCAGCCAGCTCCAGGCGAGCTCAACCATCAGCCAGCGGCATCGTTTGTTGCCCGCCTTGCTGATGCCCTGTTCAACCTCGCTGGTGCCACTGGCGTATGGCGTGGGCGTCAGGCCCAGGCAGCCGGCCAGTTCCCGGCGGTTGTGAAACTGCCGCCAGCCAAACAGTTCCCTGACCAGGGTCCACGCGCTGCCTGTACCGATGCCAGCGAGCTGTGCCAGCAACGCCATGCCGGGATGTGCGCCGCTGCGTACCCGCTGGTCCTGCTGCACTTCGAGCGTGCGGATCTGCTGGCGCACCAGTGCGAGCCGCTCACATTCGCGCTCAATCTCGGCGCGCAGACCGGGTGCGAGCAGCTCGCACTGCCGGGCCCACCAGTGCGTCCAGATCCGGCCGCCGACATACCTGATCCGGAGGTTGTGCAGCACCAGCAGGGAACGGATCCGGTTGGTATGCGCGGTGCGCTCATGCCGCAGGCGTTCGAGCTCGCGGTGCAGGCGCCGGTCGTCTTCCTGCTCAGGCGTGGGGATGCGGGCCACCGCCCACACGCGCCGCTCGCCGGAGTGGTAGCGCATCAGCATGGAGAGCAGCTTGTCGCTGTCAAGCCGGTCCGTCTTGGCGCGACGGGCACGGCGGTTCACCTCGATACTGGCCGAATCCACCACGAGATTGACGATGCCGTGTTCGGTCAGCCAGCGGTGCAGCCAGAAGCCGTCACGGCCAGCCTCATAACAGCTGTAGACCGGTGCATCGGCGCCGAGATGGCAACGCGCTCTCGCGTTCGCGACGGCGGTGAGAACCGCCGTGGTGTCACCCGCTGCGACTGTACAGCTGGGCGCGCGCTGGCCATCACCCAGTGAGAGCTTCCAGTTCTTCTCGCCCAGTTCAAAAGCCATGTACAGCCGGCCACCTGCCATCGTATTCTGCCCACGGAGGGCTGTGTCAGGCGTATCCATTTGCGTGCTCCTTCGGAGAAAACGAGTGTGCAACTCCCGTTTTACTCCAGTCGGGCTTACTGCCACTGCCCTCCCACATAGCATCTAG
>NZ_VZQN01000157.1:0-1259 GCF_014397645.1 Paraburkholderia sp. 31.1
GTCAGGACGAACTCGACGCCATCGCCGACAGTCTGAACAGCCGGCCTCGTGCAACTCACAACTTCCATTCACCCTTCGAGGTTTTCGCCGCGACCCTCGCATCAGCAAGTCAACCTCAAGGCTCTAACAGGCTGTTGAAATATCCGTCGTTGATGCACTCAGGTTGATTGCGACGGATGTTGAGTTCGCACTTTTGAAACGCGGAACACGTTTCCGGGCGTTCGATGCTGCTAGCGGTTTCACCATATCGATGTTATCCATTGCGTCGTCGCCCTCAACGGGCAAGTGTGCGCATACGCGTCAGGTTGTAGCCGACCTGCGTCAGCACGAAGAGCTGGTCTACGCGTTCAAGTCCTCGATACATCGCCTGTCGAATTCGTCCGACTGTCTTTCCCCATCCGAACACCTGCTCAATCCGCTTACGTTTTTGCTGGCTGACCGCGTAACCGGGCCAACGCGTGGTTCGCTCGTCAATCGCTGAGCCTCCTGGACGCCCATCGTTTTGCGCCACATGCGGCGTCACGCGATTTGCTCGACAGGTGGCTACAAAGCCGGCCGTGTCGTAGTTCTTGTCTGCTCCCACCGTAATGCCGCGCGGGCTACCTTCGCGGCGTCAGCAAGCATTTGCGCAGCGCAGTCTCGCTCGGCGGTGCCCGTCGCCAGCGTCACCTGCGCGTTGACTACCAGGCCGTGTCGGTTGTCAGTCAGTACATGGCCCATGTAGCAAAGCATCGCACCGGTTCCTTTACTCTTGCGAAACAGGCGCGCCTGCTCGTCGGTCGTGGACTGATGCGTCGCGTTACTGCGTTTCTGACCGTGCCAGTTGTCATTGGGCGCCGACGGTTCGTCGGGCGGCGTATCGTCTTCGTCTGGACTTGCCTTCGGCACAAAGCTCTTGTGTCCCGCCCATGCCTGAATCAGCGTGCCGTCAACGCTAGACGGTGTTAGGAACTTCCGGTCAAAACCTGGTACCCTGGAGGGATGACAAGAGAGAAACGTAAAGCCTACCCGACAGACGTGTCAGACGAAGAATGGAGCTTCGTAGCAGCGTATCTGACGTTGATGGATGAGAGTGCACCACAGCGTAAATACGAGTTGCGCGAGATGTTCAATGCTTTGCGCTGGATGGCTTGCGCTGGGGCTGCGTGGCGAATGCTGCCGACCAACTTTCCGCCGTGGGAACTCGTGTACCAGCAGACGCAACGATGGCTGGCGGCCGGCTGTTTCGAGTGCATGGTGAGTGATCTTCGTTCGATCAT
>NZ_VZQN01000158.1:0-1251 GCF_014397645.1 Paraburkholderia sp. 31.1
TGGACACCGGTTGGTGCCGTGACGCTTAACCCCGAACGCGACTCAGTCGTCGAGATGGCGTCGATCAGCGCAAATAAACAGCCTCTGGCTGCATGAGTGAGGCGACAACTTGCTTGACGCGCGCCGCATCACCGCCGCCGACCTGATGATGCAATTGGCCGCCGCCCGGCAGCAGAACCGCTTGCGGGAATTCTTCAATCGCGCGGTGATAGGACCGAGGCTGCTCGTCATCGATGAAATCGGCTATTTGCCATTCGGGCGTGAGGAGGCAAACCTCTTCTTCAATGTCGTCGCTAAACGCTACGAACGCGGCTCAATCGTGTTGACCAGCAACCTGCCGTTCACGCAATGGGCGACAGCCTTCGCCGACGACCAGACGCTGACAGCGGCGATGCTCGACAGGCTTCTGCATCACGCTCATATCGTGCAAATCAGCGGCGAGAGCTATCGACTGAAGGACAAAAGAAAGGCGGGGCAAACAGGCACGCGGGCAAGCACGAAAGTAGCCGCGTGATACAGGACCCGGGTGGGTCAGATTTACTTCGGCGAAACCTCGAAACGTGGGTCAGGTTTCAGTCGGCGTTGACAGGTGCCGGTCGGCAGCGCGATCATGCCGGCCTCAGGCAATGCAGCACCAGTCGCAGCTGGGCTGGGTCTACCTTCCCGCTCACTCGCACGCGTGCGCCATTGAGCTCGATCTCGATACCTGAAGTCGCGGCTTCCTGTGCGCGCAATGGCAATTGCGCTGTCGGCACCGGTAGCGACGAAACCGCCATCGAATCATCCGGCGACATCGCCACCGGAACGAACACTGCCGTCTCGCTCACCGTCCTGTTGTCCAGCAGACCAGCACGGTACTGCCTGCGCCACTTGAACACCATGTTCGGATTCAGACCGTGCGACTGCGCGAGCTTTGCCACCGAGATGCCCGGCTCGCACGCTGCCATCGCAACTTCACGCCTGAATTCAGGCGCGTAATTCGGCCGCCCCTTGCGGCTGCCGCCACAGTCGATCTCTGTCATCAAAGTGGTCCCCACTACTCGAAGTGATGGACATCACTTTGGACACTCTCAACGTCGATGTCGATACGGCCTTCAAATGACGCTTACCATAAGACTATCCGATAAGTGTTCACGAAAAATTTACTTGGAATTTTGACCCGTATCCGCTGAGCAGAATTTCGAGCTCCGCATCGACGGTTTCTTTCGTCCACGTCGCGAATCGCCGCCAGTGGTACTTGAAGTGCTTCCA
>NZ_VZQN01000159.1:0-1242 GCF_014397645.1 Paraburkholderia sp. 31.1
CCGGCCGGTGCGCTCGCGGTGCCCGGTGAGGTTACGTGGTCGTAACTGACATGAACCCGGCGCGCTACAGCCGCGCGGACTACGCAGGCGCATTGCGGCGACTGCTACCGCGTGGACGCGTCTGGACGCGCGAGGACAGCGGCACACAGGCAGCCGTACTCGATGCGCTCGCGAACACACCCGCCACGGTCGACCGCGACGCGCTCACGCTGATCGCAGGCTCGTTCCCGGCGACAGCCGACGCGCTGCTACCCGAATGGAACGCTTCGCTTGCGCTGCCTGATCCATGTTTTGGGCCGTTCGACTCGGACGACGAGAACCGGCTACAGATCGTCGCGCGACTGATCGGCACAGGTGGGCAGTCCATCGACTATTTCAGGGCGCTCGCCGCGACACTCGGCTACACGATCACGATTACGGAATTTGCCGTTCACCACGTCATGCGCACCGTCACCGCACCGCTTGCCGATACCGACTGGGCGCATGGCTGGCTGGTCGATGTCATCAGCGCGCCGCCGCCGCGATGGAACACGGTCGCGGACACCGTAGACAATCCGCTCTCCGCCTGGGGCACGTCGCCGACGCTGACGATGATCGAGTGTCTGCTGCGTCGCTACGCGCCTGCACAGTCGGTCGTGGCGTTCTCCCATCACTGAGAGGTATCGACGTGGATCGCTATTGGGAAGCGAATAGCGTCGCCCAGGCGCCAGCCGTGCCCGCCGATAACGAGGGCGGCTTTCCGACAGACGGCAGTCTGCCTGCGGCGATTGCGCCGACGACGCCGGGTGCGTGGTGGTTTCATTCGATCACCGAGGAACTACGCAATGCCATCGTCGCGCTCGGCGCATCGCCCGACTATACGAAGGTCGATCAACTCGCGCAGGCGCTGCTTGCGGCGCTCGCGCATCTCGCCGTTTCTATCAGATATGAAGACGTGATCGGGACGCCTGCACCGCTCGGATTCACGCCCGTGGAGCAAGGCGGCGGCGTGAGCCAGGGCACCAACAAGCTCCATATCGGATGGCGAACCAACGGGAGCGGGCTGGGTGTCACGGTTGACCAGACCGACGAGGGCAATGTGGTCTTCGACGCTGAGCTGCAGGGCAACGTCAGCAACCTGCAAAACAACATCAACAACGTGAACAACGCGGTGAACGATCTGCGGGGCCAGGTGGGCGGCGCATGGACACCGGCCAACCTGCAACCGCTCAGCGGAAATGGAATCGGGTGGGTAGCGTTCAT
>NZ_VZQN01000160.1:0-1199 GCF_014397645.1 Paraburkholderia sp. 31.1
CTGGCCGAGGCAGCCGCATTGCTGGTTCTTTCAAAAAAACTCGGGGCGATCTTCAACACGGACAAGGGCGAGGACGAATGATCGGCCTCGAAGATCGCCAGCTCCTGGCCCGGGAAATCGATTCGGCAAGACTGGCTGGCGCACGGTTGCGCCTGGCCTGCGAGGTGGCCGGGATCGACGTGCGTACCCTGCAGCGCTGGAAGGCCCATGAGGGGCTCGTCAAGGGTGACGCCAGGCCCGGCGCGACGCGCCCGCTGCCCGCGCACGCCCTGAGCCCGCAGGAGCGGGCGAACGTGCTGCGCGTAGCCAGCGAGCCGCGCTTTGCCGACATGCCACCGGCGCGCATCGTGCCGATGCTGGCCGACGAAGGCGTGTACATCGCCAGCGAATCGACCTTTGCACGCGTGCTGCGCGAGCATGGGCAGATGACGCGCCGTGGCCGTGCCAGAACGCCTTCGAGCGCCCGGCCGCCGACCACGCACGTCGCCACGGCACCGCGCCAGGTGTGGTGCTGGGACATGACCTATCTGCCGGCAACGGTAACAGGGCGATGGTTCCACCTGTACATGATCCTGGACCTGTACAGCCGCAAGATTGTCGGCTGGGAGGTGCACGACAGCGACGCGGCCGAACACGCTGCTCATCTCGTGCGTCGTACGGCGCTCTCCGAAGGCATTGCCGTCCTTGAGACCCGGCCGGTGCTGCACGGCGATAACGGTGCGACGCTCAAGGCCACCACCGTGCTGGCGATGCTCCACTGGCTGGGTGTCAAGCCGTCGTACTCACGCCCCCGTGTCAGCGACGACAACGCCTACGCCGAGGCGCTGTTCCGAACCGCGAAGTACCGGCCGGAGTTTCCGGTCACAGGCTTCGAGGACCTGAACGCTGCTCGCACCTGGGCTGCCGGCTTCGTGCAGTGGTACAACTTCGAGCATCGTCATAGCGGCATCCGCTACGTGACACCTGCGCAGCGTCATGCCGGTGACGATCGTGCGCTTCTCGTGGCACGTCACGCACTGTACGCGAAGGCGCGCGCGTGCAATCCGGCCCGCTGGTCGCGTCACACGCGCAACTGGACACCGGTTGGTGCCGTGACGCTTAACCCCGAACGCGACTCAGTCGTCGAGATGGCGTCGATCAGCGCAAATAAACAGCCTCTGGCTGCATGAGTGAGGCGACAACTTGCTTGACGCGCGCCG
>NZ_VZQN01000161.1:0-1160 GCF_014397645.1 Paraburkholderia sp. 31.1
AAGTGAGGCTCGCTCCAGAGCCAAATTCACCGAAACCGATCCTCATTTACTTCGTCATCCAGAAAAATTCCGCGCCATCCCATCTGCAAGCTCGGCAGCCCGGTCAATTAATCAGCGTTTCCCTAGGCCTAAGTCTTTCTGGCAGTTCGTTCGGCATGGCAAGAGAAGAAAATACCCGACAAGCTCTGTGGCATGCGTCGCCCCCGCCAAAGCTGCGCCATCTCCGTCGCGCGCGAGAATCCACATTGGGTCGTCTGCTCCAACGTCGGTCAACTCAACAATATTGCGGGAATTTGGTCTCATATATCTAATCGCTGCCTCGGGGATACTCGACGATAAATGAGACAGGGTGTCGGTACTTCGAGGCGAACACCTCGGGGTGAAATGCAAACATTGTCGAGTGGATGCCCCGGGTGATATCGAACCAACCTCGCGCGGCGACGAGTGGATTAATCGCTCAGAAGACGCTTCAATTCCTCGAGAAACGAAGCGGTCGTATAGCCCCACAACTCCGGGTCGAAATCTTGCCCGTAATCCGTTTCAAACGCTGAATCCAGATCATCCGGGTGCTCGCTTATGAACGAATCTATTTCGTGGATCATTTCGAGATGGCTTTCCCGTGGGCAGTCCCTCCTGTAGCACGAAACAATTTCCGGAATCGTTTCTCCCCATAAATCAGAATCCTGATTAAGGTATGCGCCAAACAACTGATAAAGTTTCGGGTAACGCTTTGACAGCATAATTTTCGCCTTCATCCAACATATGCGGTAAGAATGTAGTACGGCATTCCATTGTAGGTTTGATATTTCAGTACAACGACAACCTCATTCATCCGCGTCATTTTTCCTGTCTGTCGTGCAATTCCATAGCCGACATCACTCGCCACACGCTGCGTCAGTGTGAGGGGGCCGCCACTACCTGAGCACTCCGCCCATTTCCTGATTTGTGTCGTATGGGCGCGCATTACTTCTGATATTGCCCATTCCGCCCGCTCCAGGTTCGTGAATGAAGACACTCTTTTTCGATGCGGTTCAAGTCATAGCGTTATACACATTTCGTTGTCCGCGCCGCCCGCGCCAGCAAGCCGTTTACATTCAATGACTTGGAGGCTGGGCTTGTAAACTTTGGCCGAATCGCGTCTACTCTTGCAATTTGGGCGG
>NZ_VZQN01000162.1:0-1148 GCF_014397645.1 Paraburkholderia sp. 31.1
GCCGGATTTACTACAGCGAGAAGCAGAAAGCGCTGATGTGGGAACGTTGGCGGAAGGGAGAGTCTCTCCAGAAGATCGCCCAGCTTTTTGACCGGAACCACTCGTCTGTACAGGGGATTCTGGCTGAGACAGGTGGAATCCAGCCACCACAAAGGCATCGATCGGGATTGGCATTGACGCTGGAGGAGCGCGAAGAGATCTCACGGGCACTTGCGGCCGACGATTCGATCCAGTCAATCGCCATGCGACTTTCGCGAGCTCCCTCCACCATCTGTCGTGAGATCAAACGTAACAGCGGCCCGGACGGCTATCGGGCAAGCCACGCCGATCAGCTCGCGTGGGATCGCGCGCAGCGACCCAAAGCCTGTAAACTGGTTGAGCACCGGATGTTGGCGCACATCGTGGCAGCCAAGCTACAACTGCAGTGGTCACCGCAGCAGATCGCCGGATGGCTCAGACGCGCGTACCCAGACAATGAGGACTACCACGTGTCCCACGAGACAATCTATCGTTCTCTCTTCATACAGGCCCGTGGGGCCCTGAAGAAGGAGTTGCTGGAGCACCTGCGGCGCACCCGGGCCATGCGCCGTTCGCGCCATCACACGCTAAAGACGGAGGATCACGGCAGGATTCGCGACACCGTATCGATCAGCGAACGCCCGGCTAGTGTTGAAGACCGCGCGGTACCGGGCCACTGGGAAGGTGATCTGCTGTGCGGTAGCGGCAGCAGCCAGATTGCGACGCTCGTCGAGCGCCAGACACGCTATGTCATGCTGGTGAAGATAGCCAGCAAGGACAGCGAAACGGTCATCAATGCGCTCATCAAACATGCCAGCAAGTTACCGCAGGAACTCTACAAGTCGCTCACCTGGGATCGGGGGACGGAGATGGCCGGGCACAAGCGCTTCACCGTCGCCACCGACATTGCCGTCTACTTCTGCGACCCGCAACATCCCTGGCAGCGTGGGTCGAATGAGAACACGAATGGACTATTGAGGCAGTACTTCCCGAAAGGTACCGATCTGTCAGTGTATTCGCAGGCCAAACTCAACGCTGTGGCAAGACGACTGAACGAGCGTCCAAGAAAGACACTGGACTACGAGACGCCCGCCGAACGATTCCAGCAAACTATTGCATCCACCGGTTGA
>NZ_VZQN01000163.1:0-1114 GCF_014397645.1 Paraburkholderia sp. 31.1
TCTGCATTCGAAAAGTCGAGAGTAAACGCGAAATTCAGGCCGTTAACAACCCCCATCACGCATGTTCATTGCTCAATGCGCTTTCGGACAAACGTCTCCTACTGCGCCACTTCTGTATAACGAGATGGGCTAAAGGCGGCCACGTAATCCGCCACTTTCAGTAGAGAATCGTCCGGTCATTGAGCCCGTCATCGGCGCGCAGAGATTCATATGCATAGCTACGCATCGACAAAGTGACGAGATTCGGCAGATAGTTGCCGGCGTTCTCGCCTAACACGCGTACAAGGAGTGTGGTGGGTTCCGTCAAAATCACAATCACAAGCAGATCGAAACCAAAGATCGATTTGCGGTGGTGAAGATATTCCGTAGCGAGACTACGTGCCCTCAGGCCTGCAGGTGACAGACAAAGTGGCTAATGAAGCAGCAGTCGGCACTTGGGCATTACCCTTCTCCTTCACAGTTTCTCGCCCCGACAGGCAGAAATGCGTGAACCGGGAAGATATGTTGCACATCTTCAGCGACGCGCGTCAAACAGATTTCGCAGCACCGACAGCATGCCCACGGGAACGAGACGGAAGTGGGCACGGTTCGCGATGCTTGCATGGCTGTGCGAGTTCGAAAATTCAATCGGAGAGAAAGGCTTCATGGCTATCTCCGTGCAAATCTCAAGAACATAAATGAGATAGTACGGGAATAACATTTTGCATTGTATCGAACCAGTCAGAAATGATGCTGCTACCAGGAATTTCGACTGCGGCAGGAAATCGTGTGACAACTTCACTGTTCGGCACGGCCATGAACGTGCCCTATCCGCACCTCGCCGCACGCCTGTTCAACACGCCGCTCTCGCACCAACGGTTCGATGAAAATAGGCGAGAAATGGGTTGGCCATTGTCGATACGGGCAGCCCTATCTGGTCAGACAATCGCGCGCGGAAATCAGTGTTTCTGAAAGACTGCGAACAAAAAATTCGTACCAGTCTCACTATGTTGTCGCGGCTGTCTGATTTCGCGGGGTCACCGATATCCGGACAATTGGAGCCAGTACGAAATCTCGTGTTTCGTTCGCCAAGGTCACCCGAATTAGCTGAATCGATCCTTTAAACGACGAGCAT
>NZ_VZQN01000164.1:0-1113 GCF_014397645.1 Paraburkholderia sp. 31.1
TATGGGATGTCCATTTAACCGGAGTTAGCGTTTTGCCTCCACGGGCGGCTCGGCGAAGGTCGCTCCAGGCTGGGCGGATGTCCGCGTTGCCTCGGCGGCTTGGGAGGAACAGCCTTTGGCCTCTGGCTCATAACAAGGTCTTGGTAACGAACCGGTCCATGGGCGACAGCAAGCTCCAGGATCCGGTAGAACAGCATCCCTCGGCTACGTGAGCGGCGGCGGTTGAAACGGAACACGAACTCGTCCAGGTAACTGGGCAAGTGTGCAGAATCCACCGCTCCCTGGTGGGTGCCCAGGAGCCAACGTTTTGCAAGGGACGCTATTCGATGCACACCTGGCAGAAGTTCTTCGGGGTCCTCGCCCCGCGCCGACGCGGCCCGCTGGCTACGGCGGTCATGGATGTAACCATTCTTCTCCAGCCACCGGTAACCCTGCCAGGCATCGGTGATGACCGTCGCCCCCGGCTCGACGTTATCCAACACGAAGGAGCGAAGCGATTCTGAGGAGGCATCCGCCACGGGCGCCATTCGACAGCGCCCGAATCCCTTCGGCTCCGCGATCTCGATCGCGATACACGTCAGGATCTTCTTCCCTTTGGCACGGCCTCCCGAAAGTCCGGATTCTTTGCCTCCGATGTAGGTTTCGTCCACCTCCACCGTCCCGCAAAGGCGCTCCCGATCGGGACGAATCAGCACAGACCGCAGGCGATGAAGGATAGCCCACACTGTCTGGTAGGAGCCGATCTCGAGGGTTCGCTTCAAACTCAGCGCCGAGATCCCGTCTTTGCCGGTAGCAAAATGCCAACAGACCGAAAACCACACCGTAAGGGGAGTACGGGTCCGGTCAAAGACGGTGCCTGCCATCACTGATGTGCGGCTACCGCATGCAGTACACATGAACCTGCCGTCCCCAAGCCGCCATCCTCCCGGATGACCACAGGACGGGCAGACGAAGCCGCAAGGCCATCGCAGCCATTCCAGATAGTCCAGGCAGTCTGCATCAGTCGGGAACCAAGCCTGAAACTCCCCAAGGGACTTAGGATAGTGGGTGCTGGCATGAGGAAGTTCCATTGCCCCAGTCTACGCTCAACTCCGGTTAAATGGATAACCCAGT
>NZ_VZQN01000165.1:0-1088 GCF_014397645.1 Paraburkholderia sp. 31.1
TTCAAACCGAAAAAATCCGTCGCGCTGTCGGGCGTGACCGCGGGCAACACCGCGCTGTGCACGGTCGGCAAGACCGGCAACGATCTGCACTATCGCGGCTATGACATTCTCGACATCGCCGAGGCGTGCGAATTCGAGGAGATCGCTTATCTGCTGGTCCACGGCAAGCTACCGACCCAGGCCGAACTGACCGCGTACAAGACGAAGCTGAAGTCGATGCGCGGCCTGCCGGCCAACGTAAAAGCCGCGCTCGAATGGATTCCGGCCGCCGCGCATCCGATGGACGTGATGCGCACCGGCGTGTCGGTGCTCGGCGCCGTGCTGCCGGAGAAAGACGATCACAACCTGCCCGGCGCGCGCGATATCGCCGACAAGCTGATGGCCTCGCTCGGCTCGATGCTGCTGTACTGGTATCACTACTCGCACAACGGCAAGCGCATCGAGGTCGAAACCGACGACGATTCGATCGGCGGTCATTTCCTGCATCTGCTGCACGGCGTCGAGCCGTCGAAGGCGTGGGTCGATGCGATGCACGTCTCGCTGAACCTGTACGCGGAGCACGAGTTCAACGCGTCGACGTTCACCGGCCGCGTGATCGCGGGCACGGGCTCGGACATGTACTCGGCGGTCACCGGCGCGATCGGCGCGCTGCGCGGCCCGAAACACGGCGGCGCCAATGAAGCCGCGTTCGAAATCCAGTCGCGCTACCAGACGCCTGACGAAGCCGAAGCCGACATCCGCCGCCGCGTCGAGAACAAGGAAGTCGTGATCGGCTTTGGCCATCCGGTCTACACGATCTCGGACCCGCGCAACAAGATCATCAAGGAAGTCGCGAAGAAGCTGTCGAAGGAAGCGGGCAACACGAAACTGTTCTCGATTGCCGAACGGCTCGAATCGGTGATGTGGGACGCGAAGAAGATGTTCCCGAACCTCGACTGGTTCAGCGCGGTGTCGTATCACATGATGGGCGTGCCGACCGCGATGTTCACGCCGCTGTTCGTGATCTCGCGTACGGCAGGATGGAGCGCGCACATCATCGAGCAGCGCGTCGACAACAAGATCATTCGTCCGAGCGCGAATTACACCGG
>NZ_VZQN01000166.1:0-1080 GCF_014397645.1 Paraburkholderia sp. 31.1
TAAGTGTTCACGAAAAATTTACTTGGAATTTTGACCCGTATCCGCTGAGCAGAATTTCGAGCTCCGCATCGACGGTTTCTTTCGTCCACGTCGCGAATCGCCGCCAGTGGTACTTGAAGTGCTTCCATACGATCTCGATGAGATTCAGTTCTGGGCTGTACGCCGGCAGATAAAAAAGGAGTGCTTTGTGTTCGATGAACCAGCGGTCCAGTGTGAGCTGATCGATCCCGTGATGAATGCTCGCGTTGTCGAGCACGATCACGGTCGGTCTACCATCGCCCTGACAGATCAGGTCATTGAGAAAACCCTCAACGTGAGGCCCTTTGACCGTATGGCTGCCTGCTGCATGGACGAAACTGTTCTCTGCGAAGTTCAGTGCGCCCATCACATTGCGTCGACAATGGTGGTTGGGCTCAATGGCATGGGGCAGTCCACGTGGTGACCAGCTACGCTGCACAGGCGGTGATCCGCAAAAACCGGCCTCGTCGAAATAGAGCAGGCGACACTGGCCATCGCGCGCGGCGACCTGAAGCTTCTCGAGCGTGGCCTGTTTCATCTCGAACTCCTGTTCATTGCGCTTTTTTTCAGCGAGAACCGGTTGCGCTTGAAAGTGAAGCCCGCACGCTTGAGGGCTCCACCCAGCGTTTCTATCTTGCAAGGCAGTGCCTGGGCTTGTGCCTGCTCAACGCGTCGAGCTATCTGGGCCAGGGTAAGCGGATCGGCCCGCGCAATCTCCAGCGCGACAGCGACCACGTCATCGGGAAGTGCACGCGGCCGACCACCGTTGTGACCACCCATGAGCGCGCAAATGCCTCCAATACGCCACGCGTGAGCCCAGTTGTAGACAGCCTGGTCGCTCACACCGAGGGCTGCACAGACGACCTTTGGCTTATCCCCGCGAGCGAGCATCAAAACACCCGTGGCGCGTCGGCGAGTGTTCTTGAACCGGTGATTGATCGCCATCTCCTGCAATGTGATCTCCTCAGCCTTCACAAGCTTCACACGGCATTTCATCGACACCTCGGTACCAGGGAAAAATCCAGGTTACCGAAATCCAAGCAGTTTTACCAGGAACACTTA
>NZ_VZQN01000167.1:0-1078 GCF_014397645.1 Paraburkholderia sp. 31.1
TAAGTGTTCACGAGAAATTGACTTGAAATCTGGTGCTGTATCCGCCGAGCAGCTCAGCAAGTTCAGCGTCGATGGTTTCCCGGGTCCAGGTGACGAAGCGTCGCCAGTGGTATTTGAAGTGCTTCCAGACGATCTCGATCAGATTCAGCTCGGGACTGTACGGCGGCAGATAGAACAGGAGTGCCTTGTGTTCGAGAAACCAGCGGTCCAGTGTGTCCTCATCAATGCTGTGATGGATGCTCGCGTTGTCGAGCACGATCACAGTCGGACGGCCATCGCCCTTGCTGATCAGCGAGTCGAGAAATTCGACGACGTCAGGGCCTTTCACTGTTCTGGCGCTCGCGGCGTAGATGAAGTTGTTCTTGCCGAAGTCAAGCGCGCCCACGACGCTGCGTTTGCAATGACTGTTGGGCTCGATACTGTGGGGCAATCCCCGTGGTGACCAGCTTCGCTGAACGGGCGGCGCCGCACGGAAGCCTGCCTCGTCGAAATAGAACAGGCGGCACTGACCGTCGCGCGCGGCACATTGCAGCTTGCCGAGCGTATCCGCTTTCAACTGGAACTCCTCTTCGTTGCGCTTTTTTTGAGCGCATAGCGATTGCGTTTGAACGAGAAACCTTCGCGCTTGAGTGCCTCACCGAGCGTTTCGATCCGGCATGGCAGCGGTTCTCCGTGAATGGCCTGCACGCGTTGTCCAATCCGCGCAAGGGTCAACGACTCGGTTCGCGCCACCTCAAGGGCCGTGGTGATCATTGCGTCAGACAGCGCTGGCGGACGGCCACCGTTATGGTGGCTCATCAGGCCGCACACGCCGCTCTCGCGCCATGCGTGCGACCAGTTATAGACGCTCTGTCCGCTCACACCAAGCTGCTCGGCAATGATCCTGGGCTTGATCCTGCGCCCGAGCATCAGCAGGCCCGCCGCTCGCGTGCGCGTGTCACGATGCCTGTGATTGATCGACAGCTGTTGCAACGTCATTTCCTCGGCTTCGCTCAGTTCGACGACACACTTCATCCGCTACCCCGGCGTTAAACGCGCCAGGTTAGCGAAATTCAAACAGATTTACCAGGACCACTTA
>NZ_VZQN01000168.1:0-1071 GCF_014397645.1 Paraburkholderia sp. 31.1
CAGTGGGCGGCGGCGTCGGCATCTTCTTTTTGGCCAGCAGGTGGGCGCCACGAATTTCGTCCGGATCGAAGAACAAGGCGGCATCCAGATCCGGACAGGTCCGGCCTTTGCGCATCAGATACGTCACACGCCATGCCACTACCAGGAACAAGGCCAGCGCACGCTCGATCCGGTCGACAGCGGCCAATTGCAGGGTCTCGACTTCGCAGCCATTCTTGAGCACATGGAAATAGATTTCGATTTCCCATCTCGCCCGGTACCAATTGATCAGTTCGACCGCTTCTTCCTGGGTTGCGACGGCTCGGTTGGTCAGCAAACGCCACTCAATCGGCTTGATGCCAGCGGGCGCCCCCACTTCGCGTGCGATTACGCAGTGAACCTTGAGCTTGCCGCGTTCGCCGTCCACTATCTCGACTTCGCGAGCCCACAGTTGCTGGCGTACGGTGCGGCTCTTCTGAGTCTCGCGGGCGCCGGTCATGAAGGTGATTTCACCCAAGGGCTCAGCGCTGGTTGTACTCGCCCACAGCCTGGCGCCGTCACCGCCGGGCAGGCAGCGGTCATGTTGGGCGCGCACCAGCCAGTCCGCTGGCGTGCCCAGTTCGTGCGCCCGGCGCATCATTTCCACCATGTCCGCCTCGCGGTCGGCCACGTACACCAGTCGCGTGTGCGGCATGTCCGGCGCCATTTCCGCCACGCGCTCGTAGCCTTCGATCCAGCGTGTGCTTTCTTTCGGCCCAGGACGTACACCATCGGCGTCAAGCTCCTCGCGCGCCCACATCCATGCATCGAGCACGCCCAGCGGTTCGCGTTCGGTCGTCACCGCATAGGTCGGGTGCAAGTACAGCCCGCGCCTTGCTTCGTAGTTCAACGGCCCCAGACCGTCGATGTCCTGGCCGTTAAAATCAAGCTCGGTGGTGTCCTGGATGCACAGCACGACCGACTGACTGCGCATGCGTTCCTGCGTGCTCGCCCAATGCGGCTCCAGGATGGCTTCCCAGGCCACATCCGTATTGCGCAAAAATCGGTACGCCGCGCACGTCTCGCTCCAGCTATCGCACGCCTGGGGGATAC
>NZ_VZQN01000169.1:0-1020 GCF_014397645.1 Paraburkholderia sp. 31.1
GGCGGCCTCAAATCTGAAGTGCAACACCTGTTTCGTATAAGGTGTTGCGATGCACGAAAGAACTCAGTACCAGCAACTTCAGCCTGAAGAGCGCCTGACCATTGCAAGTCTGCATCTGCAGGGTTCGAGTATCCGGGCCATGGCCCGGATACTCGGGCGCTCGCCAGCCACCGTTAGCCGTGAACTGGCGCGAAACAGCTTGCCTGCTGGCTACGCGTCCGTGCCGGCTGAAGCGCTCAGTGCCGCACGCCGCAGCGCAGGTCGCAGCCCCACAAAGCTTTGCCTGCAAAGCGTCTGCTGGCGCATCGTTCTCACCCTGCTCGAGTGGAAATGGTCACCCCAGCAGATATCGGGCACACTGAAGCGTATGTATCCGACCGACCCGACCCAGCAGGTTTCGCACGAAACCATCTACACGGCCATCTACGCCCAGCCGCGCGGCGAACTGCGCCGTCAGCTAATTGCGTGCTTACGCCATGGCCACAGCACGCGCATGCCGCGTACACGGGGCACCGACCGGCGCGGACAGATTCCCGACATGGTCAGTATTCATGTGAGGCCGCCCGAAATCGAAGACCGACTGCTGCCTGGGCACTGGGAAGGCGACTTCATCAAGGGTGCCGGCAACCAGTCCTCGGTAGGCGTGCTGGTCGAACGGACCAGCCGCCTGGTGCTGCTCGCCAAGATGGAAGACGCCACCGCCGCTTCCGCGCTGGCGGGCTTCTCTGCCAAACTCAATTCGATTGTTGCGCCACTGCGCCAGAGCTTCACTTATGACCAGGGAAAAGAAATGTCGCGCCATAAAGAGCTCGCTGCCGCAACCGGCGTGAACGTGTACTTCTGCGACCCGCACAGTCCCTGGCAACGCGGCACTTGCGAAAACACCAACGGGCTGCTGCGACAGTATCTGCCCAAAGGCACAGACCTTTCGGTCTACAGTCAGGACGAACTCGACGCCATCGCCGACAGTCTGAACAGCCGGCCTCGTGCAACTCACAACTTCCATTCACCCTTCGAGGT
>NZ_VZQN01000170.1:0-953 GCF_014397645.1 Paraburkholderia sp. 31.1
GTATCCCCCAGGCGTGCGATAGCTGGAGCGAGACGTGCGCGGCGTACCGATTTTTGCGCAATACGGATGTGGCCTGGGAAGCCATCCTGGAGCCGCATTGGGCGAGCACGCAGGAACGCATGCGCAGCCAGTCGGTGGTGCTGTGCATCCAGGACACGACCGAGCTTGATTTCAACGGCCAGGACATCGACGGGCTGGGGCCGTTGAACTACGAAGCAAGGCGCGGGCTGTACTTGCACCCCACCTATGCGGTGACGACCGAACGCGAACCGCTGGGCGTGCTCGACGCGTGGATGTGGGCGCGTGAGGAGCTTGATGCCGATGGCGTTCGTCCTGGTCCGAAAGAAAGCACACGCTGGGTCGAAGGCTACGAGCGCGTGGCGGAAATGGCGCCGGACATGCCGCACACGCGACTGGTGTACGTGGCCGACCGCGAGGCCGACATGGTGCAAATGATGCGCCGGGCCAGCGAGCTGGGCACGCCGGCGGACTGGCTGGTGCGCGCCAAACATGACCGCTGTTTGCCCGGCGGCGACGGCGCCAGGCTGTGGGCGAGTACAACCAGCGCTGAGCCCTTGGGTGAAATCACCTTCGTGACCGGCGCCCGCGAGACTCAGAAGAGTCGCACCGTGCGCCAGCAACTGTGGGCTCGCGAAGTCGAGATCGCGGACGGCGAGCGCGGCAAGATCAAGGTTCACTGCGTAATCGCACGCGAAGTCGGGGCGCCCGCTGGCATCAAGCCGATTGAGTGGCGTTTGCTGACCAACCGAGCCGTCGCAACCCAAGAAGAAGCGGTCGAACTGATCAATTGGTACCGGGCGAGATGGGAAATCGAAATCTATTTCCATGTCCTCAAGAATGGCTGCGAAGTCGAGACCCTGCAATTGGCCGCTGTCGACCGGATTGAGCGCGCGCTGGCCTTGTTCCTGGTGGTGGCTTGGCGCGTGACGTAT
>NZ_VZQN01000171.1:0-918 GCF_014397645.1 Paraburkholderia sp. 31.1
CAGTCGCACCGCTTCCAGCTTGAATTCGAGCGTGTACTGTGCCCGCTTTGCCTTGCCTGTCATCGTTCTTCTCCTTGCGTGAGTTTACCTGCTCAGCAAGGGATTCGTTTTTCGGGGGCAAGCTCAATTGGCTGTCCGGCGCGAGCACGGATGAGACGTGGTTCGTGACCGACAATCTTGCGATATAGGTAGCCTGCCCCGCATTCGGTGATACTGGTCACAGCTGGGCAGGTACCTGCCAGCGGAGGCGGGACAGGTCGTCCAGAAGCGGCGTTTCGAATGTCGCTGATCGACCCAATGCAGACTTTCAACTCGCTAAGAGCTTAGGTCTGTTCATGAAAGTACTGCGGTCATTCGGGTGACGACGCAATTGACGCTTGTCCGGCAACTGCCAACGTAAGATCATCAACGATTTACCTTCATTACGCCTCAGTCGGGTGAACTGGCCGTGCGCGGATTGCGGTGCCTATGTTAGGTAGCCCACACAATCGCAAGACTCGGACTAACAAAACCCAACGCTTAAACTAGACTTTGCCGTGGACCTCCGAACCTTATAGAGCAATGAAAAGCGTTTATAGAACGCCTTTGCTGATTTGACTATTCCTTGTTTCGTCTACGTTGCTCGTCCTCCCACTGGCGACGCCACAATAGCGCTCGCTGCCCCGTCTCGTCGTCTCCCTTTTGTGATCCGGTGTCCCTTGGACTTGCGAGGGCAAATAAAGCTATTACAATAAGGGCGAACAAAAATAGTATTTTGAAAATTGTTTCACCCAAGTTTAACCACACTATTGCTTGGCGGCCTCAAATCTGAAGTGCAACACCTGTTTCGTATAAGGTGTTGCGATGCACGAAAGAACTCAGTACCAGCAACTTCAGCCTGAAGAGCGCCTGACCATTGCAAGTCTGCATCTGCAGGGT
>NZ_VZQN01000172.1:0-907 GCF_014397645.1 Paraburkholderia sp. 31.1
AGCACCATGCGATGTTCGAGAAACCATCGGTCGATTGTTTCCTGATCGATGTTGTGATGGATCGAGGCGTTGTCGAGCACCACTACCGTCGTCAGACCGGGCGCGCTTTTCCGCGCGATCTGCTCAAGGAATTGCACGACATCGGGGCGTTTGATCGTGGTCTTGCTGGTGTGATACGTCAGCAGGTTGGCGCCGAAATCCAGTGCACCAAGGACGGAGCGTTTGCAGTGCGGTTGCGGGAACACACGATGCGGTTCGCCGATGGGCGACCAGCCGCGCTGCACCGGGGGCGAAGCACTGAACCCGGATTGATCGAAGTAGAACAGCTGGCACGCACCGTCGAGTGCGGCCTGCTGTAGCTTCGCGAGGGTGGAGGCCTTCACGGCGAACTCCTCGGGGTTACGCTTTTTTTGAGCGAATAGCGACCACGTTTGTAGGAAAACCCCGCTCGTTTGAGCGCAGTCGACAAGGTATCCAGGCGGCAGGGAAACGGCACACCGTGAGCTTCTTCAACGCGCTGCGCAATCTGTCTGAGAGTCATCAATTCGGCGCTGGCCGCCTCGATGGCGGTGGCGATCATGGCTTCAGACAACGAACGGGGACGTCCGCCTTTATGACCGACCAGCAGCCCACATATGCCGGATTCCCGCCACGCGTGCGCCCAGTTGTAGACCGACTGCCCGCTCACGCCGAGCTGCGCAGCCACTTCAGTCAGTTTGATCTTGCGGCCGAGCATCATCACGCCCGCGGCCCGGGTGCGCATGTCGCGATGCTGGTGGTTCAACGACATCTGTTGCAAGGTCTTTTCCTCGGCTTCGCTCAGCTCTACAACACACTTCATCTGGACTCCGGCGCAATGGGGTCGCCGAAGTTAACAAAATTCAAACGCGTTTACCAGCAACACTTA
>NZ_VZQN01000173.1:0-906 GCF_014397645.1 Paraburkholderia sp. 31.1
CGCGACCGTACCGGCACGGTCAACCAGATTCATGCCTTTCTACTCGAATTCGGCGTGAGCCTGCCCAAGGGGATGGGCGTCATCCGCCGACTTCCTGCCGTGCTGGCCTCGCATGATCTGCCGCCGCGACTAGTCGCGCTGCTCGAGCGTCTGCAGGCACATTTCAAGTACCTCGACGAACAAGTCGCGCAACTCGAAAGCGAATTGATCCGGCAACTGCGGGAGGACGAACGCAGCCAGCGCCTGTTGGAGATTCCCGGCATCGGCCCAATCACGGCCAGCGTGCTGGCAACCGAATTGGGCGACGCCCACCAGTTCGCTTGCGCTCGCCAGTTCGCCGCATCCATCGGGCTGGTTCCACGCCAATACAGTACCGGCGGCAAGCCCACGCTGCTGGGAATCAGCAAGCGCGGCGATAAGAATTTGAGGCGACTGTTAGTCCAGTGCGCGAGAGCGCTCATGCTGCACATCGAGCGGCACGCCGATCGCCTGGGGGCCTGGGTCCGCGACCTGCTGGCCCGACGGCATTCCAACGTGGTCGCTTGTGCGTTGGCCAACAAATTGGCGAGGATCGCCTGGGCCATCCTCGCCCGCGGAACACACTACCAAAGTGCTCAGGCTGTGGCAGCAGCCTGACTGTGCGCCGCCTACGTTACTCCTTCTGACCCAAGTCACTTCCTGGTTTTGCGACGCGAGATACGTGAAGACATAAACGGCTCAACGGCCGAGCAAGCAACCTGGCAAAGCAAATAGTATTCCGATACTGCGGCTTTTTTAAGGTTTGCCCGGCGCGGCTCTCATCATGGGGCGGGAACCTGTTCCCACAACGACCCCGGATAGATTTGCGCAAGCCCAATTTACGTCAACACCACCTCGCTTGCAAAAGTCAGGCTGACCATAGATTTG
>NZ_VZQN01000174.1:0-900 GCF_014397645.1 Paraburkholderia sp. 31.1
CGAACCTGAACGGGGCGATCGATCAACTCACCCGTCTCGCCGACGCGCAGACCTCGCCGCTGATCGCGCTGATGAAGTCGGTGCAGTACCAGGCGCAGGCGGGACGACCCTCGCAGGCGCTGACCGATACGCTGGTCCGCAAGGCACAAAGCCTGATCGGCAACAACGACGACGCGAATGCCCCGATCGTCAATCCGCTGGACAAGTCATTCGGCCCGCTGCTTGCATTGATGGGAGAGAGCGGCGTTGCAGCGACGGACAGCGGAAACGGCAAGGCCGGTGCATCGACGAACGTCGCGCTGAGTGGCGTCAGCCTGTCGCGCTATCTGACGGCGGTCACCACGATGCGACTGAAGCTGCAGCAGATCGCAGGCAGTCCCGACGCACAGGCGATGGCGCGCTCGCTCGCGCAGGCGGTCTTCCAGGGCAAGCTCTCGGAGCTGTCTCAGGCGCGTGACGATGCGGCGCTGACCGCCGCAAGTCTCGGTTCCGCATGGGCGGGCTTCGGTAACGCGGCGTTTGCGCAGCCGCTCGAAGCCGCGTGGCAGACGATCCTGCAACCGGCTGCGGCGAGCCTGAACGAAGCATGGCGGGCCAGCGTGGCCGCGCCGTTCAACGCGGCGACAAACGGACGTTATCCCTTCTTCGACACGCAGGCCGATGCATCCTTCGCCGAGCTCGGCCGCTTCGTCCGTCCCGACACCGGCCTGGTCGCCCGTTTCATCTCGACGCAACTCGCGGGCGTACTCAAGCTCGAAGGCGATCACTGGACGCCGAACGAACTGGCACCACAGGCACTCCAGTTCGATCCGAAGTTCCTTGCAGGCCTGCGCCAGCTCTCGACGGTCGGCGCGCAACTCTACATAAAGGGCGATGCAAACGAGCGCTTCGAGATGATGG
>NZ_VZQN01000175.1:0-900 GCF_014397645.1 Paraburkholderia sp. 31.1
CGAACCTGAACGGGGCGATCGATCAACTCACCCGTCTCGCCGACGCGCAGACCTCGCCGCTGATCGCGCTGATGAAGTCGGTGCAGTACCAGGCGCAGGCGGGACGACCCTCGCAGGCGCTGACCGACACGCTGGTGCGCAAGGCACAAAGCCTGATCGGCAACAACGACGACGCGAATGCCCCGACCGTCAATCCGCTGGACAAGTCATTTGGCCCGCTGCTTGCATTGATGGGAGAGAGCGGCGTTGCAGCGACGAACAGCGGAAACGGCAAGGCCGGTGCATCGACGAACGTCGCGCTGAGTGGCGTCAGCCTGTCGCGCTATCTGACGGCGGTCACCACGATGCGTCTGAAGCTGCAGCAGATCGCAGGCAGTCCCGACGCACAGGCGATGGCGCGCTCGCTCGCGCAGGCGGTCTTCCAGGGCAAGCTCTCGGAGCTGTCTCAGGCGCGTGACGATGCGGCGCTGACAGCCGCAAGTCTCGGCTCCGCATGGGCAGGCTTTGGCAACGCGGCGTTTGCGCAGCCGCTCGAAGCCGCGTGGCAGACGATCCTGCAACCGGCGGCGGCCAGCCTGAACGAGGCGTGGCGCGCGAGCGTCGCCGCACCGTTCAATGCCACGATGAGCGGACGCTATCCGTTTTTCGACACGCAGGCTGATGCATCCTTCGCCGAACTCGGCCGCTTCGTGCGTCCCGACACCGGCCTGGTCGCCCGTTTCATCTCGACGCAACTCGCGGGCGTACTCAAGCTCGAAGGCGATCACTGGACACCGAACGAACTGGCACCACAGGCACTCCAGTTCGATCCGAAGTTCCTTGCAGGCCTGCGCCAGCTCTCGACGGTCGGCGCGCAACTCTACATAAAGGGCGATGCAAACGAGCGCTTCGAGATGATGG
>NZ_VZQN01000176.1:0-882 GCF_014397645.1 Paraburkholderia sp. 31.1
ATCGTCTACTACCGTGATGCATCCGCGGGTGCGGGCCGGTCGGCCGCTGCCGACGTCTACGTTGATGGCGAACTGCAGACCGCATTGCTGCCCAATGGCTACAGCATCTTCTGCGTCAAGCCGGGCCGACACATGCTGGGCGCCTACATTCAGGATGCGCCGCTGTACAAAGGCAAGACCACCGGGCGATCCGGCGCAGAACTGAAGGGCGGCATGACCTACTTCGTGAAGGTCGGGCCGGCTGGCAGCAATGACGCACCGATCATGGTGCCGCGCAACGAAGCCGAAGCCCAGTTGCAAGGCATGCGCGCCCAGATGCACGTGCTTTCCCGCGCATCGGCAGTGGAGGCGTGTGACCCTGCGTCGATCCCCGTGACGGCAGCTCCGGTGGCGCAGCCTGTCGCGGCGAAAGAATACACGCTCAAGGGCGACACGCTGTTCGCCTTCGGCAAGTCTGGCAATCGCGACATGACCGGCAAAGGCCATGCGGCAATTGCACATCTGGCTGAGCAGATTCGCGCGGAAAACACCTCGCTGCAAGCCGTGACGGTGATCGGCCACGCGGACCTGATCGGCTCGGACGCAGCGGCGCAGAAGCTTGGCGAGCAGCGTGCGATGACGGTTCGCCGGATGCTGATCGAGCGGGGTATTCCGGCGCAGAAGATCACCGCGGAAAGCGCGGGCAATTCCGATCCGGTGGTCGCCGACTGCAGCGGCACGATGCAGCAGAAGATTGCCTGCAATGAGCCCAACCGCCGGGTGGTAGTGCAACTGAGTCTGTCGGGCCCGGCCCGATAAAGGCATGGGGGGATGCTGAGCCCTGACGTTGAGCCCTGAGGCGCGATCTTCCTGAATCGGGAAGGTCGCGTACCTACCGGCCTT
>NZ_VZQN01000177.1:0-881 GCF_014397645.1 Paraburkholderia sp. 31.1
GTATGACAGCATTGCGCTGCGCGCCTTCGCCGGCATCGATCTGGCAGTCGAGAACGTTCCGGATGCGACCACGCTGCTGAAATTCCGGCGCCTGTTGATCGAGCACGAACTGACACGGAAGCTGTTCGACGAGATCGGTATCTCGCTGTGTGAGCGTGGACTGATGATGAAGGAAGGCACGCTGGTTGATGCGACGATCATCGAAGCGCCACCGTCGACCAAGAACGCCGGGAAGAGCCGTGACCCGGAGATGCATCAAACGAAGAAGGGAAACGAATGGCACTTTGGGATGAAAGCCCACGTTGGCGTGGACGCCGATTCGGGCTTGGTCCACAGTGTGGTTGGCACGGCGGCCAACGTGTCGGATGTGTCGCAAGCCCATTTGCTGCTGCACGGCCATGAAGAGGAAGCGTTCGCCGACGCAGGCTACATTGGTGTAGACAAGCGTGATGAAATGAAAGGCAAGGCAGTAAATTGGCACGTCGCTGCCAAGCGCGGAAAGATCAGGGCGATGCAGGACGGGCCGCTGAAGGACCTGGTGACTGCGCTTGAGCGAACCAAGGCGCAAATCCGTTCGCGCGTTGAGCATCCGTTCCATATCGTCAAGAACCTGTTTCACCATCGCAAAACCCGATACAAGGGCTTGGCCAAGAACACGGCGCAACTGTTCAGCTTGTTCGCTCTGGCGAATCTGGTGACTGCGCGAAATCTGTTGCGATCGGTTCATGGGAGCAATCCGTCATGCGTATGAAAAATGAGAGAAGAGGGGCTCGTTTGCGAGCCAAATTCACCGAAATGAGCGTCGATTCGATTCGTTATCCAGAAAATTTGACGCGTCTTGATCTGCAAGCCGATCCGACAGTTCATTAATCAGCGTTTCC
>NZ_VZQN01000178.1:0-873 GCF_014397645.1 Paraburkholderia sp. 31.1
TCGAAGATCAACTCCGGCGACACCGCGTGGATGCTGACCTCCACCGCGCTCGTGCTGTTCATGACGATCCCGGGTCTCGCGCTGTTCTACGGCGGCATGGTCCGCAAGAAGAACGTGCTCGCGACGCTGATGCAAAGCTTCGCGATCACCTGTGTCGTGACGATCGTCTGGACCGTGGTGGGCTACAGCCTCGCGTTCACGCCTGGCAGCTCGTTCATCGGCGGCTTCTCGCGCGTGTTCATGACGGGCATGAACTACATCAAGGGCGACAAGGCCACGACGCTGACCGTCAGCCACCTCGCGCCGACGATCCCCGAGACGGTCTACTTCGTCTACCAGATGACCTTCGCGATCATCACGCCGGCGCTGATCACCGGTGCGTTCGCGGACCGCATGAAGTTCTCGGCGATGCTGGTGTTCATGACGCTGTGGTCGATCATCGTCTACTCGCCGATCGCGCACATGGTGTGGGAGCCGAGCGGCTGGCTGGCTAGCGCGGGCATCCTCGACTTCGCGGGCGGCACGGTGGTGCACATCAACGCCGGTATCGCGGGTCTGGTCTGCTGTCTGGTGCTCGGCAAGCGCGTCGGCTATGGCAAGGAAGCGATGGCGCCGCACAACCTGACGCTCACGCTGATCGGTGGCGCGATGCTGTGGGTCGGCTGGTTCGGCTTCAACGCGGGTTCGGCCGTGGCAGCGGACGGCCGTGCCGGCTTCGCGATGTTCGCGACGCAGGTGGCGACCGCCGCGGCGGCGCTCGCGTGGATGTTCGCCGAATGGGCAGCCAAGGGCAAGCCGTCGGTGCTCGGTATCGTGTCAGGCGCGGTCGCGGGTCTGGTGGCGATTACGCCGGCGTCGGGCTTCGTCGGCACG
>NZ_VZQN01000179.1:0-858 GCF_014397645.1 Paraburkholderia sp. 31.1
TGATCGCCATCTCCTGCAATGTGATCTCCTCAGCCTTCACAAGCTTCACACGGCATTTCATCGACACCTCGGTACCAGGGAAAAATCCAGGTTACCGAAATCCAAGCAGTTTTACCAGGAACACTTATGAAAAAATAAGAACCGCCGCGCTGCTATTGAGCCTCGCTTTGCCGTTGTCGGCGCTTGCGCAATCGGCGCCGGCGCCCGACGTCAAACCCGGGGACACCTGGACATACGTCGACGAGCGAGAGAGGGCCATCGGGCTGGAACCAGACGCACGAGCAGGTGACGGTGCTGCGGGCGACGCCATCGCACATCTATTTCGAATCGAAGATATCGGGTTCGACGCAGGCGCCACGCGAAGTGATCGCCGGAGCGGACCGGAGCCGCGAGCGCAGCGTGAACGGCACCGATACAGTCGTGAACCGGCCGTTCGCGTTTCCGTTGTCGCCGGGTAAGAGCTGGACGGTCGAATACGCCGGGCAGCATCCGAACCGGGTATTCGCTTCGCAGAAGTGGGACTCGCAGTATCGGGTGGTCGGAACGGAAACCGTCGAAGTGCCCGCCGGCAAATTCCAGGCGATCAAGATCGAAGCCGAAGGCGACTGGGTCCCGCAACTCGAGCCGCGGCAGACGGTCACGCAAGCCAGCCAGGTCGAGCAGGGCGACACCGCGATGATCACGCATGCGCAGAAACTCGGTCCTGTTCAGGCGACGGGACGCACGTATAACCCCCCGCGTCACAATGGTTGTCGCCTGGATAAAATTGGAATCTGGGGGCGATAAAGAGAGAACAAGTTGGCGCGTTACGGAAAGACATTCAAGGACAGAGCGGTGGCGCGGTTGCTGCCGCCGGAG
>NZ_VZQN01000180.1:0-834 GCF_014397645.1 Paraburkholderia sp. 31.1
CGATGACCAGACAAACAGAGATTCCTGCAATCAATGTGCTGCTCGCCTATGCAGAGTTGCGCGACAGGGATCAGGTATTTTTTAACGGGAAGCTCAATGAGTTCGTGTTTGCGTCCCGATCGAGCAAGCGTGAGTTCATCAAACAGTGGCAGCGAGCGCTCGCGGCTACCGGAACAACGCCGATAGACACGAATCATTCAAAATGAAGGGCACTGTCAGGTGCAGTCAGATCTCTAGGCTGCAACGGATTAGTTGCGGTTGATTCAGGGCTAAATTCTTCCATGCACTGCGTGCGCGAGCACAGCGCCTGTTAAATGACATTTCTGGCCGGAACTCGCCATGTACTTTGCCAATCCGGGCAGGATCATTGGCAGCTTCTTCATCCGCCACCATGCCTTCCGGGTCCGCATTGACGACGTCGAGCACTATTTATCGGGTTTCGTCGCCTATCTGAACCATCTGGAATCGCAGCGGCATTCAATATTCTCCACGCTGGCGCGGGGGTGGAACGCCTCCCTGATCGGGGGCGGCTACGCAGGGGACGTGGCTCACGCCGCCATCGGGGTGGACAGCAAGCGGCCTTTGCATTTACGCGCCTGCCATGCAGGCCGGGGGATCTCTGTTCCTGTCATTCGGCAAATGCAGCCGTGCCCGGCGGGCGTCATCACGAGCCGCGCACTGCGGATCAGGGCTCGCCCGCGCGGAGTAGTACAAACGCCTCTCCGCTGAAACCGATCAGGTGCGCAAGGCCTTCTTCGAACAGTGGTACCACCTGGGCAAACGAACCCTGCTCGATGTGCTCCTTGCGGAGAACGATCACTACGGCAACAGCGT
>NZ_VZQN01000181.1:0-830 GCF_014397645.1 Paraburkholderia sp. 31.1
TTGAGCTTGCCCCCGAAAAACGAATCCCTTGCTGAGCAGGTAAACTCACGCAAGGAGAAGAACGATGACAGGCAAGGCAAAGCGGGCACAGTACACGCTCGAATTCAAGCTGGAAGCGGTGCGACTGGTCAAGGCCGGGCAAAGCATGGCAGCAGTGGCGGCGACACTGGGTGTGGTTGAACAGACGCTGTACAACTGGGTGAAGGCTGAGCGGGAAGGCAAGCTGGCGGGAGCTGGGACAAAGCCAGTAAGCCCGGAACAGATGGAGCTGGCCCGGCTGCGTGCGGAGGTAGCTCGCCTGAAGATGGAGCGAGATATTTTAAAAAAAGCCGCTGCGTACTTCGCCAGGGAGTCGATGTGAAGTACGCATTCATTGAGCGCAATCGACGCCACTGGCCGGTCTCGGTGCTGTGCGAAGTGCTGGAGGTCAGCCCCAGCGGATATCATCAGCGCCGGCAACGCGCCGCGCAGGGCAGGCCGCACCGAAGCCGCGTGAGCGACGATGCATTGCTCGCAAACATCAAGGCGATTCACGCGCAGGTCAAGGGCGAGTACGGCTGGCCGCGCATGTGGAAGGAACTGCTCGCGCGTGGCGTGCGCGTGGGCAAGGAGCGGGTTCGCAAGCTGATGGCGCAGCATGGCATTCGCGCTCGCCACAAGCGCAAGTACATCGCGACGACGAACTCGAACCACGATTTGCCGGTGGCGCCGAATCTGCTGGAGCGCAATTTCACCGCCACTGCACCGAACCAGGTCTGGACGAGCGATATCACCTATCTGGCGACAGCCGAGGGGTGGGTGTACCTCGCGGTCATCATCGACCTGTTCAG
>NZ_VZQN01000182.1:0-826 GCF_014397645.1 Paraburkholderia sp. 31.1
TAGTGCCGTGGTCAATGCGGAAATGCCGGGTACAGGCGCGGCAAGCACGGCCGTCGGTGCAGGTGGGGTGGCCTCTGGCAACCTCGCCACGGCGATCGGCGCGAACGCCAATGCAGCAGGGGATAACGCCCTCGCAGTCGGCGCCAACGCAGCGGCGACGGGCGCGAACTCGACGGCCATCGGTACGGGTTCACAGGCAACCCACAGCAACTCGGTTGCGCTGGGCCAGGGTTCGGTGACTGACCGCGACAACTCGGTGTCGGTCGGTTCGGCCACCCAGCCGCGTCAGATCACCCATGTCGCAGCGGGTACGGCGGATACGGATGCGGTCAACGTGGGCCAGATGAACAGTTCGGTGGCGCAAGGCGTGCAGCAGGCGAACAGCTACACCGACCAGCGCTTCAGCCAGACCAACCAGGCGATCAACGACGTCGCCAAAAACGCCTACGCCGGTATCGCTGCGGCGATGGCCATGCCGAACATGACGCCGTCCGGCCCGGGACGCACGATTGTCGCGGCCGGTGGGGCGACCTACAAGGGCGGCAGTGCTGCGGCAGTGGGAGCAACGTACCGCTCCAGAAACAACAAGTGGCTCGTCAACTCCGCTGTGTCGGTTGCTTCGACGGGTGACGTTGGTGTGCGTGCCCAGGTGGGCTACGAGTTCTGATCAGGAGTCACGAAACGCGAATCAGGAAGCACGGAGTTGTAGACGGGTGATGTTGCACGGTCTTGCCGGTTAAGGCGGACCGTGCTTCTTTTTACGTTGCCGGTTTCGGTAGGGGGCGGGCGGTAATCAGCGAGTCGCGTGCCGGGCTCGCGAAGCTGG
>NZ_VZQN01000183.1:0-822 GCF_014397645.1 Paraburkholderia sp. 31.1
TGTTCGTCGTGTTGGCCGTCACGTTCTGGTTGGTCGCGTGCAGTTGCGAACCGTTCACCGCTTCGGTGCTGGTGTCGCTCAGCGCACCGGCCTTCACGCCGCTCAGCGAGCGCACGCCATCGGTGCCACTGAAGTCCACCGTCGTGCCGTCCAGGTCCCTGGCCACCGTGATGGTCTTGCTGGTCGCGTCCTGCTGCACCAGGCCGACGCTACCGCCGTCCAGCTGCTGCGTCAGGTTCGTGACCGAGCCTTCCACGTTGGTCACGCGGCCGTCGATGCTGGTGATCGCCGTCGTGTTGGCCGCAACGTTCGTCGCGTTGTCGGCGATGTTCGTCGTGTTGGCCGCGATGCTGGCCGTGTTGGCCGTCACGTTCTGGTTGGTCGCGTGCAGCTGCGAACCGTTCACCGCTTCGGTGCTGGTGTCGCTCAGCGCACCGGCCTTCACGCCGCTCAGCGAGCGCGCGCCATCGGTGCCACTGAAGTCCACCGTCGTGCCGTCCAGGTCCCTGGCCACCGTGATGGTCTTGCTGGTCGCGTCCTGCTGCACCAGGCCGACGCTGCCGCCGTCCAGTTGCTGCGTCAGGTTCGTGACCGAGCCTTCCACGTTGGTCACGCGGCCGTCGATGCCGGTGATCGCCGTCTTGTTGGCCGCAACGTTCGTCGTGTTGGCGGCGATATTCGTCGTGTTGGTCGTAATGCTGGCCGTGTTGGCCGTCACGTTCTGGTTGGTCGCGTGCAGCTGCGAACCGTTCACCGCTTCGGTGCTGGTGTCGCTCAGCGCACCGGCCTTCACGCCGCTCAGCGAGCGCGCGCCATCGGTGC
>NZ_VZQN01000184.1:0-803 GCF_014397645.1 Paraburkholderia sp. 31.1
GCATCGAACCACGAATGCGCAAACGAAGACCGAAGTCCTACCCATGGCTGAAAGAGCCTCGTCACATCGCACGTGAGCGCGTCCAAAAATATGGGCACGCTCCACGGGCTTAAGTAAGTGCCATTCGGCCTAGACGGTGTTAGGAACTTCCGGTCAAAACCTGGCACCCTGGAGGGATGACAAGAGAGAAACAGGCGGGAGCCCTATGGTCCGACATGAACAACAACATCATCTACGCTCCAGCACGCAATCTGCGAGGTATCGACTGGGTGATCGCCGGCGGTGAAAGCGGCCCGGGCGCACGGCCGATGCATCCGGATTGGGCTCGCTCGCTGCGCGACCAGTGCGCAGCGGCCAGGGTGCCGTTCCTTTTCAAGCAATGGGGCGAATGGCTTCCCGCCTCTACGGATCAAGAAAGCTACGCACTGGCCGATGACGGATCGGAGCGCGATCTCACAGGCAGCTTTCGCATGGCGGCGATCGATTGACAGCAACTTCTGCGTGTCGGAAAAAAGCTGCCGGCCGCCTGCTCGACGGCCGCACGCATGACGAATTCCCGCAAGGTACAACGTGACAACGAATTACTCGACCACGCCGGTCAGCGACTCAATGTCATGCGCGATCGCTTCCTTAACCTTATCCCAGGCTTCGATAGGGTCAGCAGCATGTATTTCGCGGCCCCCCCCCCCGCGTCACAATGGTTGTCGCCTGGATAAAATTGGAATCTGGGGGCGATAAAGAGAGAACAAGTTGGCGCGTTACGGAAAGACATTCAAGGACAGAGCGGTGGCGCGGTTGCTGCC
>NZ_VZQN01000185.1:0-788 GCF_014397645.1 Paraburkholderia sp. 31.1
CAGCTCCCCGGAGCTTTTCGCAGGCTACCGCGTCCTTCATCGCCTGTGATCGCCAAGGCATCCACCACATGCACTTGTTCGCTTGACCCTATAACGGGTGTGTCTCTGTGTCGACCCACGTTAGCGCTTTAGCGCTTACGTGGGTCCCATCCCCGCAGGGGATAGACGCACTCGCTACAGGTTGAGTATTCGTGTTGCGCCGTATTCCAAAGCAATCTTTCGATCACCTTTAAAATACATCGATACAATCACAACCCTGATTCACCTACTCACACACCCATCTCCAGGTATGCTTTCGTGAATCTCTTTACTACTTCTTCCTGATTGTTAAAGAACGACAGCCGGTATGAAGCCTGTGCCTCATACCGCCCTGACTGGCTCAATCGCCAATGCAAAGTACTCAGCATCACTTCGTGCTGAATCCTTGGCATTGAGGATTGGTGGAGGATGACGGGATCGAACCGACGACCCCCTGCTTGCAAAGCAGGTGCTCTCCCAGCTGAGCTAATCCCCCAGTCCCACAGATATTCCAGCGGCCCCAGCCCTTCAGCTCACCAGACAAGACACTGGTGGGTCTGGATGGATTCGAACCATCGACCCCCGCCTTATCAAGACGGTGCTCTAACCGGCTGAGCTACAGACCCTGAGCCTGTCTGCGTTGCTTCTAACCACAGCCGATAAGCGTGAGCACTTGAGTGCAATGAATGCACAGCTCTGGAAAGGAGGTGATCCAGCCGCACCTTCCGATACGGCTACCTTGTTACGACTTCACCCCAGTCATGAATCCT
>NZ_VZQN01000186.1:0-784 GCF_014397645.1 Paraburkholderia sp. 31.1
CGACAGGCACGTGTTCGGGCAACACCAGGCTGTCGAGATCGGGAACGGCCGGGGCGTTGTCCGGCGTGCGGCCCATCAGCACCGCGAGCGCATGGATGGCTGTGGCGCGCTGCTGGCGTAATGCAGGAAGACTCGCCGCAGCCGAAGCCGCATCCTGCGTCGACGCAAGCGCCTGCGCACGCGAGACCGAGCCGAGTGCGTAGCGGTGCTGGTCCTCGTCCGCGGCCGTCCTGGCCACGGCGACGAGCCGTTCGGTGAGCGCGATCTGGCGATCGAGTGCCGCCACGCTGATCGTCGTACCGACGATGTTTGCCGCGAGCGCGCGCCGCGCCGCCTCCAGTTGATACGCCTGCACGTCTACGCGAGCGGCGCTGGCCGCGTTCGCCGAACGCGTCGCACCGAACAGGTCAAAGGTGTAGGACGCGAGAACCTGTCCGGCAAAAAAGTTATAGCGAACCTCGCTGGGGCCAATGCCGGGCACAAGCGGTGTACGCCCGCGATCGACTTGTGCGGCAGCATCGATTGAAGGCAGCGTCGATGCGCCGACCTGGGCGCGCAGTTCCTGCTGCGCGGCTGCGAGCGTCCGCTGCGCAGCCCCGAGCGTGGGGCTGTTGCGCAAGCCTTCCTCGACCAGTGCACTCAGCGCGTCCGACCGGTAAAGCTGCCACCATTGCGGAACGCCCACTGCGCCGATATCGAACTGCTGCGCCACGCCGCCCGCTGCGACGGTCTTCGCCGGCTGTGCCTCGGCACCGTAGTGCGCAGGCGAAGGCATCGCCGGGGG
>NZ_VZQN01000187.1:0-773 GCF_014397645.1 Paraburkholderia sp. 31.1
AAAGCTGCCACCATTGCGGAACGCCCACTGCGCCGATATCGAACTGCTGCGCCACGCCGCCCGCTGCGACGGTCTTCGCCGGCTGTGCCTCGGCACCGTAGTGCGCAGGCGAAGGCATCGCCGGGGGCGCGCCGCTGGGACCGAACGAGCAGGCCGTCAATGCGAGTGCCGCTGTCACGGCAAGAACGGATGTTCTATACACGAGGCTCATGCTCAAATCTCCGTATGCTCGTCCACGACCGGTTGCGTTCCGCGCTCGTCGTGCCGGACCCTGAAGCACGCCGCGTACAGCGCGGGCAGGAAGAACACGGTCAGTACTGTGGCGATCGTGATACCGCCCATCAGTGCGGTCGCCATCGGACCGAAGAAGCCCGAGCGCAGCAGCGGAATCAGCGCGAGGACGGCGGCGGCCGCCGTCAGCATGATCGGCCTGAAACGCCTTATGGTTGCGCCGATAATCGCGTCGAAGCGCGCATGCCCTGCCGCGATATCCTGATCGATCTGGTCGACCAGAATCACGGAGTTGCGCATGATGATGCCGAACATCGCAATCACGCCCAGCAGCGCGACGAAGCCGAAAGGCTTGCCGAACAGCAGCAGCGCGGCCACGACGCCAATCAGGCCGAGCGGCGCCGTCAGCACGACGATGAAGGTCCGCGCGAAGTTCTTGAGCTGGATCATCAGCAACAGCAGCACGGCGATGATCATCAACGGCATTTCGGCATTGATCGACGTCTGGCCCTTCACGCTTTCTTCGACCGCGCCGCCCACCT
>NZ_VZQN01000188.1:0-743 GCF_014397645.1 Paraburkholderia sp. 31.1
TAGCTATGCCATCTGGCGTTCCCCGCTGCTCGGTGCGGAGGTGGTGTTCAACGATCTGCAAGGAAAGGAGAGCGCCCGCATAGCGACGGTCTACAGCCAGACGGCCTTCAACCAGGGCTACCTGCTCAACAGCAAAAAGCTCGCTCGCGGAGAGGGGTTTGAGGCTACCACTAAATCGTGGGGCACGGCACGCGCGGCGAAGGGCCTGTTCCTCTCGGCGGACGCGGCAGCCGGGCCGGATACCCCGCACCTGGACATGCCCGCCGCTGTCGCGCAGCTCAAGGCGGCCCTGCAGCGCGTGACGGATCTGGCAACGGCGACCACGCAGGCCGGTGCTGATCCGGCCGACCGCGCCACGCAGTCGGCGCTGCTCGACGGGCTGAACCAGCTTCGCGACGCAGGGCTGCTCGCGAGCGCCCCCGGCGGCATGGCGTTCGTGACGCCGAAATCAATGCAGCACTCGGCGGGGCAGAACGCGATTGTCACGGCAGGCCAGGACATGGACGTGAGCGTCGTTAGGCGCCTGCGCATGGTGGCGGGGGATCTGATTTCGCTGTGTGCACACAAGCTCGGGATGAAATTTATCGCGGCGAAGGGGAAGGTCCTGATGGCAGCGCTCACGGACGGCATGGATCTGTTCGCGCAGAAGCAGTTGCGTGTCGCCAGCGAAAGTGCGGATGTGCAGGTGTCGGCGAAGTCGAAGATCACGCTCAACTGCGGCGGGGCCTCGGTTGTCATGGAGG
>NZ_VZQN01000189.1:0-707 GCF_014397645.1 Paraburkholderia sp. 31.1
TAGGCGAGAATCACGACCGTCATCGCGAGGATGACCCAGCCGATCGCGTGCAGGTTCTTGTCGCTGATCGCCTGCGCCAGGTAGGCGCCGATGCCCGGCAGCGTAACCGTATGATTGCCGACCGTGATCGCTTCGGAAGCCACGACGAAGAACCAGCCGCCCGACATCGACATCATCATGTTCCAGATCAGGCCGGGCATCGAGAACGGCACTTCGAGTTTCCAGAAGCGCTGCCATGAAGTCAGATGAAAGCCGCGCGAGACTTCGTCGAGATCGCGCGGCACCGTGCGCAGCGACTGATAGAAGCTGAACGTCATGTTCCACGCCTGGCTCGTGAAGATCGCGAAGATCGCGGCGAGTTCGGCGCCGAGCACGCGGCCCGGGAACATCGCGAGGAAGAACGTGACCGTGAACGAGATGTAGCCGAGCACCGGCACCGACTGCAGGATGTCGAGAATCGGCACCAGCACGAGACCGGCGCGGCGGCTCTTGGCGGCCAGCGTCCCGTAGACCAGCGTGAAGATCAGCGACGCGACCATCGCCGCGAGCATGCGCAGCGTGGTGCGCATCGCGTACTCGGGCAGGTTGGCCGGATCGAGCGAGATCGCCTGCGTCTTTAGCGTCGACATCGGCGCGAGCGTCTCGTGAAAGCCGATCGACGCCATCGCGATCAGGCAGATGATCAGCGGGAACGCGACGAAGTCCCA
>NZ_VZQN01000190.1:0-706 GCF_014397645.1 Paraburkholderia sp. 31.1
CTAGGGAAACACTGATCAATAAGCTCGTCGCCGGCGTTGCCGACGAGTCAGCTTGCAATTATCAGAATGTCGAAGGAATTCGGTCGCAAGCGAGGCGGGGTTTGCCCGGATTCGGGGCCCCCTCCTCGCATTTTTCATGCACATGACGGACTACTCCCGTGAACTGACCGCAACCGGTTTCGGGCGATTACCAGGTTCGCCAAGGCGAACAGGCTGAACAGTTGCGCCGTGTTCTTGGCCAGCCCCTTGTAGCGCACCTTGCGATGACGGAACAGATTCTTGACGATATGAAACGGATGCTCGACCCGAGCACGAATTTGCGCCTTGGTCCGCTCGACCGCGATCACCAGATCCTTCAGCGGACCATCCTGCATCGCCTTGATCTTTCCGCGCTTGGCCGCCACGCGCCACTTCACCGACTTGCCCTTCATTTCGTCGCGTTTGTCTACGCCGATGTAGCCCGCGTCGCCGAACGCTTCCTCTTCGTGCCCGTGCAGCAGCGCGTGGGCTTGCGAGACATCCGACACGTTGGCGGACGTGCCGACCACGCTATGCACCAGACCCGAATCGGCGTCGACTCCGATGTGGGCCTTCATCCCAAAGTGCCATTCGTTTCCCTTCTTCGTCTGATGCATCTCCGGGTCGCGGCTCTTCCCGGCGTTCTTGGTCGACGGTGGCGCTTCGATGATCGTCGCGTCGACCAGCG
>NZ_VZQN01000191.1:0-689 GCF_014397645.1 Paraburkholderia sp. 31.1
ATGGACGTGAACTGCAATCTCTGGAGTGCGGATCAGACGGCGCTGAGCGAATGCTCAAAGGACCTGGATCTGATTGCCGGATTGGGCGTGGGTACGGTTCGCCTCGGCGTTTCGTGGGACTTCATGACGCTGGCCGACGGCAGCACGCTGGACCCCAACAAAGTGGCCTTTCTGAAGTCGCTTCTGAACGCCGCACGCACGCGCGGCATGAAGATTCTTTTCCAGGTGGGCATGTACGCGCCGTCTAGCGCATACCAATGCCCGGCCACCAGGAATCCGCCGAGCGCATCGTCACCGCGACTCGACTTCTGCGACGCGACGTTCACGAAGTATCTCGGCTCGCTCATGGACGTCGTTCTGCCCTTTACGGCCGACATCGAACTGTTCAATGAGACCAACTGGTCGTTCTCCGCTTCGGACCCGTCTTACGGCGACCCGAACGGTATCTCCGGATACATTCTGAATCGCAGCAAGACGCTCTATTCGGAAGCCAGGCAGATCCTGAACACGAAAAGCCAGTCGGGCTACAAAACGGTTCTGCACACTCAGGGCATCTCGTACTTCTACAACTCGGCGTACCCGAATAACGGCTGGAAACCGCCCGCGGGCAGCGAGCTGATCCAGGCGACCGACTACATCAAGGCAATGGGTAACAACACGAAGAGTGCTTCCAGCCCGTTGAACACCAC
>NZ_VZQN01000192.1:0-671 GCF_014397645.1 Paraburkholderia sp. 31.1
GCGCTGGGGCTGCGTGGCGAATGCTGCCGACCAACTTTCCGCCGTGGGAACTCGTGTACCAGCAGACGCAACGATGGCTGGCGGCCGGCTGTTTCGAGTGCATGGTGAGTGATCTTCGTTCGATCATCCGTGTCGCGCAGGGGCGGCAGGGGCAGCCCAGCGCGGTGATCCTTGATGGCCGTACGATGCAATCGACATGTGAGAGCGGTCCACGCGCAGGCTATGACGGCTACAAGCGCAAGCGTGGCAGCAAGGTGCATATGGCGGTCGACACGCTGGGTCAGTTGCTCGCCGTACACGTGACACCGGCCAACGAGCAGGAGCGCGCACAGGTCGCAGAGCTGGCGCGCCAGGTGCAGCAGGCAACGGGAGAAACCGTGAAAGTGGCCTTTGCCGATCAGGGTTACACGGGCGAAGCTCCTGCGCAGGCCGCGCGCGCTCAGGGAATTGATCTCCAGGTGGTCAAGCTCGATGAAGCGAAAAAGGGTTTCGTGCTGTTGCCACGTCGATGGGTAGTCGAGCGCAGCTTCGGATGGCTCAACCGCTTTCGACGCCTCGCACGTGACTACGAACGCTTGCCCGAAACACTCGCAGGTCTGCATTTTGTCGTCTTCGCCATGCTTATGCTTGTCCATGCAATCCCAGTACTTCGAAGTTCCTAACACCGTCTA
>NZ_VZQN01000193.1:0-660 GCF_014397645.1 Paraburkholderia sp. 31.1
AGCCCTCCCTTTCTGCCCGAAGCGGGCATCACCTCCACCGATGGCTCGAAGCCGGATCCCATGATGGACGCCGTCGACCAGTTCGAACTGGCGCGCGGCATCTACCCGGTCGCGTCTGACCGGCGCTGGCATTGCGGCAGTCATCTGGCACCGGACACGCACGGCGAGGTTTACGCCATTGCCGATGGCGAGGTGGTGGCGTACCGGGTCTGCCAGCACGCGGTGGATCCCTATAGCTGCAATGTAGGCTTCGTCCTGCTCAGGCATTCGACCGAAACGGGTGACGGTCGCAAGCTGACGTTCTATTCGCTCTACATGCATCTGCTGCCGCTCGCGGAGTACCAGTCATTCGGGCACGACGGGACACGGTTGCCGGAGTTCCTGCAAAAATCCTCCGGCGTGGACAGGAAAGGGCAGGTCACGCCTGCGGCGAAGGGCAGTGGCCAGAAGGTCAGGCGCAAGGATGTCCTTGGGTTTGTCGGACGCTACCAGGGCGTGACGCACCTGCACCTCGAAATCTTCATGGTGCCAGACGATTTCACGGCGTATTTCGGGCATACACAGCTTGGCGTGGCATCGCCAGCCACGGCGACAACGCCGGACTGCTGGGGCCACACCTATTACACGATTCCGGCCGGGCAGCAGTTCTTCGCGCAGCCG
>NZ_VZQN01000194.1:0-656 GCF_014397645.1 Paraburkholderia sp. 31.1
CGCATGGCAGTCTCAAGAGTCAAGTGCAACGTTTAGCTAATCCAGCCTTCTCTAACTCTTTAGCCATTGCTTCCTCGGGGGAGTCCCAGCCGAGCGTCTGGCGAGGCCGCCCGTTGAGCAATTTGGCGATGTCATTGAGCTGGGTCTGCGAGAGCGTCGAAAGGTCCGTGCCCTTTGGCAGAAACTGACGCAGCAAGCCGTTGGTGTTCTCATTGCTGCCGCGCTGCCAAGGCGCATGCGGATCAGCAAACCAGATATCGATATTGAGCCGCCTGGAGAGCTCGACATGGCAGGCCATTTCCGTTCCCCGATCGTAGGTCAGGCTCTCGCGAAGAAAGGCCGGCAACTTCTTCATTTGCCGCGAGAAGCCTTCCAGCGCATTCTTGGCCGTACAGCCATCCATGCGGCACAGAATCACGAAGCGCGTCTTGCGTTCGACCAGCGTGCCCACGGCGGAACGATTAAACGCACCCTTGATGAAGTCGCCCTCCCAGTGCCCCGGCAACAGCCGTTGCTCGATCTGCTCGGAGCGATATTGGATGCGCAAATCCTCGGGAACATAGCTGCCGCCAGCAAGCGTCGTGCGCCGATTTCCGCGCGCCGGTTTTTCTTGGCGCAAGGCTGCGATCATGGCCGGTTTCAGCGAGCCACGTGCA
>NZ_VZQN01000195.1:0-647 GCF_014397645.1 Paraburkholderia sp. 31.1
GAATGGCACTTACTTAAGCCTACATGGAGGAGAAGACGCGGGTAAGTGCTTGAAGAGAAAGGGAGGGGGCTGATCCAGGGATTGATACGATGGTTGTTACCAGGCAAACACCGTCTCATTCCAAAGATCAGCCCCCATGGATCGTAATGCACGAAGTCATCACAGGCAAACACGAAGCAGGGTTCAAAGCCGGGCGTGCAGGGCCCAGGCGGTAGACTACTTCAACATACTGACGAGCCCGGGGCTGTTGGGCATAACGGAAGCGTATTTGCCAGAACATCGGGAACGGCTGTATCCGCCGACGGTGACACTGTCGATGTTCATGCGCCAGGCGCTGGAAGAGGACGCCTCCTGTCAGAAGGCAGTCAACGGGTGGGCGGCGCAGCGAGCTGCCGACGGGCTGCGGCCCATGAGTGTGCGTACGGGAGGCTACTGCCGCGCTCGCCAGAGACTGCCGCTGACGATGGTGCGGGAGTTGGCGCGCGAGACGGGGCGCCAACTGCATGAGCAGGCCGAGCCTGCCTGGAAGTGGCGCGGGCGCCCGGTCAAGCTGGTTGACGGCACCGGGATCTCGATGCCCGATACGCCGTCGAACCAGGCCCGTTTCCCGCAGTCCAGTGCTCAGGCCGAAGGAGTGGGCTTTCCAT
>NZ_VZQN01000196.1:0-637 GCF_014397645.1 Paraburkholderia sp. 31.1
ATTCCGCATCAAGCGCCCACACTTATCGACTGTTAGTTTTTAAAGATCGGTCCGCCAAACCCGCCGCGCCTGAACCACCACTACCCGGCACCGCTTCGTTTGCGTCGCTGCGTCTGCAGCAGAGAAGCGGAATTATGGAGAACTTCCACCGGATCGTCAACAGGTTTTTATCACTCGCCTAACCTGCCCACGCCGCCGAAGCCCACGCCATCAAAGGCTTCCCGCTTCTCCGCACCCCGGCGTCCGGAGCACGAAAGACCGGAATTCTAGTCGCCGCAGCCCGAACTTGCAAGCGAAATCCTGGGGTTTTCCTTAGACGGTGTTAGGAACTTCCGGTCAAAACCTGGTACCCTGGAGGGATGACAAGAGAGAAACGTAAAGCCTAGCCGACAGACGTGTCAGACGAAGAATGGAGCTTCGTAGCAGCGTATCTGACGTTGATGGATGAGAGTGCACCACAGCGTAAATACGAGTTGCGCGAGATGTTCAATGCTTTGCGCTGGATGGCTCGCGCTGGGGCTGCGTGGCGAATGCTGCCGACCAACTTTCCGCCGTGGGAACTCGTGTACCAGCAGACGCAACGATGGCTGGCGGCCGGCTGTTTCGAGTGCATGGTGAGTGATCTTCGTTCGATCAT
>NZ_VZQN01000197.1:0-627 GCF_014397645.1 Paraburkholderia sp. 31.1
ATGATCGCAGCCTTGCGCCAAGAAAAACCGGCGCGCGGAAATCGGCGCACGACGCTTGCTGGCGGCAGCTATGTTCCCGAGGATTTGCGCATCCAATATCGCCCCGAGCAGATCGAGCAACGGTTGTTGCCGGGGCACTGGGAGGGCGACTTCATCAAGGGTGCGTTTAATCGTTCCGCCGTGGGCACGCTGGTCGAACGCAAGACGCGCTTCGTGATTCTGTGCCGCATGGATGGCTGTACGGCCAAGGATGCGCTGGAAGGCTTCTCGCGGCAAATGAAGAAGTTGCCGGCCTTTCTTCGCGAGAGCCTGACCTACGATCGGGGAACGGAAATGGCCTGCCATGTCGAGCTCTCCAGGCGGCTCAATATTGATATCTGGTTTGCTGATCCGCATGCGCCCTGGCAGCGCGGCAGCAATGAGAACACCAACGGCTTGCTGCGTCAGTTTCTGCCAAAGGGCACAGACCTTTCGACGCTCTCGCAGACCCAACTCAATGACATCGCCAAATTGCTTAACGGGCGGCCTCGCCAGACGCTCGGCTGGGACTCCCCCGAGGAAGCAATGGCTAAAGAGTTAGAGAAGGCTGGATTAGCTAAACGTTGCACTTGACTCTTGAGACTGCCC
>NZ_VZQN01000198.1:0-621 GCF_014397645.1 Paraburkholderia sp. 31.1
GTTGTGTGCCGAGCATGCTCAACAGCTCGGGGGTGAAAGTCCCCTATCCAGCCTGATGGTGGTGAAGGATTAGCGAAGCGCAAGGGCGTCGTCGTGAGGCGGGGTCTGAAAGAAGCGCGTAGCAAAGCCACGACCTGACGAACAGAAACCAGATACGAGGCCTACCAGGCCGGACGAGCAAGCAACTGATTGCGAAGTCCATGACCATCAAGGGCTTGGGTGGTAAATCTGGCGGGTGTGTGGCGAAGGCGGTTGAGCTTACCTCGGGAGGCCTGCCCGGTGTCCTGGATTCAGGACTGAACGGCTCGTAAGAGCCGTTGACCGCCGTGCAGGAGTCAGCAGAAGGCATAGTAGGGCGGCGGTTATGCCTGAAGGCCTGAAGGAACGGAAGGAGTAGCCCTACGGCTCTCGACGTTGTGGTGTCTCAGATGTTCACGAGAGTGAAGCTCGCCAAACCAACCTGCCTGGGTGAAGCCCGGAAAGGCCCAGCGGCAGCGAGATAATCAACGGCGGCGGGTCGTTAGCAAGCGAGGCCAGGCTTTGCGTGAGGTAACTCACGTGGGGACCTCAACTGTTCCAACCGCCCGGTGCGGACCCGCATGCCGGGTGGTGTGGGAGGGG
>NZ_VZQN01000199.1:0-606 GCF_014397645.1 Paraburkholderia sp. 31.1
GGAAACACTGATTTATTTGGTGCGACCGTCATCGCAGATGTGGTCGAGGGCGTTGTAGAAGAAATTCACGGGACGGACGATCGACGATGAAGCGGCAGATCAGCTTTGCGGAAGCGGAAAGTGCGGGCAAGAAACGTGTGACGAGACGCCAGCGCTTTCTGGCCGAAATGGAGCGCGTCGTGCCTTGGCCGCGCTTGCTGGCGGCGATCGAGCCGCACTACCCGAAGGGCGGGCGAGGTCGGCCGCCGATCGGCCTGGAGCGTATGCTGCGCATCTACTTTCTGCAGCAGTGGTACGGTCTGTCGGACGAAGGTCTGGAAGATGCGTTGTATGACAGCATCGCGCTGCGCGCCTTCGCCGGTATCGACCTGGCGGTCGAGAATGTGCCGGATGCGACCACCTTGCTGAAGTTCCGTCGCCTGCTGGTCGAGCATGATCTGACGCGCAAGTTGTTCGACGAGATCGGCATCTCGCTGTGCGAGCGCGGGCTGATGATGAAGGAAGGTACGCTGGTCGACGCGACGATCATCGAAGCGCCACCGTCGACCAAGAACGCCGGGAAGAGCCGCGACCCGGAGATGCATCAGACGAAGAAGGGAAACGAAT
>NZ_VZQN01000200.1:0-595 GCF_014397645.1 Paraburkholderia sp. 31.1
AGAAGAGGGGCTCGTTTGCGAGCCAAATTCACCGAAATGAGCGTCGATTCGATTCGTTATCCAGAAAATTTGACGCGTCTTGATCTGCAAGCCGATCCGACAGTTCATTAATCAGCGTTTCCCTAGTTCAGGAAATTGAAGCGACGAAAGAACTATATGCGCTTAGGAAAACAGCTAAAACACAAGTCGATAAAATTCGCGAACGCTTGACGGCGTACCTTGGAAATGATGCGGATGACCCGGTCTTTTCGGCGTTTAAAAAATCGTTGATAACGTATCCTGCCACCGTACAGCCGATGAATTTATTGAATTGGCCAAGAGGCGCAAGGTGCTCGGCAAACCGCCAACATCACCGGGAAAGGATACGATTGGGGATGAACTGATCTGGGAGACCTTGGTCGCTTGCGTTAAGGACGACCTGATTATTGTTTCTGGTGATAAGACATTTTCAAACAACATTCCCGTTCTTAAGTGTTCACGAGAAATTGACTTGAAATCTGGTGCTGTATCCGCCGAGCAGCTCAGCAAGTTCAGCGTCGATGGTTTCCCGGGTCCAGGTGACGAAGCGTCGCCAGTGGTATTTGAAGTGCTTCCA
>NZ_VZQN01000201.1:0-574 GCF_014397645.1 Paraburkholderia sp. 31.1
AGTGAGGCTCGCTCCAGAGCCAAATTCACCGAAACCGATCCTCATTTACTTCGTCATCCAGAAAAATTCCGCGCCATCCCATCTGCAAGCTCGGCAGCCCGGTCAATTAATCAGCGTTTCCCTAGGCGCTGGGTCTGTTACTCAAATAACTTCCGAGATCGACAAGTTTCAACCATAAACCTTCCATGGTCGCAAAAGGTCTCAACCGGCGTTGCGACACGCCCCCGTGAGCGTCTGTGACCGCTACCAAGCAAGAACGTCCGAGACGAGCGTCTCAAGATCGGCCATTGCGTTCGTTCGCGTGTTGGAACTGGCACGCCCGCTCACTGCAGCACAGCGGTCGTTCGACAACGGCAGCCGGCAAGGGCCGCTGACGACATCAACGAAGGCGTACTTTCGACCCGTTGCTGACATACAGTTTCCGATTTCGTGGTGACTGTTTACTAGCGGCGGATTCAACCGGTGGATGCAATAGTTTGCTGGAATCGTTCGGCGGGCGTCTCGTAGTCCAGTGTCTTTCTTGGACGCTCGTTCAGTCGTCTTGCCACAGCGTTGAGTTTGGCCTGCGAATACA
>NZ_VZQN01000202.1:0-572 GCF_014397645.1 Paraburkholderia sp. 31.1
CGTGAGCGAAGTGACGAACCGGTTCGATGGCTACGCGGCGGTACTGCGGGAGCACGCATCCGCGGGTTCGCTGGTTGACTGGCTGGAGACCGGGCGCTCCGGCGGTTAGGTGTTGCGGATCAGAGCCACACCGGATACAGGGCTTCGCGATGGGCTGCCTTCCTTTCTGGATGGCGGCCCTTTTTGCGTCTGGCGCACAGACGAGAAACATCGGACAACTTCCTGTTTAGCCCTTACGCAATCGTGCATAGGCACCGCTGCTCGCGATTCCCGTGCCGGGAAATGTCTCGTTCCTGTCTCGTCAAATTCGAACTCGTCATATTTCGTTTTATTGCTCACCCATCAAGAATGGAGGTAGAGCAGCATTCTTGCGACTGCCATGTCGCCATTTTCTATCTATACGCTGGCCAGGTGGACCAGCATACGCACCCAAAGAGGCACTACCATGAGTACCAGTTCAGTGAAGCTGGCCGTTGTCGACGGCAGCACCATCAAGCAGACTGTTGAATTGCGCGGGTCCGCGCAAGGCGCTCCCGTTCGTGTAAGCGCCATCAAAGGTGGCAAATTCATTC
>NZ_VZQN01000203.1:0-567 GCF_014397645.1 Paraburkholderia sp. 31.1
CTGCGGGCAACGAAAGTGGGCCGTCGGACCCGTGGACGGTGATCGTGGATACGACGCCGCCGGGCAAGCCGTCGATTGACGAGGTCATTGACGACGAAGGTCCGATCCAGGGTCCGGTGGGCAATGGCGAGAGCACGGACGACACGACGCCGACACTGGTGGGCAAGGGTGAACCGGGCGACACGATCGTCGTGATCGACAACGGCACGCCGATTGGCGAGACGACGGTCGACGAGGAGGGCAACTGGAGCTTCACGCCTGATACGCCGCTGGCCGAGGGCGAGCACGAGTTCACGGTGGTGGAGCGCGATCCTGCGGGCAACGAAAGCAAGCCGTCGGAGCCGCACGTGGTAGTCGTGGACACGACCGCGCCGGACCAGCCGGTCATTGGCGAAGTGATTGACGACGAAGGTCCGATCCAGGGACCGGTGGGCAATGGCGAGAGCACGGACGACACGACGCCGACGCTGGTGGGCGAGGGTGAACCGGGCGACACGATCATCGTGATCGACAACGGCACGCCGATCGGCGAGACGACGGTCGACGAGGAGGGCAACTGGAGCTTCA
>NZ_VZQN01000204.1:0-566 GCF_014397645.1 Paraburkholderia sp. 31.1
GGTGAGGTCCCGTGGACCTGCCGGTGCTGCCTACTGCGCCGAGTCGTTGTCCTTCAGTCACGGACGCGCCAACGCGCAAATCGCGGGCGAAGCTAGACAGATGTGCGTAATACGTCGTATAGCCTTGCGGATGATTGAGCACAACGTACTGCCCATATCCGCTTTCGTTGCCTACGAACTTCACGGTTCCCGAAGCAGCCGCCACTACGGGCGTCCCCTTCGGCGCACTAAAGTCCACGCCGGTGTGAAAATGCTGCTTGCCGCTGACCGGATGGACACGATTGCCGAAAGTCGAACTGACCCTAACGTAATCGAGCGGCATCGAAAAGGGTTCAGCGGCAAGCCGCCGTCCGTCGAATGAATAATAGTCCCCGTTGGCGTGCCCCGGTGCGACAAACCACACGGCCTGGTAGACCTTAGCGCCTGAGCGGAGTTCGATGGCCGTCACGCGCCTGCGCTGTGGCGCCGCGGCATCGCGCCCGTGGAAAACGCGATAGGTGTCGCCCTTCTGCGCGGGCGCCGCAACGTCGAGCCGGGAGGCAAAAATACGTGCAATCTGTTCCCGT
>NZ_VZQN01000205.1:0-559 GCF_014397645.1 Paraburkholderia sp. 31.1
AGCGCCGGTCAGACGCGACCGGGTAGATGCCGCGCGCCAGTTCGAACTGGTCGACGGCGTCCATCATGGGATCCGGCTTCGAGCCATCGGTGGAGGTGATGCCCGCTTCGGGCAGAAAGGGAGGGCTGATGATCATCGCGTATTAGTCCGTGTGGGTATACCGGTCGTTAAGCTGCAGGTCGCTATTCGGCAGGAGGGGCAGCTTGGCCGGCACGTTGCCGGGGCCGACAAAAACCTGTTTCGCTGGACCGAGAGCAGCGATCGCGTGGTCGTCAGTAAGCCGATCGGCGACAACCGGTTCGTCGACCAGCCAGTCGGCCTCCTCGAAGCGGGCATGTTCGATGGGCTTCGAGCCGGCGCGCGGCACCTGCGAGGCGGGCAGACGTTGTTTGGCGGCTATCACGCCGGCCAGCGTCCGTTCGGGTTCTCCTCCAAGCGGCAGGCAATAGCCAACGCCGAGCACTTGGAGTGGCTTCTGCGCGATGCGCAGCCGATCCGCCAGCCACCGGCTACGATGATGGTTGCGCCAGCGCGCGCGGTACCAGAGCGCCTCGAAGCC
>NZ_VZQN01000206.1:0-557 GCF_014397645.1 Paraburkholderia sp. 31.1
GTCCGCCCAAATTACGAGAGTAGACGCGATCCGGCCAAAGTTTACAAGCACGGCTTTCAAGTCATTGAATGTAAACGGCTTGCTGGCGCGGGCGGCTGCCGCAGCGAGATGTGTATAACGCTATGGCAATAAGGGTGTTTATGTCGACGTTGGTGCATACCACCCTGTCAAGTTCTCGAACACACATGCGCTTTACAAGCGTGGTTGGCGCGGCATCAACATAGACATGGATCCGGTGAAAATTGAAACGTTTTCTCTTGCGCGGTCTGGTGATGTCAATGTATGTGCGGCCGTCTCGAACGAGAAACAGCTCAAGGAAGTCTATAATTTTTCAAATTATGGGTTGACTTCGACCATAGATCCCATAGTGGCTGCGGCCGAAGTCCAGAAGCCTATCTCCGTCCGGACCGTTGAAACCACCACATTGAACGCATCGTCTTATACACAAGTCTGCCCTCCGCAACCGTAGGCCGGAACAAACCGTCGTCGAGCAATGAGATCGACCGGGGCTTGTAAACTTTCGGCGCGTCGCGTTTACTCTTGCTTTTTGCGTGAAC
>NZ_VZQN01000207.1:0-541 GCF_014397645.1 Paraburkholderia sp. 31.1
ATTCGTTTCCCTTCTTCGTCTGATGCATCTCCGGGTCGCGGCTCTTCCCGGCGTTCTTGGTCGACGGTGGCGCTTCGATGATCGTCGCGTCGACCAGCGTACCTTCCTTCATCATCAGCCCGCGCTCACACAGCGAGATGCCGATCTCGTCGAACAACTTTCGCGTCAGATCGTGCTCGACCAGCAGGCGGCGGAACTTCAACAGCGTGGTCGCATCCGGCGCGTTCTCGACGGCCAGATCGATGCCGGCGAAGGCGCGCATCGCAATGCTATCGTACAGCGCGTCTTCCAGACCTTCGTCCGACAGGCCGTACCACTGCTGCAGAAAGTAGATTCGAAGCATGCGCTCCAGACCAATCGGCGGACGGCCACGCTCACCCTTCGGGTAATACGGCTCGATCGCCGACAGCAACCGCGGCCACGGTACGACCCTCTCCATCTCTGTCAGGAAGCGCTGGCGCCTGGTCACCCGTTTCTTGCCCGCACTCTCCGCTTCTGCAAAGCTGATCTGCCGCTTCATCACTATTGGTCCGTTCCGTGA
>NZ_VZQN01000208.1:0-528 GCF_014397645.1 Paraburkholderia sp. 31.1
TCCGTGTTGAAGATCGCCCCGAGTTTTTTTGAAAGAACCAGCAATGCGGCTGCCTCGGCCAGTGCTTTCTCCTTGCGCCGCAGTTCGCGTTCCAGTTCCTTGATGCGACGCTGGTCCTGCTTCGTTTGCTGTGGACTCGCACGGGCCTCTTCGGGCTCGGCCAGCGCCTGCGTGGCCGCTTGCCGCCACTGCGCCAGTTCCTGCGGATACACGCCATGCTCGCGGCACCACGCATTGCGGGCCGTCTCGTCCATCGCTGCCGTGCTCAACACCGCTTCGAAACGCGCGGCCGCTGTCCATGCCCGCTCGCGAGCGGGCATGGACAGCGCATCACTGCGCCAGCGCTCCAGCGTCTGCGCGCCCACACCGATCTCTCGCGCAACCTCTTCCACTGATGCGCTCTCCGGCGGCAGCAACCGCGCCACCGCTCTGTCCTTGAATGTCTTTCCGTAACGCGCCAACTTGTTCTCTCTTTATCGCCCCCAGATTCCAATTTTATCCAGGCGACAACCATTGTGACGCGGGGGG
>NZ_VZQN01000209.1:0-479 GCF_014397645.1 Paraburkholderia sp. 31.1
TGGAAGCACTTCAAGTACCACTGGCGGCGATTCGCGACGTGGACGAAAGAAACCGTCGATGCGGAGCTCGAAATTCTGCTCAGCGGATACGGGTCAAAATTCCAAGTAAATTTTTCGTGAACACTTACACTGGTGCATCATATACCTGAGGATGCAGCAATCGAATTTCCGCTTTCCAAGCAGGGCAGTCCCACCGTAACTATTTCGGGTGGTTGTTTGCCTATTTCGGAAAAACAGGATGTTGATGGGAAGAAGGTTGGTATCGAAGTTGGTCGCTCCTGTTCCTTTAATTGGGGAAATGTAGCGATAGTCAAGGATTTGCAGTTTAAATCTGAGCTTTGAATGACGAAAAACCAGCTGGAAAGCCTTTCAAAGGGCGTCACGGCGGAGACGGGTTCGAGCCTCCTGGGCAACCTTGCCGCGAACGTCGTAGCGAACGTGGGCGGCGCACTGGTCGGTGGAGGAACAGCGGGCGCGGC
>NZ_VZQN01000210.1:0-477 GCF_014397645.1 Paraburkholderia sp. 31.1
GCGTCCGCCCAAATTACGAGAGTAGACGCGATCCGGCCAAAGTTTACAAGCACGGCTTTCAAGTCATTGAATGTAAACGGCTTGCTGGCGCGGGCGGCTGCCGCAGCGAGATGTGTATAACGCTATGGCTATAGCTTCGGCTAGGCTCTGAATGAGGAAGTATGGGGCATAAGGTGGAACGAGCAATATCTCGCCCAAAGTCACTGCGAACAACTCCTCTAGCAGGTACGCAGCGCTCTCAAGTATTTCATGAGTACCAATGCGAACCGTGCGCTGCACGCGCTCACCTTTTACTGGCAGCTTTATTTCTGCCTCGCAGACTAGTACCGTTTGACCCCGCTGCCCCAACGCGGCGGTTGTCAACGTACTTGTCGCGTCACCTCATGCGCACTGCTTTAGTTCTTCCGGTTGCATGCGCTCCGGATTGAGCCAGACTTCATCCTTCAATTTCCAGTTGCGCGTCGATCGGGACCAACG
>NZ_VZQN01000211.1:0-460 GCF_014397645.1 Paraburkholderia sp. 31.1
TCTACGATGCCTGCCCGAGCGACGGGTACGAGATGCAGCGCTTCGGGCGTGTCCTGTCCTCGGCCGTGACCCCGCCTCCAAACCCGCAGACCTGGGTGCAGGTGACCTACGCTGCGGGGAAGCAGGGGTATATCGATATCAGCAAGGCGGAGATCAGGAAGTTATCCGATGCGGATTTCCCGTCGTTCATGGGCTGGCAGAAGATCAGCGACGCCAACACGCCATTCGATAGTAACGGGATGTGCGATATCAACGCACTGAAGAAACTGGTCAAGGATGCGGGGGATACCGGCGAGCTACCGGTGATAGAGGACATGACGGAGGCACAGAGGGCGCAAGCGCTGTCAACCTACGTGAGGATGAACGATCCGGTGCGTCAGGCACTACGCGGATTTATCTGCAACGCGCCGAGCGAATGGGATAGCAAGAACAACGAGACGCGCTACACGAAGCTGCTCGA
>NZ_VZQN01000212.1:0-459 GCF_014397645.1 Paraburkholderia sp. 31.1
TGGACACCGGTTGGTGCCGTGACGCTTAACCCCGAACGCGACTCAGTCGTCGAGATGGCGTCGATCAGCGCAAATAAACAGCCTCTGGCTGCATGAGTGAGGCGACAACTTGCTTGACGCGCGCCGGCTCGCCGACGTCAGCACTCTTTAGAATAAGGGTATGCACTCCAATCCGCGCGAGCGACCGTCGAAGATCAGGGTCGCCATTCATACTGAATACGATGATCTTCAAATCCGGAAAACACTTCCTCAAGAACGCCAGATAGGGAACTCCATCGCCGTATTCGCCTCCGGGCATCGCGTCGTCAGTGACGAGTACGTTGCAGGGCACACGAGCAAGACGTTCAACAACCTCAGTCGAGTCGCACGCAGTCGCTACCATTCTTAAATCAGTATGTCCGCTCAGTACCATTCTGACACCCGATAATACGACAGGGTGGTCATCGGCCACAATAATAT
>NZ_VZQN01000213.1:0-434 GCF_014397645.1 Paraburkholderia sp. 31.1
GCCTGGAAGTGGCGCGGGCGCCCGGTCAAGCTGGTTGACGGCACCGGGATCTCGATGCCCGATACGCCGTCGAACCAGGCCCGTTTCCCGCAGTCCAGTGCTCAGGCCGAAGGAGTGGGCTTTCCATTGGCCTATCTGGTTGCGGTGATCTGTCTGGCAAGCGGCGCAGTACTGGAGTCGGCGGTCGGAACTTACGCGGGCAAAGGCAGCGGGGAGCTGACGGCGTTTCGCATGCTGCAAGGCACGTTTCGCAAAGGTGACGTGATCGTCGCCGATGCCTTGTACTGCCACTACTTTCTGATGGCCTCAATGATCGCCGCCGGGGTGGACGTCGTGATGGAACAGCATGGGGCACGCCGCACCGACTTTCGGCGAGGCCGGTCCCTGGGCACGCGCGATCACATTGTGACGTGGCCCAAACCCCGGCAGCGTCC
>NZ_VZQN01000214.1:0-418 GCF_014397645.1 Paraburkholderia sp. 31.1
CTCACGGACGGCATGGATCTGTTCGCGCAGAAGCAGTTGCGTGTCGCCAGCGAAAGTGCGGATGTGCAGGTGTCGGCGAAGTCGAAGATCACGCTCAACTGCGGCGGGGCCTCGGTTGTCATGGAGGCCGGCAACATCACGTTCCACTGCCCCGGCGCATACACCATCAAGGCCGGCTCGTTCACGTTTGTCGGCCCCGGCAACGTGCCGGCCAAGCTGCCCCTCCTGCCGAATAGCGACCTGCAGCTTAACGGCCGGTATACCCATACGGACTAATACGCGATGATCATTAGCCCTCCCTTTCTGCCCGAAGCGGGCATCACCTCCACCGATGGCTCGAAGCCGGATCCCATGATGGACGCCGTCGACCAGTTCGAACTGGCGCGCGGCATCTACCCGGTCGCGTCTGACCGGCGCT
>NZ_VZQN01000215.1:0-415 GCF_014397645.1 Paraburkholderia sp. 31.1
CAGGCAGTCTGCATCAGTCGGGAACCAAGCCTGAAACTCCCCAAGGGACTTAGGATAGTGGGTGCTGGCATGAGGAAGTTCCATTGCCCCAGTCTACGCTCAACTCCGGTTAAATGGATAACCCAGTTTCACGAATTGGAGATATCCCGATGAACCAGCAAGGCAACGAAGTATTTGTTGTTGAAGTGATGGATCCGCCAACCACGGGCGAATTCGCACTAGGGAAACACTGATTTATCAGGCTCGGCCGTCATCGCTGACGTGTTCGAGTACGTTATAGAAGGAAGCTCACGGAACGGACCAATAGTGATGAAGCGGCAGATCAGCTTTGCAGAAGCGGAGAGTGCGGGCAAGAAACGGGTGACCAGGCGCCAGCGCTTCCTGACAGAGATGGAGAGGGTCGTACCGTGGCCGC
>NZ_VZQN01000216.1:0-408 GCF_014397645.1 Paraburkholderia sp. 31.1
GCAGTTCGCCATCAACGTAGACGTCGGCAGCGGCCGACCGGCCCGCACCCGCGGATGCATCACGGTAGTAGACGATCTGCGCCTGCTGGGGGCCGACCTGTCCGACCGGCGCGTAGCTCTGGCCGAACACCTTGCCGGGCTGCGTACCGGCACGGGCCGTCGGCGCGGTGCCGGGTGCGGCTGCCTGGGTGACCGGCGGTTGCGGGTTAGAGAAAGTCTGTTGTGCGATGGCGGGCAAGGTACCCGCCGTCACGAGCAATGCGCCTGCGAGCGCACGCATCAGGGTTTGATTGAAAGTCATGGTCAGTTCGTCAAAAACGGTCCCCCGGGCAACGCGATGCTGCTCAGGGAGCCTGATTAAATGGTTGGTGATTCCGGGTCCGCGACGCAGGTCATGCGTCGCGGACC
>NZ_VZQN01000217.1:0-391 GCF_014397645.1 Paraburkholderia sp. 31.1
GAATGAATTTGCCACCTTTGATGGCGCTTACACGAACGGGAGCGCCTTGCGCGGACCCGCGCAATTCAACAGTCTGCTTGATGGTGCTGCCGTCGACAACGGCCAGCTTCACTGAACTGGTACTCATAGTAGTAGTAGCGCCTCTTTGAGTGCGTATGCTGGTCCACCTGGCCAGCGTATAGATAGAAAATGGCGACATGGCAGTCGCAGGAGTGCTGCTCTACCTCTATTCTTGATGGGTGAGCGATAAAACGAAATATGACAAGTTCGAATTTGGACGAGACAGAAACGAGACATTTCCCGGCACGGGAATCGCGAGCAGCGGTGCCTATGCACGATTGCGTAAGGCCTAAAAAGGCAGTTGTCCGATGTTTCTCGCCTCTGTGCGCCA
>NZ_VZQN01000218.1:0-385 GCF_014397645.1 Paraburkholderia sp. 31.1
TGGCGCACAGAGGCGAGAAACATCGGACAACTGCCTTTTTAGGCCTTACGCAATCGTGCATAGGCACCGCTGCTCGCGATTCCCGTGCCGGGAAATGTCTCGTTTCTGTCTCGTCCAAATTCGAACTCGTCATATTTCGTTTTATTGCTCACCCATCAAGAATGGAGGTAGAGCTGCATTCCTGCGACTGCCATGTCGCCATTTTCTATCTATACGCTGGCCAGGTGGACCAGCATACGCACTTAAAGAGGCACTACTTGAGTACCAGTTCAGTGAAGCTGGCCGTTGTCGACGGCAGCACCATCAAGCAGACTGTTGAATTGCGCGGGTCCGCGCAAGGCGCTCCCGTTCGTGTAAGCGCCATCAAAGGTGGCAAATTCATTCT
>NZ_VZQN01000219.1:0-382 GCF_014397645.1 Paraburkholderia sp. 31.1
CGCGTCCTTCATCGCCTGTGATCGCCAAGGCATCCACCACATGCACTTGTTCGCTTGACCCTATAACGGGTGTGTCTCTGTGTCGACCCACGTTAGCGCTTTAGCGCTTACGTGGGTCCCATCCCCGGAGGGGACAGGTTCCCGAAGGAGTCGACCATTCACGTTCCGTTACAGGTTGAGTATTCGTGTTGCGCCGTATTCCAGGGCAATCTTTCGATCACCTTTAAAATACATCGATACAATCACAACCCTGACTCACCTACTCGGCACCCATCTCCAGGTGCCTTTCGTGAATCTCTTTACTACTTCTTCCTGATTGTTAAAGAACGGCAGCCGGTATGAAGCCTGTGCCTCATACCGCCCTGACTGGCTCAATCGCCAA
>NZ_VZQN01000220.1:0-381 GCF_014397645.1 Paraburkholderia sp. 31.1
ACGCTTCCTCTTCGTGCCCGTGCAGCAGCGCGTGGGCTTGCGAGACATCCGACACGTTGGCGGACGTGCCGACCACGCTATGCACCAGACCCGAATCGGCGTCGACTCCGATGTGGGCCTTCATCCCGAAGTGCCACTCGTTGCCCTTCTTCGTCTGATGCATCTCCGGGTCTCGGCTCTTCTCCGCGTTCTTGGTCGACGGCGGCGCTTCGATGATCGTCGCGTCGACCAACGTGCCTTCCTTCATCATCAGTCCGCGCTCACACAGCGAGATGCCGATCTCGTCGAACAACTTTCGCGTCAGATCGTGCTCGACCAGCAGGCGGCGGAACTTCAACAGCGTGGTCGCATCCGGCGCGTTCTCGACGGCCAGATCGATGC
>NZ_VZQN01000221.1:0-379 GCF_014397645.1 Paraburkholderia sp. 31.1
AAGTCATAGCGTTATACACATTTCGTTGTCCGCGCCGCCCGCGCCAGCAAGCCGTTTACATTCAATGACTTGGAGGCTGGGCTTGTAAACTTTGGCCGAATCGCGTCTACTCTTGCAATTTGGGCGGGCGCGTGACGAAGGCTGCACAGCAGTGGATCGAGCAGGAATTTGCGGGGCTGGACCTTGGCGACGCCCGCCTGGACAGGAGGGCAAAGAAATTGATGGAACGACTTGCGGCCAATCCGACGGCCAGTATCCCCCAGGCGTGCGATAGCTGGAGCGAGACGTGCGCGGCGTACCGATTTTTGCGCAATACGGATGTGGCCTGGGAAGCCATCCTGGAGCCGCATTGGGCGAGCACGCAGGAACGCATGCGCAG
>NZ_VZQN01000222.1:0-373 GCF_014397645.1 Paraburkholderia sp. 31.1
CGTCCGCCCAAATTACGAGAGTAGACGCGATCCGGCCAAAGTTTACAAGCACGGCTTTCAAGTCATTGAATGTAAACGGCTTGCTGGCGCGGGCGGCTGCCGCAGCGAGATGTGTATAACGCTATGGGTTGAACTCGTGGGCGTCGTATTATGGTCGCGAAGTGATCGAGGGCGGCCATTCGGTGGTTCACTCGATGGAGTATCCCTATGCATACGGACGTTGCCTCATCTTTCGCGGTAGCGGGACCCCCCCCCGCGTCACAATGGTTGTCGCCTGGATAAAATTGGAATCTGGGGGCGATAAAGAGAGAACAAGTTGGCGCGTTACGGAAAGACATTCAAGGACAGAGCGGTGGCGCGGTTGCTGCCGCCG
>NZ_VZQN01000223.1:0-363 GCF_014397645.1 Paraburkholderia sp. 31.1
CCGGCGGCAGCAACCGCGCCACCGCTCTGTCCTTGAATGTCTTTCCGTAACGCGCCAACTTGTTCTCTCTTTATCGCCCCCAGATTCCAATTTTATCCAGGCGACAACCATTGTGACGCGGGGGGGAGCTTGTATCGGCGATACGCAGTGCGTTCTCGGGCAACCTTTGCAACTTCAGTTAGCAACGTTTGGCTGTTATTTTTGTTGAGTTCTGGTTGATTTTTTCAGGGCGATATAAGGGCGGTTTCAAGAGTGAAGCGCAACAGCGGGTTTAATGTTTAGAGCCTTGAGGTTGACTTGCTGATGCGAGGGTCGCGGCGAAGACCTCGAAGGGTGAATGGAAGTTGTGAGTTGCACGAGGCC
>NZ_VZQN01000224.1:0-362 GCF_014397645.1 Paraburkholderia sp. 31.1
TCCGCCCAAATTACGAGAGTAGACGCGATCCGGCCAAAGTTTACAAGCACGGCTTTCAAGTCATTGAATGTAAACGGCTTGCTGGCGCGGGCGGCTGCCGCAGCGAGATGTGTATAACGCTATGGCTTGTACTGACGGAACAAACAGTTGATGAGTTTTATCGAAACCGAGGTTCCTGCTTACGGGATTTAATCGACAGAATCAAAGATCCCGTTACCGGGATTCCAGACATTCCTCTAGGGAAACACTGATCAATAAGCTCGTCGCCGGCGTTGCCGACGAGTCAGCTTGCAATTATCAGAATGTCGAAGGAATTCGGTCGCAAGCGAGGCGGGGTTTGCCCGGATTCGGGGCCCCCTCCT
>NZ_VZQN01000225.1:0-355 GCF_014397645.1 Paraburkholderia sp. 31.1
AAACCGCTTCAGCAATTCCTTCGCCCGACGGTCCCGCCGCGGGTCACCAAGATCCAATGTTTCAAATTCCTCGTCCACCCACGCTCCCGGCTCATTACGAATCTGCATTCGAAAAGTCGAGAGTAAACGCGAAATTCAGGCCGTTAACAACCCCCATCACGCATGTTCATTGCTCAATGCGCTTTCGGACAAACGTCTCCTACTGCGCCACTTCTGTATAACGAGATGCGTTCAACCGGCCGCAATCATGCGTACCGTAGCGCCACGATCAACAACGACGCGCGAATCATTCCAAGCGCCGCAGCGTGTCGTGCCGGGTCAGGCGCGCTCCAGCGCAGCGAGCTTCTTCCGACCA
>NZ_VZQN01000226.1:0-353 GCF_014397645.1 Paraburkholderia sp. 31.1
TTGGCGATTGAGCCAGTCAGGGCGGTATGAGGCACAGGCTTCATACCGGCTGCCGTTCTTTAACAATCAGGAAGAAGTAGTAAAGAGATTCACGAAAGGCACCTGGAGATGGGTGCCGAGTAGGTGAATCAGGGTTGTGATTGTATCGATGTATTTTAAAGGTGATCGAAAGATTGCTTTGGAATACGGCGCAACACGAATACTCAACCTGTAGCGAGTGCGTCTATCCCCTCCGGGGATGGGACCCACGTAAGCGCTAAGGCGCTAACGTGGGTCGACACAGAGACACACCCGTTATAGGGTCAAGCGAACAAGTGCATGTGGTGGATGCCTTGGCGATCACAGGCGATGAA
>NZ_VZQN01000227.1:0-344 GCF_014397645.1 Paraburkholderia sp. 31.1
AGTTCGAATTTGGACGAGACAGAAACGAGACATTTCCCGGCACGGGAATCGCGAGCAGCGGTGCCTATGCACGATTGCGTAAGGCCTAAAAAGGCAGTTGTCCGATGTTTCTCGCCTCTGTGCGCCAGACGCAAAAAGGGCCGCCATCCAGAAAGGAAGGCAGCCCATCGCGAAGCCCTGTATCCGGTGCGGCTCTGATTCGCAACACCTAACCGCTGGAGCGCCCGGTCTCCAGCCAGTCAACCAGCGAACCCGCGGATGCGTGCTCCCGCAGTACCGCCGCGTAGCCATCGAACCGGTTCGTCACTTCGCTCACGCTGTTGCCGTAGTGATCGTTCTCCGCA
>NZ_VZQN01000228.1:0-336 GCF_014397645.1 Paraburkholderia sp. 31.1
TGGCGCCGAATCTGCTGGAGCGCAATTTCACCGCCACTGCACCGAACCAGGTCTGGACGAGCGATATCACCTATCTGGCGACAGCCGAGGGGTGGGTGTACCTCGCGGTCATCATCGACCTGTTCAGCCGGCAGGTGGTGGGCTGGTCGATGCAGCCGCACATGAAGGCTGAGCTGGTCACAGACGCACTGCGTATGGCGTGGTTCCGACGCCACCCGGAAGCCGGCGTAATCGTGCACAGCGACCGGGGTAGCCAGTATTGCAGCGGCCTGTTCCAGGACACGTTGAAGGCCTATGGCATGAGTTCGTCGATGAGCCGACGCGGCGATTGCTGGG
>NZ_VZQN01000229.1:0-332 GCF_014397645.1 Paraburkholderia sp. 31.1
GGCCCTTCTCGCGGCAACCCCAGTTCTGAATTTCATTCCAGGGGAATGCCCGCTATCGGCCGCATGGCGGCGTCGTGCGTCGCTCACGTGGCGCGGCCACGCAGCGCTCCTTACTCCTTGCCCTGCGCCCCGAAGGAAGTCCCCTTGGGGGACGGCCGATAGCGGGCATTCGCACGTGCGTTCCATATGTAAACAGACCCTAGAGGGAATGGCACTTACTTAAGCCTACATGGAGGAGAAGACGCGGGTAAGTGCTTGAAGAGAAAGGGAGGGGGCTGATCCAGGGATTGATACGATGGTTGTTACCAGGCAAACACCGTCTCATTCCAAAG
>NZ_VZQN01000230.1:0-331 GCF_014397645.1 Paraburkholderia sp. 31.1
GTTTGCCCGGCGCGGCTCTCATCATGGGGCGGGAACCTGTTCCCACAACGACCCCGGATAGATTTGCGCAAGCCCAATTTACGTCAACACCACCTCGCTTGCAAAAGTCAGGCTGACCATAGATTTGCTTTTTATAGTGCATCATCGAGTATTCGCCCGGATATTCGCGGCTGCTTATTCGTTGCACATAAAACCTATATTCGACCTAAGGAAACACTGATTTATTTGGTGCGACCGTCATCGCAGATGTGGTCGAGGGCGTTGTAGAAGAAATTCACGGGACGGACGATCGACGATGAAGCGGCAGATCAGCTTTGCGGAAGCGGAAAGT
>NZ_VZQN01000231.1:0-320 GCF_014397645.1 Paraburkholderia sp. 31.1
GCTTGGTTCGGCGCTCGGGCTGGACAAGTTCCGCGCGAAACTTGTGTGGCAGCAACTGGGTATTCCGACGCCGCCGTTCGAGGCCGTGATGCGCGGCGACGATTACGATGCGCGTGCGCAGGAGATCGTCGCGCAACTCGGGTTGCCGCTATTTGTGAAGGCGGCGAGCGAAGGCTCAAGCGTCGCCGTGATCAAGGGCGGTTTCAAGAGTGAAGCGCAACAGCGGGTTTAATGTTTAGAGCCTTGAGGTTGACTTGCTGATGCGAGGGTCGCGGCGAAGACCTCGAAGGGTGAATGGAAGTTGTGAGTTGCACGAGGCC
>NZ_VZQN01000232.1:0-315 GCF_014397645.1 Paraburkholderia sp. 31.1
TGCAGAGCGGTGTGGATTCGCTGTCCACAGGCCTGGGTTCGCTGTCGACCTCCACGTCGACAGGTATTTCGTCGCTGTCGACGTCGACCTCGACGGGCCTCTCTTCGCTGTCCACGGGTCTGAGCTCGCTGTCGACCTCCACGTCGACGGGTATTTCGTCGCTGTCGACGTCGGCCTCGACGGGGATCAGCACGGCACAGAGCGGCGTGAATTCGCTGTCCACAGGCCTGGGTTCGCTGTCAACCTCCACGTCGACGGGTATCTCGTCGTTGTCGACGTCGACCTCGACCGGCATTTCTTCACTGTCCACGGGTA
>NZ_VZQN01000233.1:0-312 GCF_014397645.1 Paraburkholderia sp. 31.1
CGCCTGATACGCCGCTGGACGAAGGCGAGCACGAGTTCACGGTGGTGGAGCGTGATCCCGCGGGCAACGAAAGCAGGCCGTCGGAGCCGCACGTGGTGATCGTGGACACGACTGCGCCGGACCAGCCGGTCATTGGCGAAGTGATTGACGACGTGGGTCTGGTTCAGGGTCCTGTGGACAATGGCGAGAGCACGGACGACACGACGCCGACGCTGGTGGGCAAGGGCGAACCGGGTGACACGATCGTCGTGATCGACAACGGCACGCCGGTTGGCGAGACGCAGGTCGACGAGGACGGCAACTGGAGCTTCA
>NZ_VZQN01000234.1:0-301 GCF_014397645.1 Paraburkholderia sp. 31.1
CCCGGTTCACCCTTGCCCACCAGCGTCGGCGTCGTGTCGTCCGTGCTCTCGCCATTGCCCACCGGCCCCTGGATCGGACCTTCGTCGTCAATCACTTCGCCAATGACTGGCTGGTCCGGCGCAGTCGTGTCCACGACTACCACGTGCGGCTCCGACGGCCTGCTTTCGTTGCCCGCGGGATCGCGCTCCACCACCGTGAACTCGTGCTTGCCTTCGTCCAGCGGCGTATCAGGCGTGAAGCTCCAGTTGCCGTCCTCGTCGACCTGCGTCTCGCCAACCGGCGTGCCGTTGTCGATCACGA
>NZ_VZQN01000235.1:0-300 GCF_014397645.1 Paraburkholderia sp. 31.1
CATAGCGTTATACATAAGTCCTTAGCCGAGCCCGTCGCGGAGCGCGCGTAGCGTGTCAGCGGCAGCGAGTACCTGATCGAGCCCTCGCCAGATGGTCTTGGCACCCGGTTCACCGTCGCTCTTTCGGCCGAGGAAGCCACCGATTTGCGCAATCAGCCGCACGACCTCATTCACAGTGGGCGGCGGCGTCGGCATCTTCTTTTTGGCCAGCAGGTGGGCGCCACGAATTTCGTCCGGATCGAAGAACAAGGCGGCATCCAGATCCGGACAGGTCCGGCCTTTGCGCATCAGATACGTCAC
>NZ_VZQN01000236.1:0-291 GCF_014397645.1 Paraburkholderia sp. 31.1
CGTCGACCGTCGTCTCGCCAATCGGCGTGCCGTTGTCGATCACGATGATCGTGTCGCCCGGTTCACCCTCGCCCACCAGCGTCGGCGTCGTGTCGTCCGTGCTCTCACCATTGCCCACCGGACCCTGAACCGGACCTTCGTCGTCAATCACTTCGCCAATGACCGGCTGGTCCGGCGCAGTCGTGTCCACAATCACCGTCCGCGGGTCCGACGGCCCACTTTCGTTGCCCGCAGGATCGCGCTCCACCACCGTGAACTGATGCTCGCCCTCTTCCAGCGGCGTCTCAGGCG
>NZ_VZQN01000237.1:0-289 GCF_014397645.1 Paraburkholderia sp. 31.1
TTCATCGCCTGTGATCGCCAAGGCATCCACCACATGCACTTGTTCGCTTGACCCTATAACGGGTGTGTCTCTGTGTCGACCCACGTTAGCGCCTTAGCGCTTACGTGGGTCCCATCCCCGGAGGGGACAGGTTCCCGAAGGAGTCGACCATTCACGTTCCGTTACAGGTTGAGTATTCGTGTTGCGCCGTATTCCAAAGCAATCTTTCGATCACCTTTAAAATACATCGATACAATCACAACCCTGATTCACCTACTCACACACCCATCTCCAGGTATGCTTTCGTGAA
>NZ_VZQN01000238.1:0-287 GCF_014397645.1 Paraburkholderia sp. 31.1
ACGAATTTTTAGTTCGCAGCCTTTCACAAGCACTGATTTCCGCGCGCGATTGTCTGACCAGATAGGGCCGCCAGGATCAACGGTGGCCAACCCACTATTCGCCTGTTAATCTTGTATCGTTACTAGATACTATGGACGGGCCGCGGAAGTAAGTCTCCTGGGGCGGCCTCAAATCTGAAGTGCAACACCTGTTTCGTATAAGGTGTTGCGATGCACGAAAGAACTCAGTACCAGCAACTTCAGCCTGAAGAGCGCCTGACCATTGCAAGTCTGCATCTGCAGGGTTC
>NZ_VZQN01000239.1:0-282 GCF_014397645.1 Paraburkholderia sp. 31.1
TGGTGGAGCGTGATCCCGCGGGCAACGAAAGCAGGCCGTCGGAGCCGCACGTGGTGATCGTGGATACGACTGCGCCGGACCAGCCAGTCATTGGCGAAGTGATTGACGACGAAGGTCCGATCCAGGGACCGGTGGGCAATGGCGAGAGCACGGATGACACGACGCCGACGCTGGTGGGCAAGGGCGAACCGGGTGACACGATCGTCGTGATCGACAACGGCACGCCGGTTGGCGAGACGCAGGTCGACGAGGACGGCAACTGGAGCTTCACGCCTGATACGC
>NZ_VZQN01000240.1:0-282 GCF_014397645.1 Paraburkholderia sp. 31.1
CAACGTCAGATACGCTGCTACGAAGCTCCATTCTTCGTCTGACACGTCTGTCGGGTAGGCTTTACGTTTCTCTCTTGTCATCCCTCCAGGGTACCAGGTTTTGACCGGAAGTTCCTAACACCGTCTAACCCATCGTCTTATACACAAGTCTGCCGTCCGCAACCGTAGGCCGGAACAAACCGTCGTCGAGCAATGAGATCGACCGGGGCTTGTAAACTTTCGGCGCGTCGCGTTTACTCTTGCTTTTTGCGTGAACGCCTTGGCCCTGGAAGCACCGTGCTG
>NZ_VZQN01000241.1:0-280 GCF_014397645.1 Paraburkholderia sp. 31.1
CGCACTGGCGGCAGCATGCGCATCGATCCTGATCGCGCTGTCTTCGAACACCGTCATCTATGTCAGGTGATGGTTAGCACAAGCAGCGCGCCGACGACGAATTGACAGATCGTATGACCCCGCGAAGTCCGCGCGATAAAAATGCCGGCTAAAGGCATCTCCTTATACAGAAGTATCGTAGCCGTCGCGCAGGATCTGGATGGTGATCACCGCATCCATGACACGCTGCATGCCAATCCACAGTGTCTTCGCGCCGGGTTCACCATCACCCTTGCGTCCG
>NZ_VZQN01000242.1:0-279 GCF_014397645.1 Paraburkholderia sp. 31.1
GAACAGCTTCCGTGTCAGTTCGTGCTCGATCAACAGGCGCCGGAATTTCAGCAGCGTGGTCGCATCCGGAACGTTCTCGACTGCCAGATCGATGCCGGCGAAGGCGCGCAGCGCAATGCTGTCATACGCCCCGCAGGAAGTCCCCTTGGGGGACAGCGCGTCTTCCAGCCCTTCGTCCGACAGCCCGTACCACTGTTGCAGGAAATAGATCCGCAGCATTCGCTCCAGGCCAATCGGCGGACGGCCTCGCGTGCCCTTCGGGTAATGCGGTTCGATTGC
>NZ_VZQN01000243.1:0-278 GCF_014397645.1 Paraburkholderia sp. 31.1
CCGTGGACGGTGATCGTGGATACGACGCCGCCGGGCAAGCCGTCGATTGACGAGGTCATTGACGACGAAGGTCCGATCCAGGGTCCGGTGGGCAATGGTGAGAGCACGGACGACACGACGCCGACGCTGGTGGGCGAGGGTGAACCGGGCGACACGATCATCGTGATCGACAACGGCACGCCGATTGGCGAGACGACGGTCGACGAGGAGGGCAACTGGAGCTTCACGCCTGAGACGCCGCTGGAAGAGGGCGAGCATCAGTTCACGGTGGTGGAGCG
>NZ_VZQN01000244.1:0-276 GCF_014397645.1 Paraburkholderia sp. 31.1
TCATACCCGTGGACAGCGACGAGATACCCGTCGATGCGGAGGTCGACAGCGAGCTCACGCCCGTGGACAGCGAATTCACGCCGCTCTGTGCCGTGCTGATCCCCGTCGAGGCCGACGTCGACAGCGACGAAATACCCGTCGACGTGGAAGTCGACAGCGAGCTCATACCCGTGGACAGCGACGAGATACCCGTCGATGCGGAGGTCGACAGCGAGCTCACGCCCGTGGACAGCGAATTCACGCCGCTCTGTGCCGTGCTGATCCCCGTCGAGGCCG
>NZ_VZQN01000245.1:0-270 GCF_014397645.1 Paraburkholderia sp. 31.1
TGGTGGAGCGCGATCCCGCGGGCAACGAAAGCAGGCCGTCGGAGCCGCACGTGGTAGTCGTGGACACGACTGCGCCGGACCAGCCAGTCATTGGCGAAGTGATTGACGACGAAGGTCCGATCCAGGGTCCGGTGGGCAATGGGGAGAGCACGGACGACACGACGCCGACGCTGGTGGGCAAGGGCGAACCGGGTGACACGATCGTCGTGATCGACAACGGCACGCCGGTTGGCGAGACGCAGGTCGACGAGGACGGCAACTGGAGCTTCA
>NZ_VZQN01000246.1:0-267 GCF_014397645.1 Paraburkholderia sp. 31.1
CATAGCGTTATACACATCTCGCTGCGGCAGCCGCCCGCGCCAGCAAGCCGTTTACATTCAATGACTTGAAAGCCGTGCTTGTAAACTTTGGCCGGATCGCGTCTACTCTCGTAATTTGGGCGGACGCGGTGACGAAGGCGGCACAGCAGTGGATCGAGCAGGAATTTGCGGGGCTGGACCTTGGCGACGCCCGCCTGGACAGGAGGGCAAAGAAATTGATGGAACGACTTGCGGCCAATCCGACGGCCAGTATCCCCCAGGCGTGCG
>NZ_VZQN01000247.1:0-262 GCF_014397645.1 Paraburkholderia sp. 31.1
GTCGAGGTGGACGTCGACAGCGAACTCATACCCGTGGACAGTGAAGAGATACCCGTCGATGCGGAGGTCGACAGCGAGCTCACGCCCGTGGACAGCGAAGAGATGCCTGTCGAGGTCGACGTCGACAACGACGACATACCCGTCGACGTGGAGGTCGACAGCGAACCCAGGCCTGTGGACAGCGAATCCACACCGCTCTGCACCGTGCTGATCCCCGTCGAGGCCGACGTCGACAGCGAAGAAATACCCGTCGACGCAGAGG
>NZ_VZQN01000248.1:0-255 GCF_014397645.1 Paraburkholderia sp. 31.1
TCGGCGAGACGACGGTCGACGAGGAGGGCAACTGGAGCTTCACGCCTGAGACGCCGCTGGAAGAGGGCGAGCATCAGTTCACGGTGGTGGAGCGCGATCCTGCGGGCAACGAAAGTGGGCCGTCGGATCCGTGGACGGTGATCGTGGATACGACGCCGCCGGGCAAGCCGTCGATTGACGAGGTCATTGACGACGAAGGTCCGATCCAGGGTCCGGTGGGCAATGGTGAGAGCACGGACGACACGACGCCGACGC
>NZ_VZQN01000249.1:0-255 GCF_014397645.1 Paraburkholderia sp. 31.1
TCAACGGGTGGGCGGCGCAGCGAGCTGCCGACGGGCTGCGGCCCATGAGTGTGCGTACGGGAGGCTACTGCCGCGCTCGCCAGAGACTGCCGCTGACGATGGTGCGGGAGTTGGCGCGCGAGACGGGACGCCAACTGCATGAGCAGGCCGAGCCTGCCTGGAAGTGGCGCGGGCGCCCGGTCAAGCTGGTTGACGGCACCGGGATCTCGATGCCCGATACGCCGTCGAACCAGGCCCGTTTCCCGCAGTCCAGTG
>NZ_VZQN01000250.1:0-255 GCF_014397645.1 Paraburkholderia sp. 31.1
CCGACGGGCTGCGGCCCATGAGTGTGCGTACGGGAGGCTACTGCCGCGCTCGCCAGAGACTGCCGCTGACGATGGTGCGGGAGTTGGCGCGCGAGACGGGGCGCCAACTGCATGAGCAGGCCGAGCCGGCCTGGAAGTGGCGCGGGCGCCCGGTCAAGCTGGTTGACGGCACCGGGATCTCGATGCCCGATACGCCGTCGAACCAGGCCCGTTTCCCGCAGTCCAGTGCTCAGGCCGAAGGAGTGGGCTTTCCAT
>NZ_VZQN01000251.1:0-255 GCF_014397645.1 Paraburkholderia sp. 31.1
CCGGGTGGTAGTGCAACTGAGTCTGTCGGGCCCGGCCCGATAAAGGCATGGGGGGATGCTGAGCCCTGACGTTGAGCCCTGAGGCGCGATCTTCCTGAATCGGGAAGGTCGCGTACCTACCGGCCTTTACCGCATGCCCAGGCAAACGGTGAGGGCCTTCCGAGAACGGGAGTGTCGCGATGACCAGACAAACAGAGATTCCTGCAATCAATGTGCTGCTCGCCTATGCAGAGTTGCGCGACAGGGATCAGGTAT
>NZ_VZQN01000252.1:0-255 GCF_014397645.1 Paraburkholderia sp. 31.1
GCACGAAGTGATGCTGAGTACTTTGCATTGGCGATTGAGCCAGTCAGGGCGGTATGAGGCACAGGCTTCATACCGGCTGCCGTTCTTTAACAATCAGGAAGAAGTAGTAAAGAGATTCACGAAAGGCGCCTGGAGATGGGTGTGTGAGTAGGTGAATCAGGGTTGTGATTGTATCGATGTATTTTAAAGGTGATCGAAAGATTGCTTTGGAATACGGCGCAACACGAATACTCAACCTGTAGCGAGTGCGTCTAT
>NZ_VZQN01000253.1:0-254 GCF_014397645.1 Paraburkholderia sp. 31.1
ACGCTTCGGAGCGACCCAGGCGGGTGCGGCCGTCGAACGGCTGTCGGACAACGGCCCTGCCTACATCGACCATCGCACGCGCAGCTTCGCTCGCGGGTTCCGGCGAACTGCTGCGCCATCAACCTAAGGAAACGCTGATTAATTGACCGGGCTGCCGAGCTTGCAGATGGGATGGCGCGGAATTTTTCTGGATGACGAAGTAAATGAGGATCGGTTTCGGTGAATTTGGCTCTGGAGCGAGCCTCACTTATCGC
>NZ_VZQN01000254.1:0-253 GCF_014397645.1 Paraburkholderia sp. 31.1
TAAGTGAGGCTCGCTCCAGAGCCAAATTCACCGAAACCGATCCTCATTTACTTCGTCATCCAGAAAAATTCCGCGCCATCCCATCTGCAAGCTCGGCAGCCCGGTCAATTAATCAGCGTTTCCCTAGGGGAGAATACGGTGACGGGATGGCCATGCTTTCGTTCTTAAAGCGCCGATATCCCGACCTTAAGATAATCGTCTTCACCACGATCGACAATTTCGCCATTGCTTCCAAGATGGGGAAAATTGGTAT
>NZ_VZQN01000255.1:0-253 GCF_014397645.1 Paraburkholderia sp. 31.1
CTTTGGAATGAGACGGTGTTTGCCTGGTAACAACCATCGTATCAATCCCTGGATCAGCCCCCTCCCTTTCTCTTCAAGCACTTACCCGCGTCTTCTCCTCCATGTAGGCTTAAGTAAGTGCCATTCCGTCTAGGGAAACACTGATTTATTTGGTGCGACCGTCATCGCAGATGTGGTCGAGGGCGTTGTAGAAGAAATTCACGGGACGGACGATCGACGATGAAGCGGCAGATCAGCTTTGCGGAAGCGGAAA
>NZ_VZQN01000256.1:0-252 GCF_014397645.1 Paraburkholderia sp. 31.1
GGAAACGAATGGCACTTTGGGATGAAGGCCCACATCGGTGTCGACGCCGATTCGGGGCTGGTGCATACCGTGGTTGGCACGTCGGCCAACGTGTCGGATGTGTCGCAGGCCCATGCCCTGCTGCACGCGGCGCGCGTCAAGCAAGTTGTCGCCTCACTCATGCAGCCAGAGGCTGTTTATTTGCGCTGATCGACGCCATCTCGACGACTGAGTCGCGTTCGGGGTTAAGCGTCACGGCACCAACCGGTGTCC
>NZ_VZQN01000257.1:0-252 GCF_014397645.1 Paraburkholderia sp. 31.1
CGGACGCAAGGGTGATGGTGAACCCGGCGCGAAGACACTGTGGATTGGCATGCAGCGTGTCATGGATGCGGTGATCACCATCCAGATCCTGCGCGACGGCTACGATACTTCTGTATAAGGAGATGCCCTTAAGCAGCGCCTGCTTCGCAATCAGATCGAAGTCGTAATCTCCATAGACTTCGCGCCCAGCAGCACTGAGCTGATAGGTGCGTCGCAACAGCGAACTGACGCGCGCGAGCAGGACACTTCCAG
>NZ_VZQN01000258.1:0-252 GCF_014397645.1 Paraburkholderia sp. 31.1
GCGTGCGATGGTCGATGTAGGCAGGGCCGTTGTCCGACAGCCGTTCGACGGCCGCACCCGCCTGGGTCGCTCCGAAGCGTCGCTCGACCGCAGCGAGCATCACATCACGCACGACGCGTCGTCATTAGTCGGACCTGCAAAATTCATTTAGCGAGTTGAAGGAAGCCGCGTGCGGAGCGTGAAAGCAACGTTATCGACGTGAAGTCAACGAACAGGCGCAGAACCATGAGAACAAAAAAGGCAGGCTTGATG
>NZ_VZQN01000259.1:0-252 GCF_014397645.1 Paraburkholderia sp. 31.1
CCCACAGATATTCCAGCGGCCCCAGCCCTTCAGCTCACCAGACAAGACACTGGTGGGTCTGGATGGATTCGAACCATCGACCCCCGCCTTATCAAGACGGTGCTCTAACCGGCTGAGCTACAGACCCCTGAGCCTGCCTGCGTTTCTTCTAACCACAGCCGATAAGCGTGAGCACTTGAGTGCAATGAATGCACAGCTCTGGAAAGGAGGTGATCCAGCCGCACCTTCCGATACGGCTACCTTGTTACGACT
>NZ_VZQN01000260.1:0-251 GCF_014397645.1 Paraburkholderia sp. 31.1
GGCTCTGATCCGCAACACCTAACCGCCGGAGCGCCCGGTCTCCAGCCAGTCAACCAGCGAACCCGCGGATGCGTGCTCCCGCAGTACCGCCGCGTAGCCATCGAACCGGTTCGTCACTTCGCTCACGCTGTTGCCGTAGTGATCGTTCTCCGCAAGGAGCACATCGAGCAGGGTTCGTTTGCCCAGGTGGTACCACTGTTCGAAGAAGGCCTTGCGCACCTGATCGGTTTCAGCGGAGAGGCGTTTGTACT
>NZ_VZQN01000261.1:0-251 GCF_014397645.1 Paraburkholderia sp. 31.1
TAAGTGAGGCTCGCTCCAGAGCCAAATTCACCGAAACCGATCCTCATTTACTTCGTCATCCAGAAAAATTCCGCGCCATCCCATCTGCAAGCTCGGCAGCCCGGTCAATTAATCAGCGTTTCCCTAAGTGTTCACGAAAAATTTACTTGGAATTTTGACCCGTATCCGCTGAGCAGAATTTCGAGCTCCGCATCGACGGTTTCTTTCGTCCACGTCGCGAATCGCCGCCAGTGGTACTTGAAGTGCTTCCA
>NZ_VZQN01000262.1:0-250 GCF_014397645.1 Paraburkholderia sp. 31.1
GCGGCGGCAGATCATGCGAGGCCAGCACGGCAGGAAGTCGGCGGATGACGCCCATCCCCTTGGGCAGGCTCACGCCGAATTCGAGTAGAAAGGCATGAATCTGGTTGACCGTGCCGGTACGGTCGCGGCGCGCGTCAAGCAAGTTGTCGCCTCACTCATGCAGCCAGAGGCTGTTTATTTGCGCTGATCGACGCCATCTCGACGACTGAGTCGCGTTCGGGGTTAAGCGTCACGGCACCAACCGGTGTCC
>NZ_VZQN01000263.1:0-250 GCF_014397645.1 Paraburkholderia sp. 31.1
GTCAGGGTGTCTGTTGACCGGTCAGTGCCGGGTCGACCTTCTATCCGTGCCGGCCTGGCAGGCCGGTCACCTCATGCCGCATGCGCGAAGCGCTGGCGCCACCCTGTTACCGACGCGCCCCATCTAGATACACGGTCATCCGCAATGGGTAACCCGAGGGCGTTCCGGGCGCGTTGACCTTTACATGCTGTCGCTGCAACTCATATGGTTCAGGCCCTCACGGTGTTAGCCTGTCCCGACTTGAGTATCG
>NZ_VZQN01000264.1:0-250 GCF_014397645.1 Paraburkholderia sp. 31.1
AATTTCCGCTTCCGCGAAGCCGATCTGCCTCTTCATCCTCGTGAGTCCGTTCTGTGAGCTGCCTTCTATAACGTCTTCGGCTACGTGAGCGATGACCGCCGAGTTCCATTAATCAGCGTTTCCCTAGGGAAACACTGATTTATCAGGCTCGGCCGTCATCGCTGACGTGTTCGAGTACGTTATAGAAGGAAGTTCACGGAACGGACCAATAGTGATGAAGCGGCAGATCAGCTTTGCAGAAGCGGAGAGT
>NZ_VZQN01000265.1:0-248 GCF_014397645.1 Paraburkholderia sp. 31.1
AAATGCGACGGGTGTTATTTTTCTTTTACACCAGTCGGACTCGTCATAAATTTGTTTTTGGTGTTGTGGCGGCGCATAGAAAGAGGCTGGAGTTGCTCCTGTAACTCAGGACGTGGACACCGTTAGGGAAACACTGATTTATTTGGTGCGACCGTCATCGCAGATGTGGTCGAGGGCGTTGTAGAAGAAATTCACGGGACGGACGATCGACGATGAAGCGGCAGATCAGCTTTGCGGAAGCGGAAAGT
>NZ_VZQN01000266.1:0-247 GCF_014397645.1 Paraburkholderia sp. 31.1
CGGCCCCAGCCCTTCAGCTCACCAGACAAGACACTGGTGGGTCTGGATGGATTCGAACCATCGACCCCCGCCTTATCAAGACGGTGCTCTAACCGGCTGAGCTACAGACCCTGAGCCTGTCTGCGTTTCTTCTAACCACAGCCGATAAGCGTGAGCACTTGAGTGCAATGAATGCACAGCTCTGGAAAGGAGGTGATCCAGCCGCACCTTCCGATACGGCTACCTTGTTACGACTTCACCCCAGTCA
>NZ_VZQN01000267.1:0-247 GCF_014397645.1 Paraburkholderia sp. 31.1
GCGGCGGCAGATCATGCGAGGCCAGCACGGCAGGAAGTCGGCGGATGACGCCCATCCCCTTGGGCAGGCTCACGCCGAATTCGAGTAGAAAGGCATGAATCTGGTTGACCGTGCCGGTACGGTCGCGCACCAGCGCTTCGCGTACCCGATGCAGCGCTGAGATCGTCTGCTGCACCTCATTGCGCGGACTGACGAACCGCATGCTGGGACGTGACGCGGCCTCGCAGATCGCTTGCGCGTCGGCGAA
>NZ_VZQN01000268.1:0-247 GCF_014397645.1 Paraburkholderia sp. 31.1
GCCTGAGCACGACTAACAGCGCGGTCACGTCGCTCTCGACGGGTATGAGTTCGCTGTCCACAGGCGTGAGCTCGCTGTCGACCTCCACGTCGACGGGTATCTCGTCGTTGTCGACGTCGACCTCGACGGGGATCAGCACGGTGCAGAGCGGTGTGGATTCGCTGTCCACAGGCCTGGGTTCGCTGTCGACCTCCACGTCGACAGGTATTTCGTCGCTGTCGACGTCGACCTCGACGGGCCTCTCTTC
>NZ_VZQN01000269.1:0-246 GCF_014397645.1 Paraburkholderia sp. 31.1
TTGATGCGCCGGACCAGCCAGTCATTGGCGAAGTGATTGACGACGTGGGTCTGGTTCAGGGTCCTGTGGACAATGGCGGCAGCACGGACGACACGACGCCGACGCTGGTGGGCAAGGGCGAACCGGGCGACACGATCGTCGTGATCGACAACGGCACGCCGGTTGGCGAGACGCAGGTCGACGAGGACGGCAACTGGAGCTTCACGCCTGATACGCCGCTGGACGAAGGCGAGCACGAGTTCACGG
>NZ_VZQN01000270.1:0-245 GCF_014397645.1 Paraburkholderia sp. 31.1
GGAAATCGAAATCTATTTCCATGTCCTCAAGAATGGCTGCGAAGTCGAGACCCTGCAATTGGCCGCTGTCGACCGGATTGAGCGCGCGCTGGCCTTGTTCCTGGTGGTGGCTTGGCGCGTGACGTATCTGATGCGCAAAGGCCGGACCTGTCCGGATCTGGATGCCGCCTTGTTCTTCGATCCGGACGAAATTCGTGGCGCCCACCTGCTGGCCAAAAAGAAGATGCCGACGCCGCCGCCCACTG
>NZ_VZQN01000271.1:0-245 GCF_014397645.1 Paraburkholderia sp. 31.1
TTCGGCGATCTGATTCCAGATTACATCGCGAATGTGGGCGCGAGACAACGGTCGGCCCAAGTGTTGGAACAGCAGCAGTGCAAGTTCGAATTCCTTTGGGGTCAGCGCAGCAGCGGTACCCTTAAGCAGCGCCTGCTTCGCAATCAGATCGAAGTCGTAATCTCCATAGACTTCGCGCCCAGCAGCACTGAGCTGATAGGTGCGTCGCAACAGCGAACTGACGCGCGCGAGCAGGACACTTCCAG
>NZ_VZQN01000272.1:0-243 GCF_014397645.1 Paraburkholderia sp. 31.1
TATTCCAGCGGCCCCAGCCCTTCAGCTCACCAGACAAGACCGTGGTGGGTCTGGATGGATTCGAACCATCGACCCCCGCCTTATCAAGACGGTGCTCTAACCGGCTGAGCTACAGACCCTGAGCCTGCCTGCGTTTCTTCTAACCACAGCCGATAAGCGTGAGCACTTGAGTGCAATGAATGCACAGCTCTGGAAAGGAGGTGATCCAGCCGCACCTTCCGATACGGCTACCTTGTTACGACT
>NZ_VZQN01000273.1:0-241 GCF_014397645.1 Paraburkholderia sp. 31.1
TGCTTAGTCTCTAGTTCCAAGTGCAACACCTTGAATGAGGTAGGGTGTTGCGATGAAGAAGAACTACAAGCATTTGAGCGCGGAAGAACGCGCGGCGATCATGATCGAACATCGAAAGGGCGGCAGCATAAGAACTATTGCGGGGCTGCTGGGGCGCAGCGCTTCGACGGTGTCGCGCGAACTGGCGCGTAATTGCAGCGTGGACGCGCCGCGCTACTGTGCGACGCAGGCGGCCTCGGCC
>NZ_VZQN01000274.1:0-239 GCF_014397645.1 Paraburkholderia sp. 31.1
ACCACGTGCGGCTCCGACGGCCTGCTTTCGTTGCCCGCGGGATCACGCTCCACCACCGTGAACTCGTGCTCGCCTTCGTCCAGCGGCGTATCAGGCGTGAAGCTCCAGTTGCCGTCCTCGTCGACCTCCGTCTCGCCAACCGGCGTGCCGTTGTCGATCACGACGATCGTGTCGCCCGGTTCACCCTTGCCCACCAGCGTCGGCGTCGTGTCGTCCGTGCTCTCGCCATTGCCCACCGG
>NZ_VZQN01000275.1:0-238 GCF_014397645.1 Paraburkholderia sp. 31.1
TCGTTTGCGAGCCAAATTCACCGAAATGAGCGTCGATTCGATTCGTTATCCAGAAAATTTGACGCGTCTTGATCTGCAAGCCGATCCGACAGTTCATTAATCAGCGTTTCCCTAGGGAAACACTGATCAATAAGCTCGTCGCCGGCGTTGCCGACGAGTCAGCTTGCAATTATCAGAATGTCGAAGGAATTCGGTCGCAAGCGAGGCGGGGTTTGCCCGGATTCGGGGCCCCCTCCTC
>NZ_VZQN01000276.1:0-234 GCF_014397645.1 Paraburkholderia sp. 31.1
TTGCGAGCCAAATTCACCGAAATGAGCGTCGATTCGATTCGTTATCCAGAAAATTTGACGCGTCTTGATCTGCAAGCCGATCCGACAGTTCATTAATCAGCGTTTCCCTAGGGAAACACTGATTTATTTGGTGCGACCGTCATCGCAGATGTGGTCGAGGGCGTTGTAGAAGAAATTCACGGGACGGACGATCGACGATGAAGCGGCAGATCAGCTTTGCGGAAGCGGAAAGTG
>NZ_VZQN01000277.1:0-231 GCF_014397645.1 Paraburkholderia sp. 31.1
AACTGATGCTCGCCCTCTTCCAGCGGCGTCTCAGGCGTGAAGCTCCAGTTGCCCTCCTCGTCGACCGTCGTCTCGCCGATCGGCGTGCCGTTGTCGATCACGATGATCGTGTCGCCCGGTTCACCCTTGCCCACCAGCGTCGGCGTCGTGTCGTCCGTGCTCTCGCCATTGCCCACCGGTCCCTGGATCGGACCTTCGTCGTCAATCACTTCGCCAATGACTGGCTGGTCC
>NZ_VZQN01000278.1:0-231 GCF_014397645.1 Paraburkholderia sp. 31.1
AGCTGATCTGCCGCTTCATCACTATTGGTCCGTTCCGTGAACTTCCTTCTATAACGTACTCGAACACGTCAGCGATGACGGCCGAGCCTGATAAATCAGTGTTTCCCTAGGGAAACGCTGATTAATGAACTGTCGGATCGGCTTGCAGATCAAGACGCGTCAAATTTTCTGGATAACGAATCGAATCGACGCTCATTTCGGTGAATTTGGCTCGCAAACGAGCCCCTCTTC
>NZ_VZQN01000279.1:0-228 GCF_014397645.1 Paraburkholderia sp. 31.1
CGCCTGAGACGCCGCTGGAAGAGGGCGAGCATCAGTTCACGGTGGTGGAGCGCGATCCTGCGGGCAACGAAAGTGGGCCGTCGGACCCGCGGACGGTGATTGTGGACACGACTGCGCCGGACCAGCCAGTCATTGGCGAAGTGATTGACGACGAAGGTCCGATCCAGGGACCGGTGGGCAATGGCGAGAGCACGGACGACACGACGCCGACGCTGGTGGGCAAGGGTG
>NZ_VZQN01000280.1:0-228 GCF_014397645.1 Paraburkholderia sp. 31.1
GCGTGGTGACCGCGTCCGCGGACGGGACCGCGCGGGTGTGGGACGCGGCGACCGGCGAGGTGATCGCGAAGCTCACCGGACATCAGGGACCGGTTTTCTCCGCCGCCTTCAGCCCGGACGGCCAGCGCGTGGTGACCGCGTCCGCGGACGGGACCGCGCGGGTGTGGGACGCGGCGACCGGCGAGGTGATCGCGAAGCTCACCGGACATCAGGGACCGGTTTTCTCCG
>NZ_VZQN01000281.1:0-227 GCF_014397645.1 Paraburkholderia sp. 31.1
CGGCGTGCCGTTGTCGATCACGACGATCGTGTCGCCCGGTTCACCCTTGCCCACCAGCGTCGGCGTCGTGTCGTCCGTGCTCTCGCCATTGCCCACCGGACCCTGGATCGGACCTTCGTCGTCAATCACTTCGCCAATGACTGGCTGGTCCGGCGCAGTCGTGTCCACGATCACCACGTGCGGCTCCGACGGCCTGCTTTCGTTGCCCGCGGGATCACGCTCCACCA
>NZ_VZQN01000282.1:0-226 GCF_014397645.1 Paraburkholderia sp. 31.1
TGTGAAATGCGATGGGGGGACGGATCGCGGAAGGTTGTCCGGGTGTTGGAAGTCCCGGTCCTTGCATTGGAGAAGGCGCTTTGGCAAATCCGGGCGCGCAATTCAAGGGTGCGAGGCGAGCCACTTCGGTGGCGAAGCAACTGGAAGGGGTTCCAGGAAAAGCCTCTAAGCTTCAGTTTCACAGTGACCGTACCGCAAACCGACACAGGTGGGCGAGATGAGTATT
>NZ_VZQN01000283.1:0-225 GCF_014397645.1 Paraburkholderia sp. 31.1
GGTGAAAGGCCCCCTCGCCGTAAGCCCAAGGTTTCCTACGCAACGTTCATCGGCGTAGGGTGAGTCGGCCCCTAAGGCGAGGCAGAAATGCGTAGCTGATGGGAAGCAGATTAATATTTCTGCACCAGTGTGAAATGCGATGGGGGGACGGATCGCGGAAGGTTGTCCGGGTGTTGGAAGTCCCGGTCCTTGCATTGGAGAAGGCGCTTTGGCAAATCCGGGCGC
>NZ_VZQN01000284.1:0-222 GCF_014397645.1 Paraburkholderia sp. 31.1
CGAGACGACGGTCGACGAGGAGGGCAACTGGAGCTTCACGCCTGAGACGCCGCTGGAAGAGGGCGAGCATCAGTTCACGGTGGTGGAGCGCGATCCTGCGGGCAACGAAAGTGGGCCGTCGGACCCGTGGACGGTGATCGTGGATACGACGCCGCCGGGCAAGCCGTCGATTGACGAGGTCATTGACGACGAAGGTCCGATCCAGGGTCCGGTGGGCAATGG
>NZ_VZQN01000285.1:0-217 GCF_014397645.1 Paraburkholderia sp. 31.1
TCATTGAACTCCTGAGGACAGGGTAGGCGCACGCAATATTATGCGGAGTGGAAGGCATGATGCCGACAGGGATTTCCTTGCTTACGCCATCCCACTCCGCAGAAAAATGGACTCCGCTGAATACCCGGCTTCAACGGTAATACGGGCCTCTCCGTCACCCTAAGGCGCCCGGCCTGTCCCTCGCGGGCGTCCGGTTGATCATCCCTAACCACGCCAA
>NZ_VZQN01000286.1:0-217 GCF_014397645.1 Paraburkholderia sp. 31.1
TCATTGAACTCCTGAGGACAGGGTAGGCGCACGCAATATTATGCGGAGTGGAAGGCATGATGCCGACAGGGATTTCCTTGCTTACGCCATCCCACTCCGCAGAAAAATGGACTCCGCTGAATACCCGTTAGGTGCTGCAGCGCCTAACGGGTAATGCCGGTGGAGGAAAGGGGCCTCAGTTCAAGACAAACGCAACACGTAGTGAGGGACCTGGAGA
>NZ_VZQN01000287.1:0-217 GCF_014397645.1 Paraburkholderia sp. 31.1
TCTCCAGGTCCCTCACTACGTGTTGCGTTTGTCTTGAACTGAGGCCCCTTTCCTCCACCGGCATTACCCGTTAGGCGCTGCAGCACCTAACGGGTATTCAGCGGAGTCCATTTTTCTGCGGAGTGGGCACGACCTCATGGCAGTTCAGGAAGATATATCAATGAGATAGCGTCGCCGGCTTGTTGCCGGACTGCGCATAACAATTGGTGTTCTGCTT
>NZ_VZQN01000288.1:0-216 GCF_014397645.1 Paraburkholderia sp. 31.1
CGTGCAGCAGGGCATGGGCCTGCGACACATCCGACACGTTGGCCGACGTGCCAACCACGGTATGCACCAGCCCCGAATCGGCGTCGACACCGATGTGGGCCTTCATCCCAAAGTGCCATTCGTTTCCCTTCTTCGTCTGATGCATCTCCGGGTCGCGGCTCTTCCCGGCGTTCTTGGTCGACGGTGGCGCTTCGATGATCGTCGCGTCGACCAGCG
>NZ_VZQN01000289.1:0-214 GCF_014397645.1 Paraburkholderia sp. 31.1
TGGTGGAGGATGACGGGATCGAACCGACGACCCCCTGCTTGCAAAGCAGGTGCTCTCCCAGCTGAGCTAATCCCCCAGTCCCACAGATATTCCAGCGGCCCCAGCCCTTCAGCTCACCAGACAAGACCGTGGTGGGTCTGGATGGATTCGAACCATCGACCCCCGCCTTATCAAGACGGTGCTCTAACCGGCTGAGCTACAGACCCTGAGCCTG
>NZ_VZQN01000290.1:0-213 GCF_014397645.1 Paraburkholderia sp. 31.1
AGAGGTCCTGTTTGCTGGTCTTGCGTGCATCAAGCATCGTGGTGACCAGCACCCGGTGATGCAGCCTGGACTCGCGCACCATCAGCTCATCGGGGAAGGCCTGGTACTGCTCATGCGTCATCCAGTCGGGACGCTGCCGGGGTTTGGGCCACGTCACAATGTGATCGCGCGTGCCCAGGGACCGGCCTCGCCGAAAGTCGGTGCGGCGTGCCC
>NZ_VZQN01000291.1:0-213 GCF_014397645.1 Paraburkholderia sp. 31.1
AGAGGTCCTGTTTGCTGGTCTTGCGTGCATCAAGCATCGTGGTGACCAGCACCCGGTGATGCAGCCTGGACTCGCGCACCATCAGTTCATCGGGGAAGGCCTGGTACTGCTCATGCGTCATCCAGTCAGGACGCTGCCGGGGTTTGGGCCACGTCACAATGTGATCGCGCGTGCCCAGGGACCGGCCTCGCCGAAAGTCGGTGCGGCGTGCCC
>NZ_VZQN01000292.1:0-213 GCF_014397645.1 Paraburkholderia sp. 31.1
AGAGGTCCTGTTTGCTGGTCTTGCGTGCATCAAGCATCGTGGTGACCAGCACCCGGTGATGCAGCCTGGACTCGCGCACCATCAGCTCATCGGGGAAGGCCTGGTACTGCTCATGCGTCATCCAGTCAGGACGCTGCCGGGGTTTGGGCCACGTCACAATGTGATCGCGCGTGCCCAGGGACCGGCCTCGCCGAAAGTCGGTGCGGCGTGCCC
>NZ_VZQN01000293.1:0-211 GCF_014397645.1 Paraburkholderia sp. 31.1
CAGCCGGTATGAAGCCTGTGCCTCATACCGCCCTGACTGGCTCAATCGCCAATGCAAAGTACTCAGCATCACTTCGTGCTGAACCCTTGGCATTGAGGATTGGTGGAGGATGACGGGATCGAACCGACGACCCCCTGCTTGCAAAGCAGGTGCTCTCCCAGCTGAGCTAATCCCCCAGTCCCACAGATATTCCAGCGGCCCCAGCCCTTCA
>NZ_VZQN01000294.1:0-210 GCF_014397645.1 Paraburkholderia sp. 31.1
AGGTCGACGAGGACGGCAACTGGAGCTTCACGCCTGATACGCCGCTGGACGAAGGCGAGCACGAGTTCACGGTGGTGGAGCGTGATCCCGCGGGCAACGAAAGCAGGCCGTCGGAGCCGCACGTGGTAGTCGTGGACACGACTGCGCCGGACCAGCCAGTCATTGGCGAAGTGATTGACGACGAAGGTCCGATCCAGGGGCCGGTGGGCA
>NZ_VZQN01000295.1:0-207 GCF_014397645.1 Paraburkholderia sp. 31.1
TTGATGCGCCGGACCAGCCAGTCATTGGCGAAGTGATTGACGACGTGGGTCTGGTTCAGGGTCCTGTGGACAATGGCGGCAGCACGGACGACACGACGCCGACGCTGGTGGGCAAGGGCGAACCGGGTGACACGATCGTCGTGATCGACAACGGCACGCCGGTTGGCGAGACGCAGGTCGACGAGGACGGCAACTGGAGCTTCACGC
>NZ_VZQN01000296.1:0-203 GCF_014397645.1 Paraburkholderia sp. 31.1
CACCCGTCGAGAGCGACGTGACTGTGCTATTAGTCGCGCTCAGCCCCGTCGACAGCGACGAAATACCCGTCGACGTGGAGGTCGACAGCGAGCTCACGCCCGTGGACAGCGAATTCACGCCGCTCTGTGCCGTGCTGATCCCCGTCGAGGCCGATGTCGACAGCGACGAAATACCCGTCGACGCGGAGGTCGACAGCGAGCTC
>NZ_VZQN01000297.1:0-200 GCF_014397645.1 Paraburkholderia sp. 31.1
AGGTCCGATCCAGGGGCCGGTGGGCAATGGCGAGAGCACGGACGACACGACGCCGACGCTGGTGGGCAAGGGTGAACCGGGCGACACGATCGTCGTGATCGACAACGGCACGCCGGTTGGCGAGACGCAGGTCGACGAGGACGGCAACTGGAGCTTCACGCCTGATACGCCGCTGGACGAAGGCGAGCACGAGTTCACGG